>CACZWF010000001.1 GCA_902784785.1 uncultured Bacteroidia bacterium
ATCAGATGCACTCCAACAAGCAAAACCCCATCGAATTCGTCGAAGCCGGTGACATCTGCGCCGCTGTCGGATTCAAGGATTTGCGTACGGGAGACACCATCTGCGTGGAGAACGCCCCGCTGACCTTGGAGTCTATGGAGTTCCCCGATCCCGTGATCGGTCTCGCCGTAGAGCCCAAGACGCAGAAAGACCTTGACAAACTCGGCATCGCCTTGGCTAAATTGGCCGAGGAGGACCCGACTTTTACCGTCAAATCCGACCACGAGACGGGTCAGACCGTCATCAGTGGTATGGGTGAGTTGCACTTGGATATCATCGTGGATCGTCTGCGTCGTGAATTCGGCGTGGATATCAACCAGGGTGCTCCCCAGGTCAATTACAAAGAGGCCATCACCGGTACGGTCCAGCACCGCGAGGTGTTCAAGAAACAGACCGGTGGCCGCGGTAAATTTGCAGACATCATCGTCGAAATCGGTCCTGCCGATGAGGGCGTGAACGGTTTGCAGTTTGTCGACGAAGTCAAGGGCGGCAATGTCCCCAAAGAGTTCATTCCTTCCGTCGAGAAAGGTTTCAAGTCCGCGATGGCCAACGGCGTTCTGGCGGGTTACGAGGTCCAAAGCCTCAAGGTGACCCTCAAGGACGGTTCGTTCCACCCTGTGGACTCCGACCAGCTCTCCTTTGAGATTTGCGCGCGGATGGCTTTCCGTCACGCCTGTCCCAAAGCCAAGCCGGTGTTGCTCGAGCCGATTATGAACCTTGAAGTGGTGACGCCCGAAGACTATATGGGTGATATCGTGGGTGATTTGAACCGCCGTCGCGGTCAGATCAACGCGATGGATTCCACCGTCGGTGCGCGCATCGTCAAGGCCTTTGTTCCGCTTTCCGAGCAATTCGGTTATGTGACAGTCCTCAGAACCATTTCTTCCGGTCGCGCCACGAGCACGATGTCCTTCGACCACTATGCAGAAGTTCCTGCTTCGTTGGCCAAAGACATCATCGAGAAGAGCGGGTTCAAGTTCAAGGACGAAGAAGAATAATAAAAAATTTACAGCTATGAGCCAAAAAATAAGAATCAAACTCAAATCTTTCGATCACATGTTGGTTGACAAGTCAGCCAAGAAGATCGTTGAGACCGTGTCCGCTACCGGCGCCCGCGTGAATGGCCCTATTCCCCTTCCCACGGACAAGAAGATTTTCACGGTCAACCGCTCTACCTTCGTGAACAAGAAGGCCCGCGAGCAGTTTGAGCTTAACGCTTATTGCCGTCTGTTGGATATCTATGATTCCACGCCCAAGACGGTGGACGCCTTGATGAAGTTGGAACTTCCCTCCGGCGTCAACGTTGAGATCAAAGCTTAAGGAAAGCGTAACGGATAGTAAGAAACCGTCTGATGAGATTCGTCGGACGGTTTACTTGGTCCCTTAGCTCAGTTGGTTAGAGCAACAGACTCATAATCTGTGGGTCGTAGGATCATGCCCTACAGGGACCACAAAAATAGCTTGCCCGCCGGCAAGCTATTTTTGTGCTCCCTGGGGGGAGGCTGCGCCTCCCGGGACATTCTAACCCCCGTCAGGACCCGTTGGGTCTTAGGGAGGTTAGCGGCCAATGGCTTTCAGGCGGTCTTCAAAGGAGTCGCGGTCGTGCAGGGAGGCGTTTCGGAACTTCACCCTGTAGTTGAAAACCGTCGTGGGGGAGAGTTTCAGGAATTTGGCAATTTGTTTAGAGTCGGTAATTCCCAGCTTTATCAAGGCTTCTACGCGGAGCTCATTGGTCAACTTCCCGCCCGGCAGGTCTTTGGTAATCCGTTCTTCCGGTCGGAGGAGCGCATTGAGTTGTTCTACAAATCCGGGATACAGGCCCAGGAAGGTTTTATCAAAAATATCATACAGGTTTGACAGCTCTTCATTAATGAATTCCCCGGAGCGAAGTTCCTGCTGTATGCCTTCGAAATCGGTCCGTTTTGCCAAGGCGCGCAATTTTGAGCGGTATAACTCCAACGAGTCCGCGCGATTCGAGGCTAGCGCAAGGAATTGTCCCATGTAGGCTTCTTTGATGCGGTTTGCTTCCCGGACCGTTTTCATGTTTTTACTGATTTCATTGTTGGAACGGGAGAGCTTTCTCAAGCTTAAAATCAGATAGACCAGTGTTAGAATCAACAGCCCCACGATAAGATGAAGGAAAAGGTCCCTGACTTTGATGCTATGGTTCTGCTCCTCTATGATCTGCTCATAGGCATCATCGATCTTAGAGAGAATGCTGCTGATCTCTGCAAGCCTCCTGCGCGCATTGGCGATCAAGGCGTCTTTCTGGCATTGTTTAATGTAGCGGTGGGCGCGGTCCACCATCCCGCTATTAAAACAGAGTCGCGCCACGCAGGTCAGGGAACGGTATTCCCGATTGGCTGACTCGAGATCGCCTCGGGCACTCATAATGTACCGCAGGAAAGCATTCTTGGTATCACCCATGGTCTCGTACGCCTTTCCTATCCAGTAATTATAAACGGCCCTTTCGTGTGTGGTGCAGTGACTGTCTGTCAATATCTTCTGCAGGGTGATGACGAGTTGTCCGTATTTACCTTCTGAAATCATGGATTTCGCCAGGAGATTATAATAGGCAGCACTTCCCTTATCCGCAGACAGGCGTGACTTCTCCAGATACTCGGCCTCGCGCTTAACAAACTCGCTGAGGGAATACTTGTCGTTAAACTCCAAAGCCATGTGATGATAAATCTCATACAGGAGTGACGCGCCGATCTGATCCTGGGAAAAAAAAGTCCCTGTACGCTCCTCTGCTTTCATAATGACACTCAGGGCATATGAATACATTCCGGATGTAATATACCGGAGGGCTATGTCTTTCGCAACGTCGTTTATCAAATCCGGGTCGTTCAGGTTGTCCGCCAGTATTTCTTTGCGGTGTGCATAGAATAGGGCGGAATCACAATTCCATACGCGATATTCCTCGAACAAGGCATCATAAATCTGGTATTGGGGAAGCCCCGGCTCGCTATAAAGCAATTTCTCTCGAATAGAGGCTATCCGAGCCTTTTTCGCCTCGACAATAGCGGTGTTTTGGTCCAGAGTTTCGTCCAGACTTTTCAACGCCATTTCAATTTCGGGGTCAAGGCTCTCCCTGTTTTTTGTGCAAGATACGACGGTAAGGAGGGATAAGAGAACAATGGAGAAGAATCTGGTCATGAGCAATAATTTGTCTGACAAAGATAGAAAAATTTTCATTATTGCACAAGAATACAATAATTTTTAACTACTTTTATGCATATCATAAGAATTAGAAAATCAGCATATAAACTTTGTAAAACAATGTAATAATACTACCTTTTTCAACGCGTTTATTGCGCGCAAGGTTCCCAAGGCCTAACTTTGCCGACGATTACTAAACAGATTTATTTTGGCAACTAGGAAACTTCTATTGATTGTTGTCCTGTTCGGATGGGTCGGGGTGCATTCCTGCGTGTCTGAAAAGGATTATGACAGCGCCCGGGATAAATCGGCGTCCGAGGAATCCCTGCCGGAGCAGGAGGGAATGAAGCGATTCTTCCTTCGTTTCAATTGCGATGCAGGTATTTTTGATGCAGCCTCTTTCCCTGCCGATTTTTCGTCCAAAACCGTTCTCGTCAACGGCCTGTCCTATAAACCTCAGCTTCATTCGGTAAAACAGGAGTGGTTTGTGGATGTTGAGTCATCCCCCTTCGGTGTCTATGTCGCCTATATGCTAGAATCGGACAATGCCTCATTCTATGGTGAAAATCCAGCCGAGAATGTCTTGGTTCCCAACGCGCAATTCTTGCACAAAAAGAAGGACTTGCAGGCCATCCCGCTGTTTGCCCGATTTGATTCCACCTATGGTTCTTATCTCGACTTCCGGCCGCCCTATGCCGTTCTGGACTTTGTGATTCCCGGAACCTTGACATCTGTCAAGTTGAGTTCGGATACCCCTGTCTGCGGCCTTCTCTCCTGGAATCGCTCAGAGAATGTATTTCTTTATGGCGATGCCTCGAAAGACCTCGTCTTGAATTGTACAGGGGGGCAGGGGGCTGAGGGAGGACACTATCCCTTGATGGTTTTTGGTCAGGATCTGAAGGGTGTGACGGTGCGCGCCTGTGACAATCATCATCACATGTTTGAGGTGAGTTTGGGCGATATCGACCTGGAGCCGGGCTCATATCGCAGATTCAGTCTGGACGGCCGTTCTCCCGTCGGGATGCTCTGGTTCGAGGGTTTCGATTTGTGTGCATGGGGGGGGCAGGTCATTTCCCAGAAGGACGGGTTCTACCCGCTCGCCCAGGCGCCCGGTCTGTCCGGTGACGAGAGCCTGGACGGCTATGAGTACGCCTCGAATAAGGTAGATTTTTCAGCTGCCGGGTCAGGATTTATTCAGTCTTCTTTTCTGGATCATGCTGACCCCGTGAGGGAGAGTCACAGCATGTCAGACTCCTACATCCGGAGCCGTGGCTTTGACGACTACCTGTATATGTTGCGCTGCCGGGAGTGCCCGGGATATATTTCTGTGGGTATGGGCAACCGTGGACGCGGAATGTTTGCCATGTATCCGCTCGAGGGCATCCAGGCGATGAAAAATCTGGAGGTTTCCTTCCGCCTCTGCATTGACCCGTCAACGGATGATGCCATTCAATTCCTGGCCGAAGGTAGTTCGGCCGTCATTAAGGAGTGGTCTGTGGACGGTGTGTCCGGGATTCCGGATTCCCTTTCGCTGAAACGTACCACCGCCAGTCTCACGATGAATGCAGACCTTCTCGGTGGAGCCGGGCAGTGGAAGACGGTCAGGGCCGTCGTCGACAATTGTACGGACGCGACGGCTTTCAAATGGATGGCTGCCTCTTCGGAATCGGGCAACCACGGTTTCTACCTGGATGAAATCTGTGTCAAAGAGGTTCCCGGAGGGTGGAATGCCCGGGATTGCCTCAGGGTGCTGTATTGGAACATCCAGAACGGTATGTGGTACGATCAGTACGGCTATGACCATTTCGTGGAATTCGTGAATCGTTTCTCTCCCGATATCTGCGTCTGGTGTGAGGCCAGGACCAATTATGAAAGTGGCTCTGACACCTGGATTCCGGTCGAGCAGGATTCCTATCTTCCGGGTAACTGGACCGCCCTGGCCGCCCGATATGGCCATCAGTATGTTGGAATATCCAGGCGGGACCAAGAGGCTTATCCGCAGGTGGTGACGTCCCGCTATCCCATCGAGAAGCTGCTGCAGCTGGGCAAGATTGAAGGCGAATCGCCCATTATGCACGGAGCCGGCCTTTTCAAAGTGAATACGCCTGCCGGCGGGTATTATTTCGTCACGCTTCACCTGAATCCCCATTCGGATGAGGATGCGGAGCGGCTGCGCGAAATCACCCGGATTCTGGAGAAGACCGTGCTCGACAATTACTGGGTGCCTGACAGGGGCTGGTTTGTGCTGGGGGACTTCAATTCCCACTCCCGGAAAGACGCTGCCTTCCTCAGCAATCTGGAGGTCGACTCTCCCAAATATTGGGTGCACGACCATATTGCCTCCGAGACGTCCCTCGTCGACTTACTGGCAACGCGGTACCCGGGCAAGAATTATTTCACCACCACTTACGGTTTCAGCCGCTTCGATTATATCTACCTCGATGCCGGAACGTATTCCCGGGTGCGCAACGCCGGTGTCATCACCTCGACGTGGACCACTCCGGAACCTACCGGACTGTCCAATTTTTACACCCCTTCCGATCATCGTCCCATTTTGGTTGACATAGATTTCTAGCCTTATGAAAAAAGCATTTGCCATCGTATTTCTCTTATCCTTCATCCTGGGATCCGCCTTCCAGATGGAAGCGAAAGTACCGAAAAAGAAAAAGAACACGGTCCGTCTTCTCTATTGGAATATCCAGAATGGAATGTGGGATGGACAGGGAGACAATTATGACCGCTTCGTGAACTGGATCAACGATAAAGATCCGGATATCTGTGTCTGGTGTGAAGCGGAGGATCACAAAAAAACGGGCACAGCCGAGCGCATTCCGGAGGACCAGCGTTACTTCCCCGCCGGATGGAGGGAGATGATGAAACGCTACGGACACTCCTATCTGTTTGTTTCCGGTCGCCGGGATGCATTCCCACAGGTCGTCACGTCCAAGTATCCTATCGATACAGTGGGCCAGTTTATCGGCAGCAAGCCGGATTCCGTCGTGCAGCACGGAGCCGGATGGGCCCGGGTTCACATCGAAGGGAAGGAATTCAACATTGTAACCCTCCATTTACAGCCGTTTAACTATTACAGGGGAATCCCCAAAGAGAAGCGGGAAGAATCACAAAAGAATCACGGCGGTGAAAAATACCGCCGGATGGAAACGGAGTGGATCTTGAACCATACGACCCGAACGGTTGCCGACCCGGGTAAAGAACTCTGGATGATGCTGGGCGACTTCAACTCCCGTTCCAGAAAAGACAATTTTAAATATAAATGGTCGGATGCCAGCGAGGACTTCCTGACACACAACTACATCGAAGACACGGCACCTTATTATTATGATGTCATCGCCGAGGTTTATCCGGGGACGTTCGTGACATCCACTTACGGCCAGGCCCGGGTGGATTATATCTATGTGACCAAGCCGCTTCTCAAAGCGATCACTTATGCGGAGACGATTCGGGACTCCTATACCAAACCGGTGTATTCCGGCGTGTCCAATTTCTGGAATCCGTCCGATCACCTCCCCACTGTTGTAGATTTCAATTTAAAGAAGATAAAATGAATTTATTGAAATGGGCGCTTGCCCTGTTGCCTTGTACGGTACTATTGAGCTCGTGCGCGGAGAAACCCTCCGCGGCGGGCCGTATTAGCGTAACGAAGCCGGACGGTGCCATCGTGTCCAGTGCCTTTATTGTTCCCCTCGAAGGGGAGTCTTCCTCCTGGAATGTCCAGGCGGAGGAGGATGTGGATATATTTTATAAGGAAGCAAGCGGTACGGCAGAGAGATGGTTTACGGTAACGGGTATCAGTAAGAACGGCCCCGGAAATTATACGGTCAGCTACTCGGCCAAGCCCCGCGGCAATACCCTGGAACTGCGCTCGGGAACAATGAGTTTTGTTGCTCCCGGGAGTTATCTGGGGGCTTTCTTCTCAGTCCAGCAGGGCTACAAGAAAATCTGGGAGAAGTCTTTTGGCGGAGAGGGCCTTTCCATTTTGCCCGGCCATTCGTGGACCAGCGACACCATGGATGGAATCAGTTCCATTCAGGACGCCTGGCTCAGCTTTCATGCGAAGGCGGATGCCCTGCCGGGTGGCAGCGGCATTTACCCTGTGTCCGTGACGCTGGTGGGGGGAGCCGGATTCGCCGACATCAACCGTTCGACCTATGTCGTTGACCTGCAGGCCGGCGAGAACTTCGGCAATGACAGTTTCCACAGACTTCATATCTACAACGGAGGGAGGGTCTTCAGCTCCGAGAGCCGTGTCCTGTTCTCCGTGCCTTCCGATCTATCTACCGTCATCCGCATCCGCGACATTTCCATATACGAAATACCGGTTGCTAAAGACGGAATCTCTGGAATTTCCGACTCAGATGCAGATGAATAAACTGAATATCATATTGTCCTTCCTGATGGTTCTGTGTTGTGTGAATTTGCCGGCACAGTCTATTACCGTGAAAGGAAGCGTAGCCGACGAGGCCGGTGAGCCGCTGCCGTCGGCGATTGTTGTAGCCAAGCCGAGTCCGGAAGGGAAGGTCCGCCTGTCCGTTACCGCCGATGTAAAAGGGCAGTTCAGCATCGAATGTCTCCCTACGGATGTCCTGGTCGTCTATTTCCTGGGTTACGAAGATGCCACGGTTCCGGTTAAGTCCCAGACCGTCGTCAACGTCGTGATGCACCCCAGCAGCGAAACCCTGCTGAATGAGACCGTCGTGGTCGGTTACGGCAGCGTGAGCCGTTCGGACCTGACGGGTAGCGTAGCGAATGTGAAGATGGGAGATGTGCGTTCCGCCGCCGTCACAGGTATTGACCAGGCCCTCCAGGGGCGCATCGCCGGCGCGGAGATCATGAGTACGACCGGCGATCCCGGCGCTGGCACCTCGATCCGTATCCGTGGAACCCGAAGTATTACCGCTTCGAATGAGCCGCTGATTGTGCTCGACGGTGTCGTGGACGCCGTTACGGATTTGAATGAGATCAACCCGGCGGACATCGAGTCGATATCGGTCTTGAAAGACGCTTCCGCCACGGCCATATACGGTGCCAGGGGCAGCAACGGCGTCATTCTGATTACGACCAAGGAGGCATCCGTCAGCGGAAATGTGAGCGTCACGGCCAAGTTCAGCGGCGGCGTTTCCATGCTTCCCTCCAAATTGGATGTCATGAATGCCACCCAGTTTGCCAATTACTGGAACGAGTATGCGCAGTTGAGCACCGCTTCGTACGGAGACAGGACAACGAGGACCCCCGTGAGCGCCCTGGCGGTTACAGACCCTTATTCGCTGGGCAAAGGAACGGACTGGATGGATGAGATAACCCGCGTTGCGCCCTATCATTCCGAGCAGCTTTCCGTGAGCGGTATGTCGGGCCGTACCAAGTATTATGTTTCCTTCTCTCACACGGACAACCGCGGTATCATCAAAAACAGCGGTGTGCGCGATCTGGTCGGCCGGGCCAACGTGTCCACCGACCTGTTCAAATGGCTTAACGCCGGCATCCGCCTGTCGTACAATTACAGGGATACGGATGAGAATGTAGCGTCCGTAGGCGGTACGGGGCTGTACAATTCGGCCATCTACCTGTCTCCCCTGATGTCGCCCGATGCCGTCGTCAACCCGCTCAACACGACGGGGGCAAAGATTACGCTGCCCACCTATCATATCAAGGAATCCACCAAGAAGGCGCTCCGTAGCATGTTTACCATTGCGGGCTTTGCCAACTTTAAGATTACCAATGAAATAACCCTGAAAACACAGGGCTCTTTCTTCCGCTTTGACCGAAATATGTTCCAATACTGGCCCTCGACCCTTCCCAGTCGAAGTGATGGCCAAGGCGGATCGGCCACCCGGCAATACTATTCGGAGAACAAGATTACGGGGGACGCTACGCTGAACTGGAACCACAAATATGGCGGAAAGCATTGGGTGGACATCATGGTCGGCTCTTCCGTGTATTCTTTTACTAGCAACACGTTCAGCCTGTCCGGACAAGGTTATCAGGTGGATGCCGTCAAATGGAAGAACATGAATGCCGTCCTGGATAAGAACACCTACAATGCGGGGACCGCCGAGACGGACAAACATACGCTTTCTTTCTTTGGAAGAATCAACTACGATTACCGGAAACGCTATTACCTCACGTTCACGGCCCGTGCGGACGGCGCTTCCAACTTCGCCTACAACAATAAGTGGGGCTTTTTCCCGTCGGGCGCCTTGCGGTGGAACATCCACAACGAGCCCTTCATGAAGCGGGTGTCGGCCGTGGATGAATTGTCCCTCAAATTCAGTTACGGACGCTCCGGCAACGACGCCATTCCGGTGTACCGTTCCCTGGCGGCACTATCTTCCACGACGGGTGGCTATCTTTTCGACGGCCGTCAGCCTGTCGCCTACTATCCTTCCCGGATCGTTTCCCCTGATTTGCGCTGGGAAAAGACCGACCTGCTCAACCTCGCCGTTACGGGGTCGTTCTTCAACAGCCGGCTCAGTTTTACGGCCGAAGCCTACTATGCGTACACGTCGGACCTTCTCCTGAACGTACAGGTGGCCCGGCAGTCCGGCTATTCCAGCCGTCTGGCCAACATCGGCGCCACCTCCAACAAAGGGCTGGAACTGTCCATCGACTCCCGTAACATCGTCACACGAGGCTTTGTCTGGAGCACCTCCTTTACCATCTCCCACAATACGCAGCGTGTCGAAGACATCGGCGGCGAGAACTACATCATCGCCTATGCGGCTCCGTCCACCGGCTATATGATGTACGGCTATGTGAAGGGATATCCCATCAACTCGCTCTGGGGCTTCCAGGCGGCCGGTGTCTGGCACAACGAAGCAGAAATCGCCCGCAATGAGGTGACCCATGCTGTGGCGTCCCGAAACGGCACCTCTACCCTGGGATATCCGGTCTATGTGGACCGAAATCACGACGGAGTCCTCAACAGCGAGGACATTACCTACCTGGGCAATGCGGATCCGGTCCTTTATGGTGGCCTCCAGAACACCTTCAATATCGGGAAACTGACCCTGGGCATCTATCTGGTCTATTCCCTCGGCGGAAAGATATTCAACTATTCCGAACTGTTCATGGCCGGCTCCGCGCGAACGAACCAATATACCTATATGGTGAATGCGTGGCACCCGACCAAAAACCCGACTTCCGATCTGCCCCGCGCAGGCAGTTTCGACGAAGACGTGCACAGCACCCGTCAGCTGCATGATGCCTCCTATCTCCGCTTGAAGACCGTTTCCGTCTCCTATTCGTGGAACATCCGAAGCAAGGTCTTGAAAGACATCACCGTAGGCGTATCGGGAGAGAATCTCTATCTGTGGAAGGCCTACAACGGGTTCGATCCCGATGTGTCTTCATCGTCGGACGGTTCCACGCTGCGGCGCATGGACCTGGGTGCCTATCCCAAGGCCCGCACCGTCATCGGTTTCATTCAATTGAAGTATTGAGTTATGGCTAAGAGTAAGAATCCTTTCCGTTTTGCCTTGCGGGCGGCCGCCTTTCTTTGCGGGGCCGTATGGTGCTCCGCGTGCCTGGATGAAGATACCAGCAGCATCGTCTCTCCGGATGATTACTTCCGTTCCGAGGAACAGTGCCAGACGGCCGTCAACGGCGCCTACATTCCCCTGAAAAGCATCTACATTTTCCGCTATATGATGGCCGTGGAGGGAGTTACGGACCTTGCGTCGGTCAACGGTTCGGCCCAGGTTGACGCCCGGTTGCTCATCTCTCCTGCGAACAGCGGTGTGGGGGAGGTGGTCTGGCAGTATGGCTACATCGGTATCCGGAATGCCAACTGCGCCATCTATGGGATGGAGCATTCGGACCTCAACCAGGAAGATGTGTTCCGTCTCCTGTGCGAAGCCAAAATCCTCCGGGCCTATTATTATTACCTGCTCACGTCTTTCTTCGGAGATGTGCCCTTCTATGAAGATTATGTCCGCACGGTGGACGATCTGAAACGGGTCTGCTCCCTTCCTCGCATGAGCGCCATTCAGACCCGGCAGACACTGATCGAAGAACTGTCGGCCTTCGCCCCGCGCATGCAGCAGATTCCCACCGCTTCCGAGACAGAACATCGCTGCGGGGCCGCCATGGCCTGGATGCTCGTCGCCAAGATGCAAATGTGGAACAAGGACTGGGCGGGCGCGATGACTTCCTTGCAGAAGCTCCGCGAAATCTATGGTCCCCTCTCCCAGTATTCGCTGGAAGACATTCCTTTCCGGAACAAGAACACGCAGGAGTCGATCTTCGAGATCCAGCACGCCTATGAAAAGGGCGGGCTCAACTATTCCTCTAACTGCGCCAGCATTTGCATGCCTCATCCTCGGGCCGGTGACAGCTACAACTACGATGGGGTGGATATTCCCGAACTGGGCAACGAAGCCGTCGTCTGGGCCCCGATCAGGCCAACCTCCTATTTTGCCAATTCCGTGATGCCGGAGGCGGCCGGCGATGCCCGTCGCGACAACAATATGGTCAGCAAATGGAACGGGCACAAGTTCTCCCGCACCTGGATGGGACCCAAATTCTGGTGCCCGCTGATGTATGCCTCGAACGACTCCAACAATTACAAGGTGTTCCGCTATGCCGATGCCGTTCTGATGATGGCCGAATGCCTGTGTGAACTGAATGAGAATGAGGAGGCCATCGCTTGTCTGGACGAAGTGAAGACCCGTGCCGGCCTGCCGGTCTACGGCCCGTTCAAGACCAAGGAAAAACTCACGGATGAGATTCGCAAGGAGCGGGCGCGAGAGCTGTTCGGAGAGTTCCAGCGCAAGTTCGATCTGGTCCGCTGGGGTATCTGGTACAAATTCACGACCCAGTACAACACCTATACCGACGTACAGGAAAACATCCGTCCGTGTCATGAGTACTACCCTATTCCGGACCAGCAGGTCGTCGCCTCCGGGTACCAGTTGGACAATAACGCATATAAACAATATGGACTATAGGCATCTATTCGTCAGTATCTTGTTCGCGGCCGCCGTCTGCGCCTGCGCCAAACAGGACCCCTTCAACCGGGAGCTCGGCCTTCAGTCGCGCCTGGTGGAAGTCCCGTCTGAAACCGGGCTCACGCCGGTCATGGTTTTCAGCAACACCTCCTGGAAGGCGGGATTTGTCTCCCCGGTCAACTGGGCCTCCCTCGACCGGCTTTCCGGCACGGGCAGTTCGCAGGTGAAGTTCGCCTTCGCCGGCAATTACGGACGGGCCCGCAAGCTGTCCATCGCCTTCGAAGCCGGATCCTCCCGGGATACGCTGGTCATCATCCAGGCATCCGGCATTTCGTCGCCGGTGCTCACCCTCACGCCTTCCTCCCTGAATGTGGCCTCGGATGTTACGGCCGGCAAGGTCCTCCTGACGATGAACATTCAGGAGAATCTGGACGAAATCCGCGTCTCGGTCTCCTATCCGGAGGCTGGGGAAGAGTGGGTCAGCGGCATTTCCTTTACGGATACCAGCCTGGCATTTTCCATGACACCCAATACAGGGGCGGTGGCCAGGAGGGCGATCATCACCCTCAGTCACAAAGATGCCTATGACAAGGAAATAACGGCACAGCTCTTTTTAACCCAAAATCCTGCCTGATGAAAAACGAAATAATCTTTTTCCTTTCGCTCCTGATCTTGGCTTCGTGCAAGATAGATGATGCGGAATATCTTCAAAGGGACGAGCTGGGGCTGCCCGTGAAGGTGTTTACCGTGCCTTCCGACATCGGCCGTTTGCGCGTCCCCGTCTATTCCAACAAAGCTGGAACGGTGCGGGTGTTGGAGGGCGGCTCCTGGCTGGCGGCCGTGACCGACGCGTTCGACGGGGATGCTACCCTGAGCCTGGACTATCTGTACAACGAAGGCTTTCCCCGGCAGGGACTGGTGGAACTGAGAACAGATTCGCGTTGCGATTCCATCCTCGTCCGGCAGGAGGGAGCCGTAGCCGAGTCCCTGGATTTTCCTCAGACCGGCATCATTGCGTACAATGGCAGCGGAGGCGTTTTAACCTTGCCCATTGTAGGGAACGTCGATACGCGGGCCATCCAAAGCCATGTCGTCTATATCGACGGCGAGGGCTGGATTTCTTCCGTAAATATCCTCCCGGAACAGTTGGAGATGACCACGGTGGACAATCCGGATGATCAGCATGTCCGAAGGGCGCGCCTGCGTCTCAAATATGTCGACGGCTGGAAAAATGAACGCTCCTTCACCATTCTGGTCACCCAGGCGCCTTCCGGCAATGTCATCGGTGAGACCCAGTCATTCCCGCAGGTACGCTCGCTGGCGACCACCGCGGGCAGCCTCGTTACCGACGATATCTGCATCGAAGGTTATGTCGTGAGCCGTCCCGAATCCGGCAATGTCGGAGAGAATGCCGTCCTGGCCGTCAACTATATCGACTATGCAGCCGACAAAGAAACGGTTTACATCGAGAGCACCGACGGGAGATACGGATTCCGGATCCGGACCGCCTCGGCCGAGGATAATGTTTTCCGCCCGGACACCTATGTGCGGATGCTGCTCAACGGCGCCAGCCTACAGAAGGAACTCCAGCCGGAACGCTATACGATTTACGGGGTGACGGAATCCATGGTGCTGGAATCCCGGTCCGGAGAGGGCATCGTCCTTCCGGTCAAGAACCTGAAAATGTCCGAACTGACCGACGAAGACATCTATACCTACGTGACGCTTCAGGACTGCGAGATTCCCGTTCGCAAGGGCTGCTTGACGCCGGTCAACGAAGGCTATACCAACCTGTTCAACAGCGACCGGGTGAGCAAATTCCCCATCCTGATCCGGGATATCGAGGGGAGCAGCATGTATATGTACACCAACACGACCTGCCCCTATCGCCGAGACGGGAGAAAACTCCCCTATGGAAAAGGACGCATTTCCGGCGTCATCGTCCATGAGAACTACCGGAGTTTCGTGGACAAGGACCATGCGGACGAGGATCTGTGCGGCAATATCGGCAACTACCAGATTCGCCACATGCGCTATGAGGACCTGGCGTTGGAAGATGACATCGCCGGCAGTTTCTCCGCGCTGCTGACCGAGTACCGCTATATGAATATCCCCGCGGATAACCCCGACCACATCTGGCTGCCCACCTACGGGAACAACGGCTACTTCTCCCACTCCAAGACCTCCTACATCAACGACACCTACAAGACCCACGGCTGGCCTTCATCGGATTTTACCTATCTGGGGCCCTGCGGGAGCGGCCATACCACCAGCGAGAACGGCTACGGGATTATCCTGGAGGATGGCAGCGATTATTGTGCGCCCTACAAGGGCAACAGCACAGGAAAAGGTGTATCCACCGCGGAAATGAAACTGTGCTGGGCCAATTCTTTCTGGTGGAACTCCGGAAGGGGAGAAGCGTGGATCATCGTCTTCTCGACGAAAGACATCGTGTCCGACGTCGTCTCCATGCAGTTGTCCACCCACAACATTTCCCAGAATCTCCGTACGCCCCGGTATTGGAAGGCGGAGTGGTCCCTGAGCGGCGATATGTCGGCTTCCGCCGATTCGCAATGGCACCTCATCGCCAAGTATGTGGTGCCCGACATCGGCATCAATGCCAATACCCTGCTCAGCCAGAGTCTGGGCTTCAAGCAGATGGACTTCCCGCTGCCCGCCGATGAAATCCTCGGTCACGAACAGGTGTACATCCGCCTGATGCCCTGCGAAAACAAGGCGTCATCGGGCAATGATTACGATACGTCCACCATCAGCAACGGCAATGCCAATGCCATCAACTATTTTGCAATCAGATACAATAAACAATAAAAGCACAATGAACAGTCATCGCATTTTATTCGCGCTGCTTTCCGGCCTTGCCGCTTTCTGCCTGTTTTCCTGCACCCGGGAAGACGGGCCGGTTGAGGCAGTCGTGCCGTCAAACGGGGTTCCCACCGTGTTCCAATGCGCCTTTGAAGTGCCCGTGGCCGATGCCGCCGGGACCAAGGTGACCGTTGCGGACGGAGCGGGGCAGCAGAAGATTCCGGTATGGGAAGCCGGGGACAAAATCAAGATTTTCTACAAAGACCCTTCCTCGGGCGAGATGGCTTCGACGGATGGGACCGCCAATACCAGCGGGACGGAGACCACTTTTACGGCCGTATTGCCGGAAGGCGTTTCCGCCTTTTACGCGGTCTATCCCGCCACGCTGGCTTCCACGGTGGACGAGGCCGGGAATTTTTCGGTCAAGATGAAGACCGGCAGCGAGGACGAGGCTTCTTTCTCGCAGGCCTGCATCTGCATCGCCCGCTCCGGCCCCGAAAAGCAGTTCCGCTTCCGGAACCTTTGCGCCATCCTGCAATTCACCGTACAGGACAAAGGGAGCATCCTGCAAATCTGCGGCATCGGCGCCGCCCCGGTGGACGGGACGATTTCCGCTTCGTTGGGGACGGACGGCAGCGTCATTTATGCCGACGAACCCTATTCGGACACCGAATACTCCCGTCAACTCAAAAAGATCAGCGCCGACAATACGACCTGTTACATACCCATCCTTCCCGGAGCGATGGCGGAAGGGATTGCCATCAATCACCTGGCCACCTATACCGCGCCGGCTGCCTTCGCCCAGGTTCCCATCGCCTTTGAGCGTTCCCATATCTACGATCTGGGCGTGCTGGACGCTCACGTGGTGAAAGACTATTACTTCACCGAGGGCGGAGCCGGAGACAGGAGCGGCCTTTCCTGGGAAAATGCCGGGGACTGCGCCGCCTTCAAGGCGCTTGTGGGCCGCACTGGCGAGAACGATGAGCAGAAAGCCTGCACGCGCTATCTGCATATCTGGAAAACGAAGGGTATCACCTGTCATTTCGGCGCCGGAACCTATGTGTTCGGCGATGCGGAGAACGAACGGCTGACCGTGGATTTCAAAGATGCCCTCGGAACCGTCTATTCGGAATTCAGCATCCGGGGCGGTTATCCGGCCAACGGCGGCGAAACACCAGATCCGACGACCTGCAAGACGATCTTTTCCGGCAACCATCAGTATGGCATCTTGAATGTCTATGACCGTGCCCGCGTGCATATCGACGGGGTGACTTTCGCCCAGGCCAGCAGCGCCAACACGGGTACTTCCGACAACACCATCCCCCGGGGAGCCGCCCTTTATCTGAAAGACAGTTATGCGTCCAATTCGGGCAACCAGGAAAAAGAGCGCAAGGCCGCACCCCGTGTCTGGCTGACGAACTGTGTGTTTGAGGACAACAGGACGACGGATGAGAGCGTCACCGTCGGCGACTATGTGGGCGGTTCGGCCATCAACATCGCCAATGGCGCCTTGTATGCCGACCATTGTATCTTCCGCAACAATTTCGACCGCGGGGTTGCCGGCTGCATCCGCCTGAGCGGCAATTACGAAAAGGAATGGCTGGCTTCCTACGCTTTCTTTAATGCCTGTCTCTTTACAGGCAATACGGTCGGCTCGTACAGCAATTCGTATGGTTGTGTAATCCAGCAGAACCGCAAGGGCGCCCTGCTGGGCATGTACAACTGCACCTTGTACAACAACAATGCGGCCGCTCCCGACGACTCGCGCTACGGATGGAATATCATGAACTTTGAGCGCAGCGCCATCATCGCCAACACCACCATCGTGGATAACATCTACTCCGTCTCGAACACGGATCCGGGCTATGCCATCCGGGTTAACGGGAAGCCCAACGGAATGAATCATTATATCTATGCCAACAACCTTCTGATGAATGCGACTGCTCCCGCTTCGGGCAACCGCGGCTATACGGCCATTCTTCCGGATGCCAGCAGCAGTTCGACCGCCCGCTTCTTTATGGAAGGCGGTTCCGTGTTTGGCTTTTGGGGCTCGGGATATGGCAATACGACTTATGTGACTGTGACCCCTGCCGACGAATATGGCAGCGGCTCATCCGCCCAGGCTTACGCCTACGCCGACGTGGACAATCCCTCTTTCTCAGACGGCCTGTTCCGGTGGGCGGGAACCTTGAAGGGCGGTACGGTTTCCTGCAAGTTCATGTCCGCCCAGCGCATGCGGGAAAATGTGCTTCAGTCCGCCAACATCAACCAGACGGATGCCGCGTCCCACGTGACCTTCCCTCTCTCCGGGATTGGCAGTGACTCCAATTATGCCAGTTTCTACGGATGGCTGAACGCGTTAAATGCAATCGATGTAGATGCGGCGGGGAATCCGAGACCGGAAAGCGGATGGACGCCCGGGGCCTATCAAGTTCAATAGTATGAAGAAGTTAGTATTCTGTTGTTTGTCAGGAGCGCTTTTGCTCGCTGCCTCGTCCCTTGCCACCTCCTGCAAAGGGAAAGATAATACCGCCGTTTTGCCCCGCTCGCTGTCTTTGTCCAAGACCGAGCTCAGCCTGCTTGTCGGCGACACCTACTCATTGGAAGCGACCGTCCTTCCGCAGGAAGCTTCAGACACGAAAGTTGTCTGGTCATCTACGAACAGCCGGCGGATTTCGGTAAACGGGAACGGCTTCGTACAGGCCCTGGCCGTAGGCTCGGCCTATGTCGTCGCCGAAACCGTCAACGGGATCAAGGCTTCCTGCCTGGTCAGAGTGTCCGCTTCGGACGTTCCCGCCTATTCGGTGAGCCTCCGGATGGACGGCGCCGCCGCCCCTGCGACCCTCTACAGCTGGCCCGGTAGCACGGCTCAACTGGAAGCCCGCAGCAGTGACGACAAGGAACATACCTATTTTTGGAGTTCCTCCAGCGCCTATACGACCGTTGATGACGGCCTGGTGACCTTCGGCTGGGGCGAAGACCCGGTGGACGGCTATGCCTGGTATTCGGAGGCGGTGGTCCGCGTCGCCAGCGAAGATGGTTGTGCCAGCTCCGTCAATGCCGTTTCTTCCATCGGGAAAAGTTTCCGCTTCGGCGCGGCTTCCGAATTGATAGGCTCGAATGTGGCTATGCTGGCCGGCAAGTCCGCTGAGATCGTCCTCACCTGGTTTGATGGCAACGCCTTTACACCCATTCCCGACGAGGCGTACACCCTGAAATCTCAGGATCCTTCCATCCTGGCGGTCGAGGGGCATACGGTATCCAGCACCAATCAGCTGGCGGGGAGCACCATCCTGTCTGTCCTCCTGAACGGACGGGAATTCCTCCTCTGTAATGTTATCGTTGAAAAAGACGGTTCCAGACCTTCCTCCGGGGAAGCCTATACTTCGGAGCCCGTGAGTTGGTAAGCACCATCCCGTACAAGTTTTGTTCATTAAGAAAAAACATAAAATGTTCGTATGAAAAAGATTTATATCCAGCCTGAGAGTTCCGAACTCTGCATCAGAACCTGTGAGCGCCTCCTGTATGGAAGCATAGAAAGCTCGCAAATTGAATCATTGACCATCGAGGATGATTCCGATGAGTGGAACTAAAAAAAGGAACGATTATGAAAAAGACACTGAATTTATTGGGTATCATGGCATGGACCGTTGCCATTTTATCTTGCAGCAAGGAAGCTGAACTGATCCCGGCGGATTTTTCCGACGGCAATGCTCCCACAACTTCCGTCTCCCCGGAGAGCGAAGGGGCATCCGATGTTTCCAGCCTGGATCCTGAAAAGTACCTGGTAGGCTTCGGCGCCTCCCTGGAAGACGTACAGACAAAGGCGGAAGTGAACCTCACGACGGGCGCCCTGGCCTTTGCCCAGGGGGACGAAGCCCTGGTCGTGTGCGGTACTCAGACCGGCACCTATGTGTATCATGCCGACAACGGGCAGTTCGCACCCAAAACCGTATCGGACGCCATCGCGTTGTCCGGAGAAGAGGCGACGGTCTATTATCCTGCCGCGGAATTTGCCTATAGCGCCGGTACGGTGACTTTCACGATGCCCGCGGCCATCGTCGCCGGGGATGCCTCTGACCTGGGCAACAAACTGCCCCTTTGCGGCCTGATTCCCGCTTCGGAAACACCCGAGGCCAGTTTCAAGAATCTGGGCTCCATCCTGTATGTCCGCTTCAATTCTACAGCGGCGGACGGCGAGACCATCACGGCCGTCGAATTGAACGGCAGCGGCGTGAACATCACCGGCAGCGGTGCCGTTACCTGGTCCGATACGGACGCCGACTCCGTACTGGATACTCCGGTGCTGGCCAGCCTCAGCGGTGAAGGCGCAGGGACCTCCCTTACCATCGACTGCAGCACGGCCTCGAAGCACCTTACTTCGGATTCCTATCAGGATTTCTTCTTCTTCCTGCCTCCGAGTGGAAGCTATGCGGATATGACCATCAAGGCCATTTATGGCAAGAGCGACGGATCCAACTTCTATACGACCTACGAGCAGATTTCCCGTAGCAGCAGGATGACGCTCGCCCGCGGAAAACTGGTGAAGATCCAGAAGAGCCTTTCCGGCTTTTTCGGCGGTGGTGACGGCTCGGCGACCTATCCTTATATCATTGCCAACGGCGACCAGTTCAAGGCTCTCTCCACTATCGGAAACGCCACGGAGGACGCCAACACCGGCAACCTCTATTATGCCTACAACAGTACAGCTAATCGCAACTTCTTCCGTTCTGCCGGTGCCAACTACCTGCAGACGGCTGATATTGACTTTGCCGACGGGGACGAAAAGGGCGATCTGTCTTCCTATATGGTCAGCCTTGCCGGCAGCAACGGCGATGCGGCCAGTTTCAAGGGTATTTATGACGGAGACAACCATAAGATTTCCAATTTCTCCATTTCTACCCCGTCAACGAAATGGGTGGGTTTGTTTGCCAATGTGGCCGGAGAAATTAAGAATCTCACCCTGGAAAACATTGACGTGGATGGTGACGAGTCGGTTGGCGGTATTACCGGATGGTTGAACGGAAAAGTTACCGACTGCTCGGTTACGGGCACTTCCACGGTTACCGGTACCAACGGCGTGTCGGGTATTGCGGCCAATATCCGCAATTCCTCCATCGTTTATGGCTGTACCAATTATGCCACCATTTCCGGCTCCGGCAATAATGGCGGTATTGTTGGTTATATGGCCCATGCCGGAAAGGTTGAGCGCTGCACCAACCGGGGTCCTGTAAACAGTACCGGCTGGACTGTCGGCGGTATCCTTGGAAGCTGCAATAACTCTGGCGGAAAAGTGCTTGGCTGCCAGAATTTTGCGGCAGTTACCAGTACCGAGGGCAATGTCGGCGGTGTTGTGGGAGGTGCCAATAATGGCGTTGAGATTAATGCATCTTCGTCTCCTTCTCCCTCCGTGTACTCACGTAACGAAGGCGCGGTCAGCGGTACGCAATCTGTTGGTGGAATCATTGGCCGACTGGGCGGTGGCTCCATTGCCTGTTCCGCCAATACCGCTACTGTTACGGGCAGCAATAACACGGGCGGTATCGTCGGTTATAAAGTCGCCGGTGGAGTATGGTCGGCTGTCAAGAATCAGGGCGCTGTGACCGGAACCTATAATGTGGGTGGTATTGTGGGATACCAGGCCAACGGCGGATTGTGTGGAAATCTGACTACAGGCAACAAAAACAACAGAATTGTGAATGAAGGCGCTGTTACTGCAACAGGTAAAGATGGAAATAATTACTCCAGCGCCGGCGGTCTGATTGGCCGTATGGATGGCGGCACGCTGGGAGATGCTACCGCAGTCAAAACGGCGGAGAATGAAGGTGATGTGACGGGAACCGGCAGTGGCGATGGCGTCGGTGGCCTGGTGGGATATCTCAAGGCTGGAACAGTAGCCCGCTGCCGCAGCAATGCCACCATTACCAACAACAGGAAATGTGTCGGCGGTGCCATTGGCTGGATGGCCGCTGGAAAGGTTATCAATTCATACGCGAAAGGCATTGTCAAAGGTCAGGGGCAGGTCGGCGGATTTGTCGGTTACATGTTTGCTACCGCAGACAGCTATATCGTTAACTGTGCAGCCGGCGCATCGCGGGTTGTTGCAACCAATAAAGCGGTTAACGATGGTGTTGGCGGTTTTGTAGGCTATATGAACCAGAGTGGCTCCGGAAATGCTGACAAGAAGGTCGTGATTGCCAATTGCGTAACCTGGGAAGGTGTCATCAAGGCTCCGAACGAGGACAATGCCGAGTCGAACAAGATTCGCGTCGGCGGTTTTGTGGGCGTCGCGAACGCCGTGTCAGGAGGAAAGGAAAACTCCATACTCCAGAACTGCTACTACCAGGGTCTGCCTACCACCATGGGCTGCGGCGGAGGAGTGGATGATGATACGCTGCCGACGGTCGGGCCCACCACTGCAGGCGGTGGAGTTGTGGGATGTTTCGTCGGCTACTGTGGTGCAACGCTGAAGGATATTTATTGCGATAGAGCCGGTAGTACCGACAATAAACTTAACGGGGGCGGTAATGTCTCCGGCAGCAGCTACCGGCTTGTCACAAATATCATGTATGGTAGGCAAATGATTTCTTGGGAGCTGACGAATTCTTCATTGGGTACAGTGTCCGCAAACACCTACTATCTTGACGGAATCCTGGATGCTGTAGCCGAATTGGTCGGAGACACCTATGATTCCACCGCCCTCTGTTCCTGGGACAATTATACTGTTGGCACTGACAAGTACTTCTATCCTTCAGTTCTTACCGAACTAGGTGAAGACTTCTACAAAAAATAGTTTTTATGAATCTACATAGAAAGTTTGTTCTTCTTCTGGGATGCTTGACCTTCATCTTCTTCTCCTGTGCGCGGGAAGAAGTTGAAAGTTGTCCCGGGGAGGAAGGTCAAGTGACCTTCACGCTCAAGGCGGACTTCGCCGAGGGCGGCGGCCGTGCGTCCGTAGACGAAGCTGGAGATTGCTCCTGGAGCGCAGGAGACCAGATTGCCGTGTACGACTCCAACAGCGACAGTTTCTGTACCTTTACGACGGAAGACGGCGACGGCACCTTCACCTTTACCGGAACCCCGGGTGCCTCTTATCATTTTACCCACGCCTATTATCCGGCTTCGTTTGCCGGCGAATCCATGACCGTCTCGCTGCCGGATGCTTATTCCGTGGCAGACTTGATGACGACGGCTTCCTTCCCGGTTACCGGTGCCATTGAGGATGGGGAGATTCATTTCCGCCACCTGGCGGCGCTGCTCAAGTATAACCTGAAGGGAATTCCGGCAACGGCGACGTCGCTTGAATTTTCTTCACCCACCGTCTCCTTGAGCGGAGACTTTGCCGTAGAGGGATCTTCCCTCGACGACGGCTGGGTGTCGGCTGACGGGGAAAATGTGACGGACCATGCCGATGTGGACGTGAAGGCCGGAGAGAATTACGCGGAAATCCACGCCCGCAGCGGTTCGGCCAAAGTAAGCGTTTCGCTGACTCCGGGCGCCTACCAGGACCTTGTCCTGTATCTGCCGCTTCCGGTCGGGGCCTATGCCTTTACGACCACCATCAAGGACGGGGAAGACGTTCTTTTTGAGAACACTACGACCTCCTTGAAGGACATCTACCGGGCCCACCTCGTGTCCCTGCGTCCCTTTAAACCGGGCTTCGGCGGGGGTACCGGGGCGGAAGCGACACCTTACCTGATTAGTACGGCCGCTCAGTTCATGGAGCTTTCCGGGACGACGGATCCGGATTTTCTCTCCGCGCATTACCGGCAGACGGCCAACATCAACCTCGCCTCCGCTGCGTTCACGCCCTGCGGCACTTCGTCCGCGCCTTTCACGGGCGTTTACGAGGGGGACGGACACAGCATCTCGAACCTGTCGGTGACGGCTACCGGAGATAATGTCGGTCTGTTCGGCGGATTTTCCGGGACCGTCCGGAATCTTTCCTTCTATGGCGCCAGCGTCAGCGGGTCTTCCCAAAATGTCGGTATCATAGCCGGTCTGATGAACGGGGGCCGCATCGATGCCTGCCGCGTGGATGCCGCCTCTACGGTTACGGCCGGAGCCCGGTCTGCCGGCGTTCTGGTGGGCAAGGTTCAGGATGGAATCATTTCCAACTGTGCTTCGCACGCCTGCGTGTATGGTTATGACTGCGTGGGCGGTATCGCCGGCTTCCTGAACCCGCCTTCCGGAAAGGACGTACTGGTAATCAACTGCGTGTATGAACCCATCTTCGAGGACGGATCGATGGCCAAGGCCATCCTCTCGGCCTCCACGACCAGTACCGCCCTTTACATCGGCGGCATCGCCGGAGGAGCCAACGCCAGCAGCGGAACGGGTCACGTCGCCATCGCGAACTGCTACGCCTATCCCTTGGAAATGCGCAGCACCCGTTCGGCCGGAACGACCGGCCTCAAGTTTGTCGGAGGCATCCTGGGGAGCGCGTACTCTGGTCCCGTGGACGTATTCAACTGCATCAGCCCCATCACCTATTCCAATATTCTCATCGGAGGAACCCGGCTCAACGCCCAAACCTGTTCGTCCTACTCGGAGAATGCCTGCATCGTGGGGAAACTGCAGAACAACCTCTGCTCCATCAAGCGGGCGTATTCCAAAAAGACCTGGCCGTATTGCTACCGCATTGCCGACGGAAAGAGCGTCACCACCTCTGATATCTCCTGCAAGATGGGAGACAGCAATATGCGCGGCTACCACGATGTGGTGTATTCCACGAGCCACGCGGTATCCGGCGTCTCGGGTTATACCGAGGCCCAGGGCGGCATTCTGGCGGCGCTCAATGACGGTACCGCCGAGTGGAACAGCGCTTCTCCTGCGGTTCAGGCCGTCAATTGGGCCTATGACCCCATGCTGGGCTATCCCAAGCCTGCCGGAATCGACGCCCCTGGTACGGTTACCCGTAAGGTGAGCATCATAGGCGACTCCATTTCTACTTACGAGGGTTATATCTTCGCCACGGATGCCGCCGGAATGGGTAAATTCTACCCCGATACGGGCAATTACGCCACCTATGGCGATGCCATGGTGCTGAATGAGCAGGAAACCTGGTGGTGGCGGATCATTGACGCCATGTCCAACGCCCGCCTGGAGGTGTGCAACGCCTGGGGCGGAACGACAACGAGTTATTTCACGTCCAATATCACCAACGAATACGGCACGGCCGAGGTCGGGGTACGAAGCAATGTGAACAGTCTTCAGGCGCGCAATATCACCCACGGACTGGGACATCCGGATGTGCTGTTCTACTATGGCGGACGCAATGACTTCGGTTTTGTGGGGAACAATTCCAACGTCCTGCTCGGCTCCTGCTCGGATGAATCCCTACAGGCGGCGTTGGACGCCCCTTGCGGCACTTACTTCAACAACTACTCCCAAGGCACGGTCGCTATACTGAAGGATTTCCATACCAAGAATCCCGATGCCAAGATTGTGATCCTGCTTCATGATATGATGAACGACAGTTACGAAGACGGCGCCACGGCGATAACCGCTTTCCTGCTGGATAAGGGTTATGACATCAAATTTGTCAATTTCCATCAGCGGGGGACGACGAACAAGACCAATACGGTTATCGGCATGACCAAGGAAAACGGCTCGCATCCGAACAAGGCCGGCTGCGCGAATATGGCCGCGTATGTGATTGATCAATTAGGTTCTTGGCTGGAGGAATAGCGTATGAAAAAAGTAGTATTGTTAATGGCCGTCTTATGGGCCGTTGCCTGCTCCCGGGAACCAATGACGGAATCCCGTCTTGTCGAGTGGGCGTTTGATACAGAGTACACCAAGGCGTCGATTGCCGACGGCGGGGCTTTCTCCTGGCAGCAGGGGGACCGGATTGATATCTGGAACGCCACGTCGAGCGCATTCGTTCCGTTTACCACCCTCGCCGGGAAGGGCCGCTTTACCGCGACGGCTCCCGCCAATGCCAGCTTCTCCGGTGCAGCTTTTTATCCTGCGGGGATTGCCGGTAGCGTTTCGTACGTTACGCTTCCCGCTTCGTATGCTTCCCCGGAGACAGCCACGGCTGCTTTCCCCATGTATGCACCTGTCAGTGCGGGTGACCATCTCCTGCATTTCAAGCATCTGGGTGCGATGGTGAACCTTACCGTCACCCGTCTGCAGCCGGAAGTGACCCGCCTGGAACTGCGTTCCGGATCCACCCTCCTGAGCGGCCGTTTCGACCTTGCGACCGTTTCCGGCCATCAGGCGATCTGCCAGCAGTCCGGCAGCGGCAGCGTGGTCGTTTCGCTCTCGCTTTCCGAGGAAGGGACGGTCAGCGTGACCTTCCCGGTGCCGACGGGCTCTTATCCCATCAGCATCTGTCTGGGTAATGCCGGCGGCGACTTGTTGGTCATCAGCAGCTCCGGGAGCCTTTCCTTCGACAGGGCGAATCGCTACAAACTGAAAACCTTCGACTATGTGACGGCACGCTACGCTTTTGACAGCGGAGAACCCGTTGAAAGCCTTAACGTCGAGGACGACTCTGCCAACTGGTAATCAGCCGGCAGGAGGTAACTTTCATCCATCGGCGCCCTCTTACACGTGTACGAGGGTGCCGACTTTGTCGCCGTCCACTCAGTCGAAGCCTTTGCCTACGCCTTGCAGGCCGCGGAAGATGTTGCCGCCGCCGATGACGAAAGATTTGCTTTCGCTCGTCAAGCCGCTCAAGAAAATTGTCCGAGGGGAGTATTATATTTTGACAAACAGCGATTCGCCGATGGAGCCGCGTACCTATCGGGTCTATTTCAAACGGCTTCAATCGGAACTGGGACTGCCTCCGATGCGTTTTCACGGGCTGCAGGACAGAATTCAATCTCGTCAAAAACGATGATGGATTCTCGCGGATATAACTTCGTGGAATAGTAGGTGCTCAGGTATGTGAAGAGCATATCAAGGTTGTCCTTGTAGTTCTTGAAAAGATCTTTGATGTCATCGCCGACTTTGAAGAAGTCTATCAGGATGTAACTCTTGTATTCTTTCTGGGCGAATTCCTTGACGATGTAGCTCTTGCCCACGCGTCGGGCGCCTTCTATCATTATGGCGGACTTGCCTTTTCGCTTGTTTTTCCAGAGCAGTAACTAGTCGTATATCTTTCTTTTCATCACGGAATCAAGCTTTGGTTTTGCATAAATCTACACGAAATCAAACTTGGCTGTTGTGCCATTTCTACACGAAATCAAGGCAAAGTTATGGATTTGTACTCAATTCTGCAAGATTAATCCGCATTGCGTGTCCTTGGTCTGGGCGGCGGCGCTGCCCGCGAGCAGCAAAAGTGAAAGCAGTACGATGAAAAGGCGTTTCATAGGTTATTGTTTTTGTTTTGTTCGCGAAATTGAGAAGGGGATGCTCCGGTTTCTTTCCGGAAAAAGTTGCTGAAATACTCAAACGACGAAAAACCGCATTCTTGGGAAATGATTTTGATGGGCAAATCGGTTTTCAGCAGTTTGTACTTGGCTCGTTGGAGCCGCATTTTCCCCAGATAATGGACGGGAGACAAGCCCGTCTGCTGCTTGAAAAGGGTGTTGAATGCCGTATAACTGATACCCAACTCGGCGGCGAGTTCCATAAGGCTGAACTGCTTTTCAATGTTCTTTTCCATGTAATTCCTGGCCTTGACAATCAGGTTGGCTGATTTCTTGCCGCCGTTGGGGCTTGCCGCCTGACCGTAAACGATGCCGGAAAGTATCATAAAAAGCATGGACGACAACAACAGCGGCGTATCTTCGTTCTCGTCCCGGGCGTATTTCAACAACGTCAGGAAGGCATTTTGATGAGCGCTCGGCAACATGTATACGCTTCCTTCCTGGGGAATGCCGCTCATAACAATCCGGGAATAAGTCGCTCCGTTGAAGCCGATGAAATATTCAGTCCATCCGGTCGTGGGATCCGGAGAATAGGAATGCCAGAAGCCGGGCCGGAGCAGAAAAACGGAGCCTTCGGGGACGGTATATTCCAGTCCTCTGTCAACGAAGATGCCATTCCCCCGGCTGATGTAAACCAATTGGAACTGGTCAATGCATCGGCCTCCGGCATCGTTGAACAGCGCTTTTTGGGGAAATCCCTCCGAGGGATAGGTCTCGCCGGGGTCAACGGCCTGTGTTCCAACGACAGAAACCCAGTCGGTCGAGCGATCTAAACTTGTCCTTGGAAAGGCATAGCAAGCAATCTTGTCTGTCTCTATAAACACCATGGCCGTGAATGACGATTTTTGCAAAGATACTTGTAATTTTTTACATAAACAATAAGGACTTTTTAATTATTTGCGTAAATTATAAATATAATGCCTATGTTTGCAACATCAATTTACTTGAAGAAAATGACAAACATAAAACTGGTGTGTTGGTTTCTGACCCTTCTGTTGGTCTCTTGCACCCGGGATCTGACTGAGTCGGATTCGGGCAGTAGGGACGATAGGGGAGAAGAAATCACTTTGCGCGTCGGGCAGGAATCCGGGCAAACCAAGACCTACTTGTCCGGCCTGGATGTGCTGTGGAGGAAAGGAGATTGCATTTCTGTCTTCGTAGGGGAAAGTGCGAATGCCAGTTTCCGGGCGACAACTTCGGGAACGTCCACTTCGACTTTTGTGGGCAAGGCGCCGCGGAGTTCCAAGTATTATATCCTGTATCCTTATCAGGAGGAGGCTTCCATTTCCTCCAACGTCATCGACTGTACCCTGCCGTATTTGCAGGTTCCGGCCGAGAATTCATTTGACCCCGCTGCGGCCTTGATGGCCGGAGTTACGAATGAGGATGAATCAGCCACGCTGAGAAATGCTTGCGCATTCATCAAATTCGAACTCGAAGGGGATGATGTGACGCTCGTTTACATTCAGGCGACCGGCGATGGGGAGAAACTTACCGGCAGCACCCAGCTGACGATATCTGATGACGGCACCCACACGTTTGCTGCAGGGACGGGGAGGAACGCTGTATCGCTCTCCCAGCCTGAAGATGCAGCATTCAAGCCCGGTGTTTATTATGCCTGTGTTTTTCCCAACGACATCTCCGGCGTCCGGGTCATTTTCCACTATGCCGACGGCTCCACCGGATCCAAGGTCAAGAAGACCAAGGCCTGCCCCCTGACCCGCAACTACATCACGGATTTCGGCGTGATTGACGACAATGTCACCCGCGTCTATGATGGAGATGGGACCAAAGATGACAATTACCCGTCCAGTTCCTATGGGTTCAATTACGCGAGCCTGGGCAAGCGCAACCATCCCCGGCTTTTCCTGGATGAAACGGGCTTCAATGACCTGCGGGCGAAACTGACCACCGGCGCGGCGTCCAACAACTTCCTCAAGCTGCTCAGCGACAATATCATTACCAACGCCGCCTCCTATCTTTCGGAAGCCGTCCCTGCCTATACGGCGTCAGACAATCTGACCGAAGCCCGGTTGGGCCTCAAGCACATCTTCGCGTGCGCGTACGCATTCCTTATTACGCGCGATAGCAAGTATTTCAATAAGGCCAAAGCCGATATGCTGCAATTCTGCAGTTGGGCGGACTGGCATCCCGAGCAGTATCTCTGCGTGGGAGAGACGGCCATGGCCATGGCCATCGGCTATGACTGGCTGTATGGCTATTTCACCAACGAAGAACGGGAGTTGATGCGGGAAAAGATGTACGCCTACGTGCTCGGCACCTATAAGGATGAGGCGAATATCAGCAAATACAGCAATGCCAACAACTGGAACGAGGTGTGTTGGGGCGGCCTCACGGCAACAGCCATCGCCCTGATGGGGAAGACCGTCACTGCCGATGCCGTCACTTACGGCAACGCCAATCTGGTTGAATTGCTGGAAATGTGCGTCAACCCTTCCGACAGTCACTCCAATGCCTACCAGTTGCCGAGATTGTATGGCCCCGACGGCTGCTTCGACGAGGGGTACAACTATTGGAACTACGGGACCGGTTATGAAATTGCGCTGATCAAAGCCCTGGAGACGGCTTTCGGGAAAACCGCTACGGGTGTTACCAATCTGGTGAATGCCAGCGGATTCCTTGCGACGGACCGGTTCCTGCAATTTATGGAAAGTCCGTTGGGGGGCAAACAGTTTGCCACGTTCGGCTTTTCCGATGGCGGCGCGTCGGCCGCTGAGCTGCAATGGCCCCTCTACTGGTTTGCAGGGCATAAGGAGGATTATACCGTTCTTTCCAACGAATTCCACAAATACCAGGCCGGCGCCTATACTGCTTCCGACTGCAAGGACAGGATGTTCCCCTTGCTCCCGGCGATTGCCAAGGATCTGGCGCTGGATGCGCATTGTAATACGCCGGTTTATCCCACCGCCACGCTCTGGTCCGGAAGCAACGGAATGACGGAAGTCATTATGGCGCGGGATAAGTGGTCTGGTACAGACCGCGATGCTTATTTTGGATTCAAAGGAGGCTATCCGAACCGAAGCCACGGGCATATGGATATCGGCTCCTTTGTGTTCGATTATAATGGCGAGCGTTGGAGTCACGACATTCCGCTGGGCTGGACCTATACCGCAGCTACGGAGCGCATTCGTCAATACGATGCGTCCAAGGAGTACAATGTCCGCGGGCAGAATTCGGGCCGGTGGTGGTTTTTCTTCACCAACAACATCGGCCATAGCACCCTCTCGATTATGAACGGGCCTTTGGGCTCCAAAAATAACCCCTCCGACCAGTTGGTAGGAGCCGCCGCCGCCCGGGCAACCATTGTCTCGACCATCGATACCGCCACGGAGACGGGCGGCAAGATGGACCTTACGCCTATCTATGCGGACTGTCTGAGCGCTTTCTACCGTACGGTGAAGATTGTCAAGGAGGGTAGCGATTTCAAGAAGCTCGTCGTGATAGACGAGATTACGACCAACGGTTCCCTGGCCCCCCAGATCCAGTGGCGTATGCTGACGCCGGCCTCTGTCACCAATCAAAGCGGCTGGCAGGAACTTACGCAGAACGGCAAGACAATGTATCTCAAGACGACCTTCACGGGGAGTGTATCTTCTCCCGTATATACTGTCTGGGATGCCGCCGACTCGAGCGTTCCCGGCTGGGTCTATCCGGTAGACCGGGATTATACCGCCACCAAAGGGTACCATATGGCCGGTTTTGCGGCAACGATTCAAAAAAGTTCCGTCATTACGATGACGACAATCCTGACGGATGATTCGGATAATTTGTAATGTATGATATGAAAACAATGGAGAAACATAAATTGTACGTGCGGCCTGATTTCGTGGCTTGCTCGCTGGATGGTGAATGGCTGATCTGTTATTCTGACATTGACGCCAGCGAAATCACGTATGATGACTATTATGAGAACGTTTTCTCAGATTAAAACCCAATGAACACCGATATGAAAACTCATTATCAACCGTACTTGGCACCGGCCGTCCATGTTGTCCGGCTGGAGCAGAAAGGCATCATGTGTACGTCATCCATACAAGCAAGTGATATGGCAAATGATAATTATTACAACAATGTATTCGAATATGAAAACTAATTATTTCTTTTTGGCAGCTGCTGCGGCCCTTTTGATAATCTCCTGCAGCAAGGAAGAGCTCAATCATGCATCAGGCGGTTCCGACCCGGCGGCGGGTGGCGTAAAGAGCACCATTCATGTCTCCACAGAGGATATGACCAAAGCCGATTTCAATCAGACCGAAGCAAGCGGACCGTACAAAATCAGTTGGGAAGAGGATGACGAGGTAGTTATCCTGCAACAACTCAGTACGGGGTACGATAATACCATGAATGTATTTACTTACGATGGCAGTGAATTCAGCGGGACGATTGACAGCCCTTGTGCAGGTTCTAAATGGCACGCATTCTTTCCCGCGGATAATTTTTCCAATTGGAACAAGGCCGCCAACAGAGTCAAAGCCAATCTTCCCCATAACCAAAATGGGACAAAGTCAGCCTTCAACACCTGTTATCTAATGTACCGTGTCAACAAAAACGCCGATGGCGAGACTCCTTCCGGTCAAGAGGCCGGTACAGCGTTGAGTGCCGTGGATTTGTCTTTTAATCTCAAAGGCCTGTCCTCTGTCATCAAGTTGAATGTCCCTTCTGAACTGAACCTGAAGACCATAACTCTTACGGCTAAAGATGAAAGTGACAATGACGTGTACCTTGCCGGCGATATTACTCTTTATACCGGAAAGGGAAATCACGGTTTGCTGAATAGTCCCCCGGACCGCAAAGGAGATCAGACTGCGATTACCGTTGATGCCGGCGAGGGGACCTTCTCGAGTGATGTGTATCTCTACCTTTTGCCGGATACCCGGTATTATGATTCTGGCACGGGCGAGTACTACTACTATAGCACGGCACGGACTCTCAATTTCCAGTTTGCCAACGCAGATGGATTTACTTGCACGAGATCCGTCTCCATTGCTGCCGACCACCCGCTCAAGACCGGGACCTTGTATAGTTTCGGCTCCCTGCCGAGCGCTTTGCCGTTCGAATTCGACTTTAGTCTGACGCTCTCGACAGATGCTACGCCCGTATTGACTCCCACCGGTGCGCCGGATGGAACGGTGTTCTACTATACTTATACCACTGACGGTTCGACTCCGGCGGATCCCACCACATCATCCAGCACAACGGCTCCGACGATGGCCAACGGCAGGTATGTCAAGGTGCTTGCCCACAAAGATGGCCTTGCAGACAAGATGAAAGTGGCGTATGTCCGTGGGTGGTCCTTCGGCCCGGATTCCGATTTCTGGTCCAATGCTGTGGCTAATGGCGTTACATCCGGGACGACTACGACCAGTGATATTTCCTTCGATACGGATGGTTTGACTTTCAGTCTTGTGTCCGGTGGTAAACTCACGGTTGGTGATGGTGCGGTGGGGAATAACTACACACAGTTTAATGGAAAAGACAAAAACAACAGGCCGTTGTTGGACTTTACTCCCATCCATGCGTCCAATGCCTGTTATTATTTGAGACTTGCTGCAAATGGCACTTCCGTTAGAAATACATTTTTGTATAAAGATGGAAGTGAGATTCAGACCATTGCCAGTAACGCCAACACTTCTGCTGTTAGCCGGGTATATTCAGTTGGCCCTGTCACGACTTCAACAGCCATGCAGGTCCAGATTGGATACAACGGGCCTCGTCTTTTCAAACTCTTTTGGCTTGAGTGGGATGACAATCTCATTAATCCCAATGCCAGTCCCGAGGCGGAAGCCGAGTCCTTATCCGGGACACAGGAGTACGGTATCTAACCCATTTGCAGAATGAGACAGTTCCTAGCGTTTGCCCTGACCCTGTTTCTTCTCCCCTTGACGGCCTTTGCCCAAAGCGAAATCCGGGACACCCTGGAGTTCGACCGGGCAGGGGCCTCGGGCGTTGAGGACCTGCTGACGGGCCGCGCGTCTTCGCTGTATGTCGGAAAGACCGAAAGCGGCTTGAATGCGTTGAGAGGCGTGCTCCTCAGAGGGGGCAATACCCTTCACGGCTCCAGCGCCCCGCTCATTGTCGTGGATGGAGCCATCCTTTCATCGGTCGCCGGAGAGCAGATGGAGATGTTCTGGCAGGATGCCTACAAAGGAAAGACGGCCTACACCAACCTGTCCGAGTGGGATGCGCTCAATCTCTACGACATAGAGCGCATCGAGATTCTCAAAAACACGGCAGCCACGGCCATTTATGGGGAATTGGGCGCGAACGGAGCCATTCTCATCAAGACCAAACGGGCGAAACAGGACTTCGGCGTCGAAGTTCGTTCCAACTTCGGAGCGGACTTTCCGGGCCTTGTCAGCCACAACCAAGTCGCCCTTTCTTCCCGGAAGCAGCGCACGGACTATCGTCTGTCGGCCTTTTTCCGCAGCGCGGCTGTGTCTTCCGTACCCGAAAGGAATCTGAACGGGGGCGCGTCGTTTTCCTTGAATACCCTGGCCGGTTCCCGTGTGGAGCTTGGCTTGAGCGCCCGGGTCGGTCTCGGGGAGCAGTTGTCCGGCAATCCGGCCGAGGCTTCCGCCGATTTCGAAGACCGTTCGAAGAATGTCAGGACGATAGAGAGCGCCTGGTTCAACTTGAAAATCTTGAACGGATTTTATTGGCGGACCCGCATAGGGGTGGATTATCAGACCCGTTCCCGCACCCTGTGGTATGGGCCGACAACGAACTTCGGCGGACCGCTCGGCAACGCAACCGGCATCTCCCTGGCTTCCAAATTGCTGATGACTGCGCGCACATCTCTTGATTACAGCCGTTATATTGCGTCGCATCATTCTATTCAGGTGTCTGCCGGAGGCGAAGTGTATTTCAACGAAGGGAAATTCAACACCCTCAACGGGACCAACATTCTGGTCACTCAGTTGAAAGCGCAGGGCTTCGGTTACCGGGAGAGCGCCGACGAGTCGGCCCTTTTCCGCAATGCGCTGTTCCGGGGCGGCATCTTTGCCAAAGCCTCCTATGCCTACCGGAAAATGGTGGGTGTGGACCTGGTCGCCCGGGTTGACCGCGCTGCGAAGTATGATGACAAATGGAATGTCTATCCATCAGCCACGGCTTGGCTGGATATTAAAGAACTGGCTCTCGGACAGTCCAAGACCGTCTCAAAGTTGCGTCTGGAAGGCGGGTTCGGCATTGCCGGCCTGCACCGGTATGTTCCTTATTATATGTTCCCCAAATACACCGAGGAATCCGTTCCGGCGATTCCCAAAGACCGCTGGGCGTTTCTGGACGGCTGGCAGCAGGTTCGCAGCCGGGAATATAATGTGCGTGTTGAGGCGGGATTTTTAGACGGCAGGTTCAAACTGTCGCTCGGCTATTACAACCGGACGACGGATGACAACCTGTTCCTTTATGATTGCGGCGTGCTGGATACCGCTTCCAATCTCTGGAAATATGGGGCGCGGATGATAGACGCGCAGTATGCCGGCCGGCTCGGCAACCAGGGCGTCGAACTGGAGTTTGACGGCCGCTTGCTGGATCTCGGGAATTTCAAGTGGGACCTCGGGTTCAACGGGGCGTGGAACAAACTTTCTGCACAGCTTCCCTGTCCCGAATGGTATGGTGGCCTGTCGACGACGTTCCGTTTCTACGGCGTCACGATAGACCTTCTTGCGGATGGAGCCTGCGGCAGAGGCTATGATGCGTTGCGGCTTGCCCGGGCAACCCTTGGATATGACATCCCGTTGCAGAAGGTGAGATGGATGAGAAATCTTTCTGTTTACCTGAGCGGGTCTGACATCGTGAGAAAGACCCTGGTATTGGGTATTAAAGCGGATTTTTAGCAGGAGGGACGGATGATGAAAAAAGCGATATTCTTATTTTTCCTTCTGCTGCTTCTCTTGCCCGCAGCAGGACAGAACAAGTCCCGTACCTTCACCGGTACTGTCAAGGACAGCAATGGGGAGCCGATACCCGGAGCCGCGGTGATGCTCGAAGAAGATTCCAGTACGGGCGCCGTTACGGATATCGACGGAAAGTATACCTTCCACTTGAAGGCGTCCGTACCCAAGCGGAGCCGCATCAGCGTCAGTTCCTTGGGTTTCAAAACGGCTCTTCTGGACATCCCGTCCGGGAACGTGCTGGATGTCGTGCTGGAAGATGATTTCCAACTGCTGGACGAGGCCATTGCCGTGGGCTATGGCTCCATGCGGAAAAGCGACCTCACCGGCGCGGTAGCGTCAGTAAAGGTGGACGAAAAGGAGGCGGCCCGCAATACATCCCTTGATCAATTGCTGATCGGCCGCGCCGCAGGCGTAGATGTCAGCAATACTTCTTTGTCACCGGACGGCGGCGTGTCCATCCGTATCCGGGGAACGACCTCCCTGAACGGGTCCAACGAACCGCTTTATGTGGTGGATGGCGTGATTCTCAGCGACAATGCCGGTGCGGAACTGCTCAACAGCGAAGAAACGGAGGAGGTAAATGGACTGATGGGAATCAATCCGCAGGATATCGAGCGGATAGAAGTGCTCAAGGATGCCTCCGCGACGGCTATTTTCGGCGCCGCCGGCGCTAACGGGGTCGTTCTTATCACGACTAGGCAGGCCTCCAAAGACAAACTCTCGGTCGATGCCCGGGTGGGATTTGACATCTCGATTCCCTACAAGCACATCGATGTGATGGGTACTCCCGAATATCTGGAGTATATGCAATGGCTGGTAGACAACCATCCGACCGACGCCTCGACGACCCGTTATGCCGCGCGTTATCTCGGCTTGCATTCTTCCGGCGAACTGATTGATGTAGACTGGCAGAATTATGTGATGCGGCCGGCTCCTCGTCAGCGCTATTATATTTCTTTGTCCGGAAAACCGCAGGATTACGCCTATACGGTTTCTCTCGGATATAGCAATACGCAGGGACTTATCCGTACCACGAGCGGCGACCAACTGACCACCCGGTTCGATCTCACCCGCAAGATCGGGAAGAAGTTCACGGCGAGCGCCAAACTCAATTTTGCCTACATTAACTCCAACAATCAGCAGGGACTGAATGCGACGACGCTTACGGCCTCTTCGTCCGTCATTACCAGTATGCTCACGTTCCGTCCGCTGAAGTTCCCCGCCGGAGATGATTACGAGGACGAGTATGGAGAAGACGAGGAGGATAAATCCAGTCCGGCCATGTGGCTCTCTGATGCCAAGACGACGCGTCAGGAGTATCGAATAACGCCCAACCTGAATCTCAAATACAACATTACTTCCTGGCTGACTCTGGAGTCGTCGGCCGGGGGCGATTACAGGCTCACGGAACGGGCCCAGTGGAAGGGCGTGATGGTCAACCGGAGCGCCTCGGGCGCCAACGGCGTGATCAACGAGGCTGTGTCGTATCGCTGGAATTGGGACAACAACCTGCTTTTCAAGAAAAAGTTCGGCCGTCATTCCCTTTCCGGTACCCTGGGTATGACGATGGGGCGGACGGGTAGCACGCTTCAGCGCGTCCACGCGCAGAATATCAAGCAATATATCCCGAAACTGGACAATTTCAATGCCGGTGAGAAGACCGAGAGTTCCTACATAGAGAGCTTTACCAGCAATCTCTCTTTCTTCGCTCGTGTAGTCTACAACTACCACGACCGATATGTCCTCACCGGAACCTTCCGTGCGGACGGCTCCTCACAGTTTTCCGCCCGCAACCGCTTCGCCTATTTCCCTTCTTTGGCCGCCGCGTGGAGAATCAACAACGAGCCTTGGTTCCATATGCCGCTGTTCTCGCTGTTGAAACTGCGCCTGGGATGGGGACGCGTGGGAAATTCCCGCCTCCCGAGTTACCAGGTTTATTCCTCTTTCAAGCCTTCCACGCTGGGAAGCCATGTCAGCGATGCCGACTATATCCGTGGTCTTTCGTCTGAGAACATTGCCAACCAGAATCTCAAGTGGGAGACGACGGAGCAATGGAATGCCGGTCTGGATGTGGGACTCTGGAGCGGACGGCTCACGTTCAGTGTCGAAGCGTACTACAAGAAAACTTTCGACCTGCTCCAACAGCGGGAAATACCGCTCTTGACGGGCTTTCCTTCGATGTGGATCAATATGGGGGATATCTCCAACAGGGGTGTCGAGTTCAACTTCGAAGCCATTCCCCTCCGCACCCGCCACGTGGAATGGACCCTCAGCGGCAACTTTTCCCTCAACCGCAACAAGTTGGACTCCTTCGGTGTGAATGTGGGTACGATGACCATGTACGACCGGAACGGTAACTCCCGCGAAGTTCGTTATACCCTCGGTTCGCAACTGGGCAGTTCTGTCTATTTCCTCAGTACGCCGGGCAATATCTTTATCGAGGGGGAACCTCTGGGGCTGTTGTATGGTTATCTGACGGACGGCATCGTCCAAGAGGGAGAGACGGGCGTGCCGCTGACAGAGGGAGGAGCGCCGCTTGAGCCCGGACGCATCAAATACCGCGACCTCAACGGGAACGGATACATCGATATCGGGGACCGCACCATCCTGGGCGATTCCAATCCCACGTTCAGTTACGGCTTCAACACCACGCTGACGGTGTACGGATTTACTCTGTCCGCCGTTTTTCAGGGCGTTTACGGTAGAGATATTCTCAACACGACCCGCGCGCAGTTGATGGATCCCGGTTCGCAGAACCTTCACAACGCCTATAGCGTCGCTTACCGCAATGCCTGGACGGCGGAGAACCGGTCGAACGAATTTCCCAAACTTTTCGGGGGCCTGAGCAACGCGGAACGCGCTTTTGTGACAGACCGGGTCGTGGAGGACGCCTCGTTCCTCAGGATATCGTCCGTTTCTTTGTCATACAACTTCCAGTTGCCGAAAAAAGGCGTCGTACGCGCTCTTTCGCTTGGCTTTACGGTCCAGAATCCCTATGTGTTCACGAAATACAGCGGATGGGACCCGAATGTGAGCAGTTTCGGCAGCAGCATGAAACGGGTGGGCATCGACAGCGGCTCCTATCCTTCTGCAAGGACATTTTGTTTGGATTTTAGCATTTCCTTCTGATGCGTATGAAAAAGTACAGTTTGTTACTATCGATTGTGGCATTGATGATTTCCTGCACGGATTTCCTCGAGCAGAAGCCGTCGACGACCATCTGCGGGGAAAGCCTTCTTGCCAACGAAGCGGCGGCTGAAGCGGCCATCAACGGTGTGTATGCCAATTTAAACAGCGTCTTTATGGGGAATCCGCTGGGGACGTATCTGGGAAATGCCTCCAAGACGCGCGTGTGGACGGGCAACCGCCGTACCGACCAGTATGAGCAGTGCCATTATATGACCTTCTATTCCACGACCAACGACAACAAGAATCTCTATTCGTCGCTCTATGTCGGCGTGAATGCCTGCAACAACATTCTCTGGTATCTGCCGTCATCGCCGATCGGTGAGGACTATAAGGACGAGATTGCCGGCGAGGCCCACTTCCTTCGGGCGGTGTTTTATTTTACTTTGGCTCGTGTATATGGCGACGTGCCCGTCATTCAAGAACCGGTAACCGAGGAATCGCAGGTCAACGTGCCGCGCAGTCCCTACCAGAAAGTCTACCGCTTCATTCTTGACGATTTGGATTTTGCTGAGACCCATATGCGGGACTATGCCCGGCAGACGGCCGTGAACGGACAGGAGTCCCGCGCCTGCCAATCTGCGGTGCACGCTATGCGGGCGATGGTCTACACTTGGATTGCCTCTTATATGTCCTCTCCCTACGATCAGTTCTTCGACGCTTCCAAGCCGGGAAGGTATCCCGACTTCACCAATTGCGGGGTGGATACGCCGGAAGAGGCGTGGACCATCGTGCTGAGGGAATGCGAAGCATTGATGGCGCCCGACAGTCCCTATGCCCTGGAGCCGGACTATCGCAACCTTTTCCGCTGGGACCCGCAGAATCACCCCGAAGACTATCGCTCCAAAGAACGGATTCTGGTCACTTCCAATACGCCTTATTACGGACCGACCAGTTTTATGCAGCAACTTCACTGGCCCCATCCGGCGGAGTCCATCTCCATGACCGGCACCCAGAGCATCGCCGGCCGTACGCGTCCGGCCCGTTGGGTCTGGGAGAAGTGGTGCGAAAAGTACGGAAATACCCCCTTGAATAGCAAAGGCTGGCACGAAGCCTCTCCGGACCCCCGTCAGGCGGCGACTTATCAATCTTTGAGTTATGATTACTGGGATCAGGATAACTACGGACAGGTGAAGACCAAGTCCGGCCTCTTCCCCAACACGACCAGCGGTACGTCCAGCAACCATTATTTCCGCAAATGGATCAGTCATCGCTATGATTACAATACCGGCGATGCCGACTGCTATATCATCCGGATGGCGGAGGTCTATCTGATGGCGGCGGAAGCGGCGGCGCGCTTGGACGACCTGGGAAAGGCGGTCGGCTATGTCAACCAGCTGCTGGACCGCGCCCGTCGTTCGGTGGACGATTCTTCCTCTCCGGCGGCGGAGCCTGCCGACTGGGCGGTCGGGCAATTTGCTTCCACCGAGGATTTTGTGGATGCCGTGATGTTGGAACGGCTTTTCGAGATGCACGGAGAGAACCACGAATGGTTTGACACCCATCGCCTGGGAGCCGCCTGGCTGGTGAAGAATATTTCCCAGGTCTATATCCAGAGCATCAACCTCCCGGGAAATGCCAGCGTAAAGAGTACGATGGAACTCTATGCTACTCCCACTCCCTCGGATGTGGAGTCCGTAAGAAAATCCATGATCTGCGCCTTCCCGGATTACGAACTGCGCAATAATGTGGCCCTTAACCCGGCCGATCAAAATGACTTTTACTGGAGATGAAAATGATGCGTAAAATTCTTTTACCCTTGATGATTTTTTGTCTTGTCTGTTGTGGCAAGAATGCAGGCCCCGAAGGAGGCGGATCCGAGCCGGAGATAGCGTTGGACAAGCCGACCGGACTGGCCCAGATTGATCAGACGGAAAATTCCGTCAAAGTGAGTTGGAATGCCGTGGTCAACGCCCTGGAGTATCAATATTGCTTGACGGAAGAAGTGGAAGGGCTGGAACCCCGCGTGCTGGCGATGGGCACCACCGCCGGGACCTACAAGACGCTCGGCGGGCTCGATCCGGAATACGAACAGAAAGGCATCGCTTACTATGTCAGCGTTGCGGCTGTCAACGGCCGCTCCAGTTCCGGATACTGCGACCCCATCAAGGTTACTCCGGGCCAAGTTCCTCCTCCTCCCCCGCCGCCAGGCCCTGATGCGACTACCGTGGGGGCGGAAGATATGGCTGAGAATAATGATTACATTCATGCTTTTGACGATGCGGAATAATTTACTTATTTTTGCGGCGGTGGCAGCGACTTTGGGAGTGGCTTGTTCCCGCAGTCCGAAGCCGACGGACTTCGACTATCACGTGTGCGCATTCATATGGCCGTCTTGTCATGACGATTCGTTAGGCCGCACGGTGTGGGAAAAAGGAATTGGCGAGTGGGAGGTCATCCAGCAGGGTGATCCCCGGTTCGAGGGACACTACCAGCCCAAATTGCCGCTCTGGGGCTATGAAATGGACAACGACCCGGTTGTGGTGGAAAAGTGGATCAATACGGCATTGGCGTATGGCGTAAATACCTTTATCTACGATTGGTATTGGTACGAACATTACCCTTTCCTGGAGAGCGCGCTGGATGACGGTTTTCTCCAAGCTCCTTCCAATACCCGCATGGAATTTTTCATTATGTGGGCCAATCATGATGTCAAGCACAACTACTGGAATTACCACAAGTGGGGAGATGACGAAAGCATCCTTTGGCGCGGAGCCATCGACCCGCAGGACTGGCCTGTGATTGTCAATCGGGTCATCACGAAGTATTTCCATCGTCCCAACTACACCAAGATCAATGGCTGCCCCGTGTTCGCGATGTTTTCCGCCGAGCGCTTTGTGGAATCTTTCGGCGGAGACGAGGGGGCGGCGCTGGAGGCGATGAGGTACCTGCGCGCCGAGACCCGGAAAGCCGGCTTCCCCAATGTCCATTATATGATGATGAACGGCGCGGCGCCCAAAATGGATGACGAGCTGGAGCAGGAGAGGGTCCGCTTGGGCCTGGCGCTGGAGCCGGACAGCTGGGCTTGGTACAATATGGGCGGATTCAACTCGGATTATCTGGTCCACTGCGAGAACGGGGTGGCCCGGCGGGAGTATTGGTCTTCCCGGGTGGAGATTCCTGTCTTCCCTTGTGTGTCCATTTCCTGGGATGACACCCCGCGTTTCCCGGCGAAGGGGCCTGATAAACTGACCCGTTTCCACAACACGCCGGACGTGTTCGCGCGCTACCTGGCCAAGGCCAGGCAATACGCCGACGACCATGCCGACACCCAGCCCAAGTTTATCATGATCAATGCCTGGAACGAGTGGGTGGAGGGGAGTTACCTGCTTCCTGATATGCTCAACGGCTATTCCTATCTGGAAGCGGTCAAATCTGTCATACATCCGCAACCATGAAAAGGTTCCTCATTATCCTGCTGTTGCTGGCCGGCGTTTCAGCTGGAGCGGCAGAGAAACCGGTGAAGGTGGCTTCCTTGCATCACCCCCGCCTCATCGCGTCGGACAAAGCGTTCAAAGATGTGGTGAAAACGGTGAACCGGGGCCGGAACATCCATCTGGTGCGCTTGCACGAGGCGGCGATGAAAGCGGCCGCCAAATATGTCAAAGAAGGAGCGATGCCCGAAGCCAGAAAGGGAAAAGCCGACAATCTGGAACTTTCCAGGGGGGCTCTGGCGCAGATCTTCAATTGCGCTTACGCCTTTCGCTACAGCCGGGACTACAAGTATCTGGAACACGCGGAGAAGGTGCTGGAATATGTCTGCGACTTGCCGGATTGGGACCCGAAGCATCTGCTTTCCGTGGCCGAAATGCTTCAGGCGGTGAGCCTGGGCTATGACTGGTTGTACAAGGATCTCGACAAGAATCTTCGCAAGACCATCGAGGACAGGATCCAGCGCTATGCATTTGATGTTTCGGAAGACGAACGCTATAACATCCGGACCTTCCGGGCCAATTACAACTGGTCGCAGGTGTTGAACGCGGCCTATGCTTCGGCAGCCCTGGCCATCTATGAAGCCTGTCCGGAACGCTGCCAGCAGATACTGGACCGCAGCATCACCAACTACCAGGAGATTTGTTCCAAGTTTTACGCGCCTGACGGCATTTATGTCGAAGGTCCCGGTTACTGGGGCTTCGGCACATCCTACCACATTATGATGAGTTCCGTGCTGCAAGGCGTTTACGGACACGATTTCGGTGTTACGGACATTCCCGGCTTTGACAAGACCTCGGACTTTATTTCCTTTATGTCCGGCAGCACGGGGACGTTCAACTATGCCGACAGCTGGCAGGTCAAAAAATACAATTCCTGGCTTTGGTTCTTTGCTTGCAAGTACAACGACCCCTCCCGCGTGTATATTTGCGAGCGGCTGCTCGATCAGGTCAAGACCGAAAGGCTGGGCCCGCTGGCAATCTGCTGGGCTTCCAAGGTGGAGCCTTCCGGCATCCGCGAACCCTCGACCCGGCTGTACACGGGTCACGGCCGCGTCGATCTGGCCATCGCCCGTACGGGATGGAACGAGAAGGATGCCTACTTGGCCATCAAGGGCGGACTGACCAAGGTGACGCACGCCCATATGGACTGCGGCTCGTATGTCTATGATTTTGCCGGCGTCCGCTGGGCCCGCGAAATGCCCATTCCCAAGTATGAAGTGAACAACAAGGGTGTGGCCTCTTTGGGGCTTGATGGCTGGCACGTATACAGGGCCACGAGATGGCGGCTACTGGGCTACCGGGCCATCGACCACAATACCATCGTGGTCAATGGACACGACCATCTGATTGATTCGATTGCTCCGCTGGTGAGGGGCTTTGACAATCCGCGCGAAGGATGCGGGGCGACTTTCCGTCTTTCGCCGATTTATCACGGCGATTTGAACGAAGCCATCCGCACCGTCGCAATTATGGAAGACGGCAGCCTCTGCGTACGGGATACCTTGGCGGCCACCGACAGCCTGGATGCCGCCATCCGGTGGAATTTCATCTCCGGAGCGGAGCCGGTCATCACCGGGGACGGGATTCGCTTTACCAAGAAAGGAACTACGATGATGCTGCGCGTCAGCGGAGCCGATGTGGAATATAAGCAGTGGTCTGTCGACCCGAAAGATTATCCCGATGACCCGTTTATGGCCTGGCAGACCAAGCCGAAGGATACCTGGGCTTGCGGTTTTGAGTTTGTGCTACCCAAGGGAGAAAAGCGGGCGTTGACCGTGACTTTGCAACCCTTGTCCGAATGATGAAAAGCATTTTGTGGCTGTTGCCGGCCGTGGTCGGGTTGGCGGCGGGGTGTGACGCTCGTGTTGTCGAGGCGGACCTGCCGGATTATTACGAGGAATACCTCTCAGCGAGAATGCCTGTCGTGAAAGAAGCGGCCGGGCAATCATCCGACTGCTTTTTTTTCTGGACAGATTCTCATTTGGAAAAGAATGACGGCTATGCGCCGGAGATGATTCGGTATGTCGGCAGCCGGTTGAAGCGTTTTCCCAAGACTTTTTTCGGCGGCGATGCAATACCGGCCTTTACGGACGATATCACGCCTTTCATCGATGCTTATCGCAGCCAATGCGGGCGGGTGATGGAATGCGGACGTCTCTACCAGGTACACGGCAATCACGATTTTACTTTCAAGTATAAGCCGGGAGGGGAGGGACTGACTTTTGACTTGGACACCACGGCGGCACTCCTCCAATCTGTAATGTCGCCGGAGGGAGTGGTGCGGAACCCCGACGACCCCCACTCGAATTATTACTATCTGGATGAGCCCAAGGCCCGCATCCGCTATATCGTCCTGGACTCTTCGGATTCCGTCAAAGATACCCATATCGGCTTCGGACTGGTGGACAGCGTGGGGCCGGTCCAGCGCCGCTGGATCTTCTCGGAGGCCATCATGAAGGCTCCGCGGGCTTATTCGCTGATAGTGCTTGTCCACGTGCCGCAGCTGGCTTGCTCGACGGGAGGTAGTACGCCGGAGATGGAGGCCGCGCTGGGCGCTTTGGCCACGCATCGGCGATACCGGGTGGACGGGGCCGAGTACCGCTTCGACTTGCGGCCGGATTTGAAACTGCTGGCCGTGTTGGCCGGTCACAACCATCACGATATGCAGATGTTCAAAGAAGGCGTGCTGCATATCCATACCGCCGCCGATGCCCGTTATCGTGACTTCCGCCGCGACCCGTATGCGACCTTGGAGCGTCGCGTCAGCGGCACCGTGGATGCCCAGGCGATCGATTGGGTCTGCGTGTCCCGGCGTCACGATGTCCTGCGGCTGCTTCGCTTGGGTTATGGTCCCGACAGGATCTTTCACTTGGAGCCCATAGTCCTGCAACCGGACGAATCCTATCAGGTTCCCATTGAAGCCGTACGGTGGGACATATATGACACAGGAAGCGCCCTCAAGAAAAAAGAAAACGAGAAGTACGCTTATTACTGGGACCTTTCCCGTCAGGTCGCCTCGGTCGACCCTGCCGGCCGGGTCACCGCCCTTGCTCCCGGCGATGCGACCCTGCTGTGCGAAAAGGCGGACGGAACCCGGGAGTTTTATTACATCTGTTGTTCAAAATGAAGAAATTGTTTTTTGTCATAGCCCTGTTGTCGGCTATTTCCGCCTGGGCGGCCGAGACGAAGGTGGAAAACTACCGTGGCGCTTTGTTGGGCGAAGCGCGCGAAGTGGAGGGCATTGGAAAGGAGTACGTCAAATCGGTCTGCCTGGAGGGGAATACGCTTTATTGCGGCGCAGGGCACAGCGTGTATGCGCTGGATGCTACGAATGCGCAGTCTCCCCAGTTGCTTTCTTCTTATGAAATCTATGGCTATGTAAGGCAGATAGTGGTACAGGGGAATTACCTGTATGCCGCGTGCCGGGAGTCCGGCGTGTGGATTCTGGATGTCTCCGACCCCCGCAACTTGAAATTGGTATCGCGCTACGATCCGGTGGAACTGGCCACGGGCATTGATGTGGCGGGAGAGGTGATGTTCCTTGCCTGCCGGCAGAATGGCGTGGAAATGGTGGATGTGAGCGATCCTTCAACCCCTACGCATATCCGCCTGGAGAAAACGTCTGAGTCGCAGAGTATCTTCTATTGTGACGGGATTTTGTATTCCGGAGAATGGGCCGATTCGTGGGTGACGGCTATCGATGCCTCGGATATGTCGGCGGTCAAGACGCTGGGCACATCTCCCCTGCAGGGTTTCGGGGATGGCGTATGGACTTCCGGCAAGTATCTGTATGCGTCGACCGGGCACCATTCCGTTTCCGGAAAGGCCTCCAAAGCCGGAGACGGACACGGTCTTGAAATCTTCGACATCAGCGATAAGGCGAAGCCCCGGCATTTGGCAAGGGTGGATTTTGCCAAGATGTACAGCTCTTACCCGGATTACTGGACCGTGAGGCCGGCCAGCAACGGAAATTATCTGGTCTGCGCCGATTCGTTTAACGGCTTGTATGTGGTGGACGCCCATCGTCCCGCCCAGCCTTTCATCGCTTCCCGCTTGACGGCGACGGACTCCGAGGGAAAGGCGCTGCCGGTCACATCGGTGGCGGTGGGCAAAGGCGTTATCTACGCTACGGTGCATCAGGAACTGGGATTGCTGGCCATTCCGTGCCCCAAGATCAAGCCTGTCCTCCGGCAAAGGGGAAAACTGCCGGTGAATGCCGCGTACCGATATCCCTACGAGACATCGGAAGACAGCCACTTTGCGAGTTGGAAACCGTCGGGGTGTTTCCCCGTGCGTGGCGTCGCGGCCAAGGACTCCCTTGTGTTTGCGGCTTGCACCTACGGCGGACTGGCCATCCTGAAGGCTGATGAGGCCGGTCGATTGGTGCAGATCGGCAAGGGCCCGATGGCTTATGCTTCGGATGTAGCGATTTGTGGCGACAGACTGGTGGTAGCAGAGGGTTTTGGCGGCGTGGCTACCTATCATATCCGCCGGGATGCGGCTGGTACCGGCATTCGGCTGGAAGAGTCCGACCGCTTTGACCAGTTCAACTTCGATGGTCCGCACGGCCTCTGCTTCTGGGTTTTTGCTCCGGATAGCAGGCATATTGTGGCGGCAACCCGTTATCACGGATACTACTATTTCACCCAAAAACTGGAGTATCTCGGGCAGGCGGGGCGGGGCCCCGGTTGGGACAAATATGTTCCCGATGCGGCTGATTCCGAGGGCTGGTATCCGCGTATCCAGCACAATGCCGGAGTATTTTGGGTGAATGTGAATGATGTAACCGCCGGAGAGAAAAAGGACGCGGGATTCAAACCGACCCTGTTTGACGGGGTCTGCGCCTATAAGGACGATCGTTTCATCACCTGTACCAAAGGGAAGATGTATGTCTATTCGCACGCCGAAGCCGGAGAACCCAGGACCGGCGTGGGCGAGAACCTATACGGCGCTCCGGCGTGGGACAGAGGCGCCCGCTTGGGGCTTACGGCCCGCATTGCCAGACAGATTAGCATGGTGGATATTTCAAACGAGCAAACGCCGGAGGTCCTGTGGACCGAATCCTGCGACGGCTTCCCGGAGATGGCCACTTTTTGGAAAGGACGCTTCCTGGTCCCCTGCGGTTATCAAGGTTTGCTGATGGAGAAAGAAAAATCAGAACCGATGGCATCCATTACGGAGAATGTCCTGCTGCTGGATTCCTGCGTGGGAACGGAGCAGATGCCAAAGACGTGGCAGGACGGGACGCTGAAAACGACAAAGTTGAAAGGATGGGTAAGCGGTTTTTTTCCCGGTACGTGCTGGTATGCGTGGCAGCTCGGCGGAGACAGGAGTGTTCGCAATGCGGCTGAACGACAGACCCGGAAAATGATGGCTCCGCTGTCGTTCATCTCGGATCACGACGCCGGTTTTCAAATCATGTGTTCGCTGGGGTTGGCATACAAACTTACCGGTGATGCACAATATTTGCCAGGTATTCGGACCGCGGCAGAGTTCCTCGCAAGCCGTTATTCTCCCGTGACCGGAACGATTAAAAGTTGGGACGACAAGCATTTCTCCTATCCGGTCATCATAGACAATATGATGAATCTTGAACTGCTCACCTATGCGGCCGAACTATTTTGCGTTCCACGCTGGAAAGAGATAGCCATCAGTCACGCCGATGTGACATTGAAAAACCATTTCAGGCAGGACGGTTCATCCTATCATCTCGTTGATTATGATTCCAAGACGGGCCGGGTTCTCAAAAAGCAGACAGTACAGGGCTTTGCCGATGAGTCTGCATGGTCCCGTGGGCAATCATGGGGCCTGTATGGATACACGATGATGTACCGCGAAACCGGAGAGGAGCGTTATCTGGAGCACGCACAGAAGATTGCCGCTTACTTATTGCCTCTTCTTGCGGATAATCCGGTCCCCAAGTGGGACTTTATGGCGCCTCAGAAGCAAGTCGATGTATCGGCAGCAGCAGTCATGGCTTCGGCATTTGTTGAACTCAGTTCACTTACCAGGAATAAAGGGCTCTCAAGGACATATATGAGACAGGCTGAAGCCATACTTTCGGCTCTGTCCTCTCCGGAATACTTATGCACCGCAGGCGAAGCCGGAGGATTCCTTCTTAAACATGGAACGGGCTTCTACAAAAACGATATCGAAGTGGATGCACCGTTATCCTACGCCGATTATTATTTCCTCGAAGCCCTTTACAGATTCAGGAATAACGTCGGGTGTGCCCCCGCATTTGCACAGGAGGATTACAAGATTGCCCGGACATACCATTGCGGTGAAGACGCCCAGGGAGTGGCTGTCGATGAGAGCGGTTTTTATTTTATCAGCAACCGGTCTGTCTCGAAATATACCTTGCAGGGTGAGTTGCTTGCAACTTGGAAAGAAGATACTCCGGAACTCATACAACATTTCGACGGGGGTATTGTCATAGATGGCTTGCTGTATTGTTCGCACTCAAACTATCCGGAGGTGCCCATGGCCAGTTCCATCGAGGTCTTCGATCCGGAAAACCTGACCCATTTGAAAACCATCAGTTTGGGGATTGACAGCGGCTCTTGTACCTGGGTCGTCCGCGGAGATGACTGCTGGTATGTGGGATTTGCGCATTATGACAGCAAGACGGGCATCATTAAAGATGAGTTGGACAAGGACAATCGTTGGACGCAAATCGTCCGGTACGACGACCAGTGGCACCGGACCGCAGGATGGATTCTCCCGAAAGATTTGCTGGCAGAACTTCATCCCTATAGTCTTTCCGGCGCGCTCTATCTCAACGGAAAATTCTATTGTACCGGTCATAATGAGCAGAAATTATATATGCTGGAGTTTCCGCCTCACGGTATGACCATGCAGTGGACGGGGACAATGGATATTCCGTTCAAAGGACAAGGCATTGCCATCGACCGGGAGGGGAATCTGTGGGGCGTTGATCGCGAAAATGGAACCGTCATGATGGCGAAGATGGAGATAAAACTTGGAGAGTGAAAATATGAAAAAACTGGCATTCATTACTTTTTTTGTCCTGTTTTCAGGGTTGATACAGGCTTCCGTTCCCGTCATTACCCAGGAAGACAAGGATCAGGCCGCAGCGCTTGTAAAACAGATGACGCTGCAGGAAAAGATAAGTTTTATTTCCGGCTGGAAAGACAAGTTTTACACGTTCCCTGTTGAGCGTCTGGGCATCAAAAGCATCCTTCTCGCAGATGGTCCGCAGGGCGTCCGCAGCATTGGGGATAAAGCGGAGAACAGCACCTATTATCCTTGCGGTTTGGCGGTGGCCGCCTCGTGGAACCGCGATGTGGCTTACGGAGTGGGAACAGGGATTGGACAAGATGCGAGGGCCCGGGGCATTTCCATTATGCTGTGCCCGGGCGTAAATATCTACCGGAACGCCCTCTGTGGCCGGAATTTCGAGTATTATGGCGAAGATCCGTATTTGGCTTCGGAGCAAGCGGTCAGTTACATCAACGGTATTCAGGAACAAGGTGTCATTGCCACTATCAAGCACTTCTGTATGAACAATCAGGAGTATAGCCGCCACACGGTGAGTTCGAATGCGGACGAACGCACGATGAACGAAATCTATTTTCCCACCTTCCGCAAGGCTGTGGAGAATGGTCTCGGGGCCGTCATGACATCGTACAATGGCGTTAACGGGGTGCATTCCGCCGAGAATCAGTGGCTCATAAAATATAATCTGCGTGAGAGATGGGGTTTCCAGGGCCTGGTGATGTCAGACTGGCGGTCAAACTATACTCCGCTGGGTTCCGCCACCAGCGGCCTTGACCTTGAAATGCCGATGGGCTACGCGCTGAATTACGAGAACCTCAAACCTTTGCTGGACAACGGCGTGATTGCGGAAAGTGACATTGATGAGAAGTGCAGGCACCTGTTGCAGACCTATATCGCATTCGGCTGCCTGGGCCGCGAGCCTGACCCGCGCATTCCTCTTGACAATCCGGAGAGTCACGCCAAAGCCTATAAGGCTGCGGTGGAAGGGCCTGTCCTTTTGAAAAATGCCGGCGGCGTTCTCCCCCTGAAAGGCGGCAAGATTCTATTGGTCGGGCCGAACGCCGATTACATCCCGTTTGGCGGAGGGTCCGGTCGGATGTATCCCTTCCCGGAGCGCACGACCACCCTCTATCAGGGACTCTCCGCTCTCGGAGGAAAGTATAAAGTCACGTTCCGCAGCGGTATTCCGACAAAACCATCGGAACTGGATAAGATTCAGTATATCGTTGTTGCCGTAGGGTATAACAAGGATACCGAGAAAGAGGATGCCGACCGTACGTACGCCTTGCCTGCCGGTCAGGATGAACTCATTCAAGCGGCGGTTGCCACCGGCAAGAAGGTAATCGTGGTCGTCTATTCCGGAGGCGAGGTTGATATGACGAAATGGGCGGATCAGGTGGATGCCGTCCTGATGGCCTGGTATACAGGACAGGAAAGCGGCCGGGCGCTGGCCGACATTCTTTCGGGAAAAGTATCTCCATCAGGCCGTTTGCCTTTCACTTTCTGGGGCTCTTGGGAAAAGAATCCCGTCTCGCGTCTCAGTTATAACCGCCAGTGGATCAGCACGAAACTGTACGGGGCCAATCAGAAATTTTTGAAACGGGTGGCGGCCTATGAGTATGTCGATTACAATGAAGGCGTCTTCGTGGGCTACCGGGGAGTTGAGCATTTCGGGGTGGAGCCTCTGTATGCCTTCGGATATGGCCTGACGTATTCGTCCTTTGACTATTCGAATCTCCGGGTCGATAAGGTGGATGGCCATGGCGTAAACGTTACCTTCACGGTGACCAACACGGGCAGATGCGCCGCGGCCGAGGTCGCGCAAGTTTACGTGGCGCCTGTCAACCCCTCCATCATCCGTCCGGATCACGAACTCAAAGGATACGAAAAACTCTTTCTGGGAAAGGGAGAAAGCCACACCATTACGCTTACTCTTCCGGAAAGCGCATTCTCGTACTACGACAAGAGGTCACACGATTGGACCTTTGATCCTTGCAAGTATCGGATTCTGGTAGGAGCCTCCGCTTCCGATATCCGGCTGACGGAAGATTTGCTCTTTTGATATCAGAAGGACCCATGAAAAAGATTAAACTGAGCCTGTTTGTAAAGGTTCTTATTGCCATCGTGCTGGGCGCCCTGCTGGGACAGATTGCGCCGGATGTGCTGGTACGCATATTCAAGACATTCAATATTCTCTTTGCGCAATTGCTCAAGTTTATTGTTCCGCTGCTGGTACTGGGACTCGTGACTCCGGCTATTGCCAATTTAGGCAAGGGTGCCGGCAAGATGCTTTTGATAGTGGTCCTCATTGCCTACGCATCAACGGTGTGTGCCGGATTGTTTTCATATCTGGGTGGAAATTTCCTTTTCCCTCACTACCTTACTCCGGGAGAACTTTCAACGGAGGTGGTGGCCGCCAAGGAGTTCAAACCCTATATAGATATGAAAATCCCGCCCATTTGCGACATCCTGACAGCCCTTATGCTGTCTTTTATGATAGGACTTGGTATTATCTATACTGGTTCCAAGGGCCTTAAGAAAGGTTTTGACGAGTTTGGAGAAATTGTGAAGATTACGATGGAGAAGGTTATTATTCCGCTTCTCCCCGTGTATATTTTCACTATGATTTGCGAGATGAGCGCCAAGGGAGTGATAGCCGTGGTGATTGGTGCAGGCGCAAAGATCATTCTTACCGGTGTTGGCCTGTCGATTCTCTTCCTTGTCGTACAGTACATTATTGCCGGACTGATAGACGGGAAGAACCCCTTCAAGTGCCTGTGGAATATGGTCCCGGCTTATTTGACAGGTTTTTCCATCTGCTCTTCATCGGCCGTTATCCCTGTTACAACCAAGTGTACGCTCAAAAATGGCGTTCGCGAAGATGTGGCTGATTTTACCATTCCGCTGTGCTCCAACGTGCATATGTGCGGTTCTACCATCAAACTGGCAGCGACCGCGGTTGCAGTGGCATATGTTACCGGGACCCCTATTCCTTTTGCTTTATATCTTAACTTTGTTCTTATGCAGGCAATCGCAACGGTTGCTTCTCCGGGCGTAATGGGCGGAGTGTTGATGGCATCCGTCGGCCTGCTGGAGAGTATTTTGGGATTCTCGCCGGAACAGACGGCACTGCTTATGACAATCTATCTTGCACTTGATGGCTACGGTCCGGCCTGCAATGTGACCGGTGATGGAGCTGTCACGCTCATCATAGACAAGATTTTTCCTCAAAAAAGAACTTCTGTTTAGCGTGTTTACGAAGATTGTCAAGACAATGATTTCTAATAGATAAATGCCTTAAAAATAAACTTTTCTAAATTCATGATGGCGAAACAATGAATAGGGAAGAAAGAATAAAGTTTGCACTGTCCATTGCTACGGACACAAAGGAATACATTATGGGATGCGGGGCTTCAGCGCAGGCTCCGGAGGTGTTTAAACGTTTTTTTCCAGACAAAAGGGCGCTGATTGTTGCCGATGTCCATACCTGGCCCATTCTGGGAGAAAAAGTGAGCCGCTTATTCTTGGATGAAGGCATTCCGGTCACTACATTCATTATTGAAGAGGAAGAATTCCACGCCGAGTGGAAGTATGTCGAGCAGGTTGATGCCCAGTTGACCGCTCATCCGGGTAGCGTGCTGGTGTCCGTTGGATCCGGCGTCATCAACGACCTGTGCAAGCTGTCTTCATACCATCACGGCCAGTCTTTCTTGACCTTGCCAACAGCCGCTTCTGTCGATGGCTATTCGTCCTTTGGTGCATCCATCACCTTCGAGGGAGCCAAGCAGACCTTCTCCTGCCCGGCCCCCATAGCCATCCTTGCCGATATGACTGTAATTGCGGCAGCGCCTAAGGAAATGACAGCTGCCGGCTACGCCGACCTGGCCGCCAAGGTGCCTGCCGGTGCAGAATGGATGATTTCGGACTTTGTTGCCACCGAGCCCATCCACCCTGACGCCTGGCACGTGCTGCAGGATTACCTGGACGACTTCCTGGCCCATCCGGCCGAAGTGGCAGCCGGGAATCCTGAGGCTATTTCCGATGTGTTTGAAGGCCTTACACTGAGCGGTTTTGCCATGCAGGCCGCGCGCTCATCTCGTCCGGCTTCCTGTTGCGACCACCTGTTCAGCCATATCCTGGATATGACGGAGCACCATTGTCACGGCAAACTTCAAAGTCATGGCTTCCAGGTGGCTATCGGTACCCTGACCATGTGCGCCGTTTTCGACCGGTTGTTTAAACTGGACCTTACCCAACTGGACATAGATGCCTGCGTGACGACATGGCCGTCTCTGGAGGAAGAACAGCAGCGAGCGCGGGACTTATTCAAAGATTTCCCGGCTCCGATGCTCGGGTATAATGAAATCACCAAGAAGTATGCCCCGTTCGAAGAGGTTCGGAAGGAACTATCCAAACTTAAACGGGAGTGGCCGGCCTTCAAGGCCAAATTGCAGGGGCAGGTTTATTCCTATGATAAAATGAAGGCCCTCCTGAAGGCGGCCGGTGCTCCTTATGAACCGGAGCAGATCGGCCTCTCGCGGGCCCGGCTCAAGGATATGTTCCCGCTGGTACAACTTATGCGCTTCCGCTACAATGTACTCGATCTAGCTAAACGCGGCGCTTTTTATGATGCCATTGTAGACCCTTTGTTTGCCGAAGGAGGGCCTTTTGCTTTATGAAAACCAAAAGGAGTTTCCAATACTGGCAATGGTGGGTGATCATCTGCTCGATGATCGGATACTCGGTTTTCTACTTCGTACGGAAAAATTTTGCCTTTGCCATGCCGGCGCTGGGTTTGGAATACGGCATTAAGGATACTGGTTTTGGCATTATCCTGACGCTGGTGGGACTGGTGTACGGCGTGTCCAAATTCCTGAACGGCTTCATTGCCGACCGGGCCAATGCCCGCTGGCATTTGGCGATAGGTCTTGGCGCTTGCGTGGTCCTGAACCTGATATTCGGCTGGAGCGCTGACATCAGCCGTTGGATTACAGGGCAGGAAAGCGGCCCCGACTTCGTGAATGCGATGGTGGTCATCATGGCTGTGCTTCTGATTTTGAACAATGTGTTTCAGGGCGCCGGATTCGGCCCTTGCAATCGTCTTATGGTGCATTGGGTGCCCCCCAAGGAGCTTGCCACGAAGATGTCTATCTGGAACATGTCACACTCCATAGGGGCGGCCATCGTTTCGGTGGTGTGCGGTTCCATCGTAGCAACCATGGGCTGGCGCTGGTGTTTTTGGTTGCCGGCTGCCATCGGGGCCGGTGGAGTGGCGTTCATCATCCTCACTTTAAGGGATACACCCTCGTCGGTGGGCCTTCCAGAACTCCCTGACACCAAGACTGAACTGGACGACAACGAAACGCCTGAAGGCTATCGTATGTTTGTGATGAACAAGGTTTTCAAGAATCCGGTGGTGTGGACGATCGCGACTACCGCCCTGATGCTCTATATCGTGCGTTTTGCGGTGCTGGACTGGGGTCCTAAGTTCCTCCAACAAGGTGAGCAGCAACTCTCGCCACAATTAGCGGGCTGGATCATCGGCATCTTCGAAATTGCCGGCTGCCTGGGCATGCTGGCGGCAGGATGGGTGACGGACCACTGGTTCCATTCCCGTGGTCAGCGGGTTTGCGTGATAGAAATGATTCTTACCGGCATATGTCTCCTGGCTATCCACTTCCTTCCGGCTGGTGTCTCCCCGGTGGTGATGCTGGTACTGCTGGCAATGGCTGGTTTCTTTCTCTATGGACCTCAGGCACTTTTCGTCGTTATTTCCGGCAATCAGGTTACCAAGAAGGCGGCGTCTGCGGCGGCGGGCTTTATCGGTCTGTTCAGTTACCTGAGCACCATCTTTACCGGTGCTGGCGTGGGCCTGCTGTCAGACCATTTCGGAGATTCTTTCTGGAACAATCTTTTCCTCATTATGGCCTTGATCGCCATAGCCGGCGGTCTGCTCATTTCCACAATCTGGGGCATCAAAGACGACGGTTATGTGCATAAATGAACCGCGTCCGGACCTGATAAAGCGATAAGGAAGTTGAACTATACGTCCTCTTCGTCTCTGTTGAAGGTGTTGAAGAATTCTTCTTTCCCCTGCGGCAGACCAGATATTTCTTGATACATGAATCGGCAGGACCAGTCATAAAAAGGAATAACAGCTCCGTGCTTTCCTGCATCGGTAAAATGCAGTTCTCTGTAGTAGCGAATCAAGCTCTCATCATCAGAATTGTCAGCCGCGAAGAGGAACAAATACTTGCAGCCTATATGTTTCTTTACCTCTAAAACAATGGGAACAAGGAAATGCCAGAAAACCACAGCTCCGAAATGAGGGAAAAAGCCCAGGGAGTCCATGTATTTACGATAATTCTCGTTAATGCAGAACTCAACAATTTCTACTCCGGCAAATGTCTGTCCTACCCTTTGGATATTCTCGGTGAAGACATTCTCAATGTCCGTAACGGCTTTATTATCTTTCTTCTGAATCTTCTCAAGCTCCGCTTTTGAAATACCCTTGCTGGTTCGTACGCTTTCGCGGATTTCCTTGATTAGTCGACGATCCTCTTCGCTGGTGCTCTCTTCTTGTTCTATTTCATCGAAATACCGAAAGAGATTCTTTATCAGTCGAAGCTGCTCTTTCTCAATAAGTTTGTCGTATAGTTGCCCGCACTTCAATGAAAAATAGAAGACGATGCCTCCTTCCCTGTTTTTGATGACGTAGTATGCAACAGAACCGTTCTCATCTTCTTCATACGCATCTGATTGAATCTTGTCTGTAAGACTTTCGCTCTTGGGGTTAGAGAAGTTTGCAACCAAGTGTAAATTAGTATCAGAAGAGGAGAGCCTTTCAATAGAAAAACTCTCCAAGATCTTTTTCTGCCGCTCGGTAATTCTTGACATGAATATATTTAAAGAACAGGCTGAAGGTGACTTAAAAGATATCGGCGAAGCTTAATATGGTGTGCATCCTTCCGGATATCCTCCATTTCAATCAAAGCGTCACTGTTTTCTCCGGCGGGAACGCCCACCCTTGCCTTCTGCCATGATATTTCTCCATGGGTAATGGAACTGAGACTCCACGCATCTTTATGCGCATATTGCTCAAAAACCTTATCGAAAATGGCTTGGTAAGGGGCAATCTCTTTGGGTGATAAACTTTTTGTGAGTTTTCCTTGTTTGTACAGGCTTCTTATCTGAACAAGAACAGGCCCGTATTTCCATGCCTGGAAGGGCGTTGCGAATAGTGGCTGGTCTAACTGGATAAAGGATTCGCGCTGGGCAAAGTACAAAAGCTTATGCAACTTCATCTCGTCGATAGGGGAACCAAATTCCCTTTCATATCGGCGAGAGATATAAGAAGCAACTTTTACAACGTCAAGCATATTATCCTAATTTCCCCAAAGGTGGCATTTTTTTTCGTAATTACAAAATTTTCGCCCAAAATTTACTAAATCCGTTATAACTTCAGCGTGTTGACAAGGAGTTGCAGGGCAGCCTGGTTCATTGTTGTGTGATTGAATCCTTGCAACTCATACAGGGTCATCGAGGGGTGCCCGATGTGTTTCATCAGCGCGCAGAACAAAGCGTTTTCTTCGTATCGGCAAATCATTTCCAAGTTCCTGTCCCCGGTAACGAGAAGGAAAGGGGGAGCGTCCTTGGATTCTCGCCGGAACAGACGGCACTGCTTATGACAATCTATCTTGCACTTGATGGCTACGGTCCGGCCTGCAATGTGACCGGGGACGGAGCGGTGGCGTTGATAATGGATAGGATATCGAGGAGAAAAGCGCGCTCTTGAGCCGAAATATCTTCCCTACACGTGCACGAGGGTGCCGACTTTGTCGCCGTGGAGGAGGGAGGTGAGGTTGCCTTTCTGGTTCATGTCGAAGACGATGATGGGCATATTGCCTTCGCGGCAGAGGGAGAAGGCGGTCTGATCCATCACTTTGAGGCGGTCGGCGATGGCTTTGTCGAAACTCAACTCCTCATACTTGGTGGCCGTGGGGTCCTTTTCGGGGTCGGCGGTATAGACGCCGTCCACGCGGGTGCCTTTCAGCAGGGCGTCCGCCTTGATTTCCAAGGCGCGGAGGGCCGCACCGGAGTCGGTGGTGAAGAAGGGGTTGCCCGTTCCGCCGGCGAGCAGGGCCACGCCGCCGCGTTCCAGCACCTTTACGGCGTCGTCGCGCATATAGTATTTGGCGACGGGCTCCATCGGGGTGGCGGTGAACACCGTGGCTTCCACTCCTTCGCTGCGGATGGCCATCGCGAGGGCGAGGGAATTGATGACAGTCGCGAGCATACCCATCTTGTCGCCGTCCACACGGTCAAAGCCTTTGCCTACGCCTTGCAGGCCGCGGAAGATATTGCCGCCGCCGATGACGATGGCGATTTGCGCCCCGGCGCGGGTGGCGGAAGCGATTTCAGAGGCGTATGCGGCCAGCACGTCTTCGTTGATGCCTTTGCCCTGGGGACCGCCCAGGCTCTCGCCGCTGAGTTTGAGAAGGAGTCTTTTGTACATATTTCTTTCAAGTTTCGTCCAGCAAATTTACGAGCAAGCCGAGAGAAAAGCAAATTTTTTTGCATTTCCGAGGCGCAGCCGTCAATAGTCGCACAGCGAGAATTTACAAAAAAATTCCTATCTTTGCGGGCTTGTTGTAAAATGTATCCATTTTAAAGTTATAACCATAAAAACAACACCATGAAAACTATTGGATTGAAGTGGGTCTCTGCGCTCGGTGTGATGGCCGGGCTGATCTCTTGCAACCTCAATATTCCTCAGGAGGTTCACACGTCCTATGAGACAATGACTGTCGAGAAGCAGGACATCGTCGTCCCCATTAAATTCAGCGCGAAACTGAAAGGACAGGCGGACGTTACCATTATGCCGCAGGTAAGCGGACAGTTGATGCAGATTGCGGTCAACGAAGGACAGCAGGTGAAGGTCGGCGACGTGCTTTTCGTCATAGACTCCCGCAATGCGCAACTGGATCTGGATGTCGCGCAGGCAAACCTGCAGGCGGCGCTGGCCTCGGAGAGTTCGGCGAAATTGGAGTATGAATCCAATAAAAATCTGTTTGAGAAAAAAATTGTCAGCCGCTATATGCTCGACAATTCGGAGAACGCTTATAAAAGTGCGCAGGCTGCCGTAGCCCAGGCGAAGGCTGCCGTGAACAGGGCCAAGGTCAATCTCGGATTCTGCACCATTACTTCGCCCGTGAAAGGTGTTACGGGTGAAATCGATGTACGCGCCGGCGACCAGGTCTCTCCCGCCACCCGCTTGACCGTCGTGAGCGACAACTCCAATATGGATGCGGAATTCTCATTGTCCGAGTCCGTTCTGGAAGAAGCCCTTGCCTATGGATTCAAGGGGAATGTCAATGATGCGCTGAAGACTTTTCCCGATGTAACGTTCGTGATGAAGAACGGGACGGAGTACGGGCTCAAGGGCCGCATCAGCAGCGCGACCGGCGTCGTGAGCGCCACGACGGGTACGATTGCCTGCAAGGCCACTTTCCCGAATCCCGAAGGAGTGCTTTACTCCGGTACGCAGGGGACGGTGGTGCTTCCCTCGGCCGAGAAAGGCGTGATGGTCATCCCGCAGACGTCCGTGGTGCGTCTGCAGGACAAGTCGCTGGTCTATACGGTGCAGGCTGACAGTACGGCCAAGGCTGTCGCGGTGTCCTTTTTCGATGCGGGCAACGGACAGGATTTCATTGTCACGAAGGGCTTGAATGTCGGGGACCGGATTGTCACCGTCGGCTCCAACAATGTACAGGAAGGACAGCGTGTGCTCTATTGATTGAGTCCTTACGATTATGAAAAACAATCTATTCATCGACAGATATGTGATGGCGTGCGCCATCGCCATTGTCATCGCGCTGGTGGGGTTCATCTGTATGTCAACCCTTCCGGTCGAACAATATCCCGACATCGCGCCTCCGATGGTCCGTGTCTCGACCAACTATACCGGCGCGGATGCCAATACCATTATGAAATCGGTCGTCCAGCCGCTGGAGGAGAACATCAACGGCGTGCCGGGGATGACGTATATTACCGGCTCGGCCTCGGCTTCCGGCGAAGTGTCCATCCAGGTCTATTTCAATCAAGGGACGGATCCGGACATCGCCGCCGTCAATGTCCAGAACCGTGTCAGCCGTGCGACGGCCCTGCTTCCCGCCGAAGTGACCAAGGTGGGTGTGCAGGTGATGAAGCAGCAGAACAACATCCTGCATATCGGCTCGCTCAAGAGCGTCGATGGCAGGTATGATTCCGACTTTATCGCCAACTACATCGACATCAACATCAAGCCCCGTCTGATGCGTATCTCCGGTGTCGGTGACGTGATGTCCCTGGGTAATACCTATGCCTTGCGCATCTGGATGAAGCCCGATGTGATGGCGCAGTATGGTCTGGATCCTACCGACGTGTTCGCCGCCATCGGCGGGCAGAGTTTCGTCGCCGCGACCGGTTCGCTGGGCGAGCAGAGCGACAATGCCTACCAGTACTCGATGGAATACAAAGGTACGCTCAAGACCATCGAGGAATTCAATGATATCGTACTCCGTACCAGTGACGGCGGACACCTGCTACATCTGGGGGATGTGGCGGATGTGGAAATCGGTGCGGTCAGTTACAACTTCAATTCCAGCATCGACGGTAAACCGGGTACGCTTTATATGGCGTTCCAAGCTCCCGGCGCCAATGCTACGGAGGTCAACGCCCGCATCAAGCAACTGTATGAGGACCTGAAGCCCTCGATGCCCGCCG
>CACZWF010000002.1 GCA_902784785.1 uncultured Bacteroidia bacterium
CCTTGGATGCCTCCATCCCGGATATGACTCATCGGGAGGACAGCACGGCGCTGCGCATCCCTGCCGCTGCGGCGGCGATGAAAGTGAGTCTCACGGAAGGCAAAACCACGGCCTCCCTGACGGCCGGCTCCGACATTACCGATGGCGTGATGAGTGTGCGGGACTTCCGTACGAATGCCGCACTGCGTATGGATCTGGAACGCAGCGGGCGCGAACTCAGTGGAACAGGCCAACTTGCGTTGGACAGTCTCGTGTATAACGGAATGGCCCTCGGAAACCGTACGGTGGATGTGCAGATAACGCCGTCGGAGCTCTATGAAAAAGCCGTCCGGGCGGATGTGCATCTGAACGACATCCCGCTCGAACTGGTCAGCGGCATCATTCAGATGGACGACATCGGTTTGGATGGTTTTGTCCGGGCCAAAGCCACCGTGGACGGTCTGCCCGGACGCTACGACCTCTCCGCCGAGGTGCTGCCGATAGATGTCAGCGCCACCTACAAGCCTTACGATGTCAAGATGAGTCTGGGTAACACGCCCATTGTGATGAATCATAATAGAGTGGACCTCAATGATTTCCGTATCTATAGCGCGGATAGCTCCTACCTGGCCCTCAATGGTGGGGTGGATATCGCTCAGATGCGTCTGGATGTAGCTGTGTCCGCCGATGATTTCTCTCCGGCGAAATTGGAAAAGGATGGCCCTATCCCGGTCTATGGAAGTTTGGCGACTGATATTCAGGGGCGGGTGAGCGGACGGCTGGACAGTCTCTTTGCGGATGTGAACGTCACGATCCTGCCCACTACGGATATCACTTATCCGATTGATAAAAAGAATCTGGCGCAAGTCAAGCCGCACGGGACGGTCAATGTGAAATACGATACCGCCGACGGAGCGCTCAACCTGGACGGCGTCATCCACGTGGACGAAGGGCAGGTTCGTTATTCACCCAAGTTATACCCTATGATGCCCTTCCAGGTGGATTCGGCCAGCAATATCCGTTTCAGCGGGCCCCTCGGCAAGACGATGCTCAACATTTCCGCTTCGCAGCAGGCGAAGGCGGATGTGCAGTCGGAGGGAGAAGAGATGCGCCGGGTGGATTTCAATACGGGTGTTCGCATCAACGGAGAACTTGATTCGCTGAATCTGGGCGCCATCGGTTTCTACCTCGAAGCCCCGAATGACGAAACCATCGAGCACGAACTCGCCGCAATGGACGAGGAAACGCGCGAGGGTACGGCGGCGGCTCTGCTGGCTACCGGAATGTATATGGGCGAAAGCAATGTGGCCGCGCAAAGGGGAGGATATGCCCTGTCCAGTATCATCAACAGCCGGCTCAATGCCGCGATGGCCAATTCCAAGATGGGAAAAATCATAGAAGTCGATATCAGCAGCGGACAGACCGAGCACGCGGTCGGCAAGACCAATGACACAAACATCGCCATCAGCAAATCCCTGTTCAAGGACAAGTTGCGCATCACTGCCGGCTCTACCATCTCCGACAATCCCGAGGTCAACAAAGCCAATGGCTTGCTCAGCCGAATCTCCGCCGATTATAAGCTGACAAAGTCGGGCAATGTGCTGCTGCGCCTGTTCGCCCAACGCGACTATGACAATATTTTTGAAGGCGAACTCTATAAGTCCGGTATCGGCGTGGAGGCCGCCAAGCAATGGAAACGGGACTGCTACCTGCGTTCTAAGGGCGATACGATTACGCGCACCTACAAATTGACGGCGGATGCGGATGTCGCCTATCGTTCCAACAGCAGCATCGGCCCCAACCTCACCCTTACCCACTCGATCCGCAACCTGATTGGGAATGGGGAGACCTTTGCGGTAAAGGGATACGGCGCCTATTATTGGGCCCTTCGCGACCGCTATCCGGGAGACCCGACCAAAACCGACACCTACAAGGTCGGCGTCGATGCCTCGCTCACCTTCCCGTATCTGCACTGGGCGGGGGACAACAAACCCGATGGCGACACCCGTTACCGGATAGGATACAAGTATGAGAATATTGCCGGCGGATGTCGCGTTCACAAGGCCTCCGGCGGATTTTCGTACTTCATCCGTCCTTCCCGTTACCTCACGCACGTTTTCACTCCCATTTCGCTTTCTGTTGTCCGAACAGACATCGAAGCGAAGGGCGTGAATAGTGCGGATGCCTTTCCGGAACTCGTCAGGATGCTGGCCGGAAACGAATTCGTCCCCTCTATCGGCTACGGGCTCACTTACAGCGATTACCGCTTCAAGCGGGGGGTCAATACGATGTTTGACTTTGAAGTGAAAGAATCAAGCAACCTGATCAACGCGACCTATAGCGCCTTCGGCCGTCCCTGGGATGAAAAAGAGAAAAAGATTATCGGCCTTCCCTTCAACCAGTTCGTCAAACTGACGGTCGAACTGTGCAACAAGTTCAACCTGACGGAACAGGTCAGTATCGCCACCCGTCTTTTTGCGGGCGCCAATGTGCCGTTGGGAAACTCCGACAGCGCGCCGCTTTCCGAAGCGTTCTATGCCGGCGGCCCCAACAGCCTGCGGGCGGCCCAACCCTACGCCTACGGCCCGGGCAATTTCCACAGTTCCAAATACAACCAGAGTTTCTTCCACGCCGGCGATGTCAAACTGGAAGCCAACCTGGAACTGCGTTTCCCTATTTTCTGGAAAGTCTTCGGTGCCGTATTTTTTGATGCCGGCAATGTCTGGAATTGGCGCAATACTTCAGACCTCCTCAGTCCCGAGGATTACGCGCTCGTTGTCGAGAAGATGGGCTTGACCGAGGACATCCGGGACGGCATCATCGGGAACCCGGATCTCGCCCGGCAGATTGCCCTGGGCACCGGCGCGGGACTCCGCCTCGACCTCGACGGGCTCGTCATCCGCCTGGACCTGGGTGTAGGCATCCACGCGCCCTACCAGACCTACAAATACACCAAAGATTTCACGCCGGACTTCTCGCAGCCCATCACCACCTACTACAACATCCCTTCCGTCCTCGACGCCCTCCGACTTAACTTCGGCATCGGCTATCCGTTCTAACCTGCCCGGATGGTCGGTCTAGTTCTTACGCCTCGTCCAATTGCTTTTCTATCAAATTATGAAAAACTCATAATGAAAATCTCATAATATCAGTTTGAATCCTACCCACAGATGGGTGAGTAGGTCACTGGCGTCCCAGGCTTCCGTCGTGCGTTCCGCCGTCAGGAAATCGGCCGCCGCCCCGTGGATCCAGACACCCAGTTCGGCCGCCGTCAGCGCGTCATAGCCCCGGGCGAGCAGGCCTCCGATGAGTCCGGTCAACACATCGCCGCTGCCTCCTTTGGCCAGTCCTGCATTGCCCGTATCGTTGGTATAACAAAGCCCTTTGCTCGTATAGACTCTCGTGCGCGGGCCCTTTCTCACCAGCACGCAAGCGGTTTCCCGGCAGAAATCAAGGATGCGTTCGTCTGTTATCTGTTCCGTCGGAACCTGCAACAACCGTCCCAGTTCGCCCAGATGCGGAGTAAGAACGCTGTCGCACGGGAGCAGCGTTTTCAATTCGGGGCGCCGGGCCAGCCCGTTCAAGGCATCCGCGTCCAGCAGCAACTTTTTGGGATGGTCGGGATGCGTTTCGTTCCAGTCCTTGACCGTCCGGAGCAAAGTCGACAGGGCGGATTGGGTTTCAGCCTCCTGCCCCAGTCCGGGACCGACGGCGATGGCGTCATACTCATCGAGCGCCGGCACTGCGCTGAAATACCTCCCCGGGTCTTCGGACAGTTTGGCGGACGGATAAGCGCTCACGGCCGCCAGTAATGCCCTTTCGGTGGAATGAAGGGTCACCAGCCCGCATCCGGAACGCAAGGCCGCGCCCGTCGCCAGCAAGGCGGCTCCCGGCATTCTTTGACACCCGGCAATCACCAGCAGACGGCCGAAATCTCCTTTGTGTCCGTCTTCCGCCCGAGGCAGAAGTTTCCCCGAAAAACGCGGCTTATTCATATCCCTTGTTTTGCTTGAGATTGTGGTTGACGGCGATCGCGTCGGCGGGGATGGGGAAGACCGTGGTGTAGCCGTTCTCTTCGTCCGGCAGTTGCGGACGCGAGGTCCGGGCGTCTCCGAACACCCCGAATCGGACCATGTCCTGACGGCGGTGTCCCTCCCAGCACAGTTCCAGCATACGCTCCCGAAGGATGTCGTTCAGCGTGACCGTCGTCAACGCGGGGGCGTTCGCCCGCTCGCGTACCAGATTGACAAGGTCCAACGCATCCTGACCGGAACGAAGCAGCGCCTCGGCCTTCATCAGCACCACATCCGCGTAGCGGAACACGACCAAGTCGTTGTGTATGTGTTTGCCGTCGGTCGTGCAGTTGGGGTCGTATTCATATTTTTTCATCCGGGCGCCCGCCACTTTTTCATCCACATTGCCCGTCAAGACCGGGGACACGGAGCGAGGCTTGTACACCAGCGGGGTGGTTTTGTTCAAATAGACCGGCTTGCCATTCATATCCACCGCCGTCCCGCTCCAGAAGTTCATTCTGAAACGCGGGTCCTCGTCGTCCTGCTCGAAATGGTTGGCGTCCAGCAACTCCAGCGTGGCGCAAGGGCCATTTTCCCCGCACATCCCCATCGCTGCGGCGTGGTCGTAATGCAAAGAACGGAAAATATACAGGAACTGCGACGCATAGCGGTCCGGATCCATCGGAATGGTCAGGATGTTCTCGTGGGAACGCTCGTTCGTCGTGGAGAAATTCTCTGCATAAGTGGAGGACAAATGATAGTCGCCTTCGGGGAACATACTGAAGGAATCGCAGTAGTCGATACATTTTTGGTAGCATTCGGGATGGAGCGCGCGGACACCGTCCGTCCAGTCGTCATCCATATACACATCCGCGTTCAGGTACAGTTTGGCCAGCAGGCAATAGACCACGGGACGGGTGATACGCCCGTACCAGGCGCCCAGATAATTGCTGCGTTCCAGCGGCAGCAGCGGACGGACCGCCTCCAATTCGCTCACCACAAAATCAAAGACCACGCTCCGGTCCTCCTGCTCCACTTTCGACAGCGGAACATCGTGCTCCGTGACCAGCGGCACGCGGGCATACAAATCCAGCAGATAATAATACATAAAAGCCCGGATGGCCCGCAATTCCGCGTTGAGGCCGAGTTTCTCCTCTTCCGTCATATAGGAGGAATAACGCTCTACCAGGTACAGCGCCGTGTTGGACTTGACAATCATCTGGAAAAGATAGTTCCAGGCATTTTTGATGGGCTCTTCCCCGTCTTCCCAGGAATGGCCGTACAGACGCGCCCAAAGCCCGCCGTCGTTCCAGTCCGCTCCGCGAATCGGAATGATGGCCTCGTCGCTCGTGATGGTCTGCAAATCATAGATACCCCGGCCGGTCCCCATAATGCCATTGCCGTTTTCATCCGAACCGAAATGGGCGTAGAGGTCTCCCAGCGTCGCCAGATAAAAACTTTTGGCATCCTTGATCAAATCGGATTCGTCCAATTGGTCCTTGGGGTTTTCATCCAGGAAATGGCAGGAAACGACCGTTAGGGACAGCAAAAGCAGGGTCGCCGCCCGTTTGAAAGGAATATGCTGAATACTGATCATTAGAATTGAATGCTTACGTTGAGGGAATAAGAACGATAGACCGGGAACGAGATTTTGTCATCCAAGCCGAAGGTGGAATCGACCACCGAAGAGTTGAGCATCGGCGTCAGTCCGGAATAACCCGTGAAGGTGGCGACGTTGTTGACGGAAGCGCTGACGCGCAGGTTGCGGATGAAACGCGCTTTGCCCAACGGGATGTTCCAGCCCACCGTGATGTAGTCGATATTGACATAATCTCCTTTTTCCAGCCAATAGTCGGTCACCAGCTGGTCGTTGATTTTCTCCTTGACCGCCTGACGCAAGACATTGTAATAAGGGAGGGAACCCACATTCATATAAGTGAGCGAAGTGCCGTTGAAAATTTTGTGTCCGAAGGCTCCGTTCACCTGCATGGAGATATCGACGGACTTGTAGCGGAAACTGATGTTGGAGCCGAGCATCACCTTCGGAGACACCTGACCCGCCACATAACGGTCCGCTCCGTCATCGATGATTCCGTCTCCGTTGATATCCTCGATGAGATAGTGACGCTCCCCATTCTCATCCGGATCGCTTAAACCGACGCAATGCGGCAGATAATACACACCCAAGGGCTGGCCGACAATCTGGTGGACCACATCGTTGTGCCCTCCGTGGAAGCCGGCGCCCGTCAGGGAGTTGATGCCGGCGATATCGGGGGCGGAAAGATATTCGCCCTGGTAGTAGCCGCTCAGCGAAATGAGTTTGTTCTGCTGCCAGGCCAGGTTCATATTGATATTCAACTCGACATCCTTGGTCTGAATCGGAGCGCCGCCCAATCCGATTTCCACACCGGTGTTGGACATTTTTCCCAAGTTGGCCATCAGGCGGTTGTAGGCGAAAGGCGGCACGCCGACCTCATACTCATACAACATATCCCGGGTCAAAGAATAGTAGTAACTCACATTGAAAATCAGGCGGTTCTTGAAGAAGGCGGAGGACACATCCACGTTGGCGGAAGAACGGATCTCCCAGCGGAGGTCGGGGTTGGCGTTGCGCACGATACCCATCGATACGGCTGACGCGCCTTCGTAGGGAACGAGTTCCGTCGGCATCAGCAGCTGCCGGGAGTAGTAGGCGCTCAACGCTCCCTGGTTACCGGAAAGACCGTAGCCCACATTCAGACGGAGGTCATCCAGCCAGGAGACATTTTTCAAGAACGGCTCCTTGGAGGCCACCCAGGTCGCGGAAACGGAAGGGAAGAAGCCCCAGCGGTGGTTGGCGCCGAAGAGCGAGGAGGCATCCGCGCGGACATTGGCGTTCAGGATGTAGCGGGAAGCGACTTTGTAGGCCCCGCCCAACATAAAGGAAAGCATCTTCACGTCCTCATAATAGGAAGCGGTGCCATCCCAGGGACGGGAAGAGCCGGCCTGCAGGGAATGGTAGCCCAGCGCGTTGGTCGTAAAGCCCGTCGTGGTGCTGTAAGAACCGTCCTGGATTCCTTTCTGAATCTCGGCCAAGGCATTCAGTTCCAAATGATGAATCCCGAAATCCTGCTTGTATTCCAGGTTGAGATTGGCCAATAGTTCCTGCGAGCGCTGCCGGCCGCGAAAAGCCTCGCCGCCGCTGGCCACATAGGTGGGCAGGAAATGGGCGTTGTCGGTCGTCGAATAAGAGTAGGAGGCGAAAAGGTCCAGTTTCAACGACTTCAAAATATCGATGCCGACTTTGAGATGCGCGTTGAACGAGGCGTTGTCGTTGTCGTATTTTTTGTCAAGCAGCGCGCTGGGATTGGAAATCTGGCTGGCGGACGGAAGGGCGGGATAAGACCCGTCCACCTTGCCGGCCGGGAAGGTCGGGTTGAAGGTCGCCGAGGAATAAAAGAGTTGCTGCAAGTCTTCCAACTGGGAAATGTGCTGCAAGGCGCCGAACATACCGAAGTCAAACTGGACGACACCGCCGAAGGCTTTCTGGCTGAGGTCCACCTTCGCCGTGTAGTTCTGGTGGTTGTTGGTCTTGATGACCGAATTGCGGTCCAAAATGGCGATGGACGCGCGGTAGTTGCTCTCTTCAGTGCCCCCGCTGAGCGCGAGGTGATGCTTTTGGATATAGCCCACACGGGTCGGCACATCCACCCAGTTGGTGGAGGCCCCGCCGTCCTGCCAGATATAGCCGTGGCTGTTGTTCCATTCCCGGAACCCGTCGGCGGAAAGCATCTGCAGGTTCTTGTAGATGGCCTCCACGCCGCCCGTCACATCATAACTGATGCTGAAACGGCCGCTCTTGCCCTTGACGGTGTTGACCACGATGACACCCGAAGCGCCCCGGGACCCGTACTGGGAAGTCTCGGAAGCGTCCTTCAATATGGTGAAACTCTCGATATCGCCCGGATAGAGCGTCCCCAGCGTCTCCAGGTCGCTGGTCACCCCGTCGATGACGACCAGAGGGTTGTTGCCGCCCGTCAACGAAGTCGTACCCCTCACGCGTACGGCATTGAGCATCGCGCCCCGGTCCGCGCCCGAAGAAATCGTCACACCGGCGCTCTGTCCGCTCAAGGCGCCCAGACCGTCCGTGACCAGGCCTTTGTTCATCTGTTCCCTTGTGATCGTGTGCGAACGCATCGTCGTGTCTATCTCCGACTGCGCCCCCGCCGGCAAGAGAAACGCCAGCAGCGCCACAAGGGTCGCGAGTATATTAATCCGTTTTTTCATATCCGGTTCATTAGGTCCGTTACAAAGGTAATGATTTTTAGGAAAAAGACATATCCCCAATGCCGTTTTCCTTAACTTCTTGTCTTTTAGTTGAATATGTAAAATCGCCTCCCGGAAATCCAGGAGGCGATTTTCTGCAAAAATCTATCAGTCAATACTTTAGATAAAACGGCTATTTGCTCTTGGACCAGTTGTGCTGCAGCTGACCTTGTTCGTCGTAGGTGTTGAGCTCGATGCCTTTGGCGGTGATGACCACATCCATCCTTTCGGTGTTGCTGTTGATGACGATGGGATATCCGATGCCGTCCACCCCGGCGTCCTGTACTTTGTATTGATGGTAATGAGCGCTGAGCATCAGGTCAATGCCCGCCTCGGAAAGCACCGGCGTGAAGTTCTTGGACATCCATTGCTCCCCGTACCAGGCGCCCTTTCTGGAGAAGGTAGGGACGTGAATCAGGCAGATTTTGATGGGGGCGCTGGTGAAGGAAGGGTCTTTCACGGCTTTTTTCAGCCACGCCAACTCCTGGGCCCGATAATTGTCATAATCGGCCATTCCGCTGTATTCGCAACTGTTGTCCGGCTTGTCCTCTCCGCCGTCCAGCACGATGAAGGCGGCCGGTCCCTGGCGGAAACTGTAGTAAAATTCGCCCGTCGAGGTGGGGTACAGGTCATAGACTTTGTTGGCGTCGCGGCCGCGTCCTTCGTGGTTGCCCCGGACAAAAATGGTCGGAATTCGGGACACCTGTTCGGCGATGGGGGCGATGCTGTGCTTGATGACCGTGTCGATGGAAACGGCATAGGAGGCGATGTCACCGTTCAGCACCAAAAAATCGGTCTTGGCGGGGTCGATGGGCGAGGCCAGCGTGGTGAATCGTTTGTCGTCGAAATGAATGTCGTTGAGGATGGAGAAACGGCAGGTGTCGGCGCGGCTGTCCAGCGTGCGGATGGAATACTCGCGCTGTCCTTTCTTCACATTTCCGAAAACCCTGCGCTCAGGTCCGTAAACGCTGCGATAGGCGTTGGAATCATCTTTGACCACCTTCCCGATGATGCGGTAGCGGTAGGCCGTACCCGGCTGGAGTCCGTCGATGCGCACGTGGTGGAAGGTGCCGGTGACACGTTTGCCGAAGCGGCTTTCATAGTAACGCGGACGGGCGCAGGTCTCAAACGACGTCCCGTCGACAGGGGCTATCTCCACATAGTCCAGAGAGGGTTCCTGACCAATCCAGATGAGCGTGAACCCGGTCTCGGACACATTGTGGACCCAGGGACCGTACATAATGTTCGCCGCACCGGCAGCCAGAGCGCTTCCTATCAAGAGGGCAAACAGGAGGATGATTCTTTTCATATAGGATATCAATGATTTCGTTTCGGCAAAGATAAGCAATCAGTCCCGATTATCGTAATAATTCTTGAGGACGAAAAAGGCTTTCTTGCGGTTTCCCCGCTCGTCAATGAGGCCTTTGCGGTTGAATTCGTTCTGGATGCCCACCAAGGTGCGTTTGGGGGAACGGAAGTCTTTCAGGCACCAAGGGCTGATGCCGGCCAGACCGGGCATACGGCTCATCATTTCGATATTCTTTTGATAGAGCAGTTCCAGATATTCTTCGGTGAAGAGCTCGCTGGCTGCCCCGTAGTTGCCGTAGAGCGCGCCGCCGCCGAATTCACTCACCACGACCGGCTTGCCGGTGGGGATGTGCCAGATGACGGTGTCGCAGTTGGCGGGTGTGCCGTCATACCAACCCACGTATTGGTTAAAACTAATCAGGTCGGTCAAGGAAATGAGTTCGTCTTCCACGAAATAATCGATTTTGTTGGTCGTCTTTTTCTCCAGGGCGGCGCTCACCAGACGGGAACCGTCTTCCTCCCGGACCTTCGCGATCAGCCGACCGAGGAAAGATAGCCGTTCCGGGGTGCGGGGGGTCTCGTTGGCCACGGACCAGATGATGGTGGCGGCGCGGTTGTAATCGCGGTGGAGCATCGTGAGCAACTGTTCCTCGGCGTTGGCGTAGGTGTCTTCCGAGGCCCAGTCGATATTCCAGTAGCAGGGGATTTCTTCCCAGAGCAGAAAGCCCATTTCTTCCGCCATACGCACCATTTGTTCGCTGTGCGGGTAGTGGGCGAGGCGCAGGAAATTGCAGCCCAGGTCGCGGGCGGCTTCCAGCAGACCTCTCACATCTTCTTCGTTCCGGCAGCGTCCGGGATTGTCGCTGATGTTCTCATCGTGCACGGCGACTCCTTTCAGGAAGATGGGTTGGTCGTTGAGCAGAATCTGCTCTCCCTCCACACGCACCGTGCGGAAGCCGATTTTGTCCTTTATGCAATCCTGGTCCGTGCGAACCACGACTTCATAGCGTTTGGGGTTGGCGGGGGACCAGCGCTGAGGTTTGGCTTTCATCTTGAAATAAGCCATCCCGTCCTCTCCGCTGCATACTTTCTTTTTGATGCCGAGTTCGGGAATCTCCAGCGTGACGCAGCCTTTGCCACCGTCCAAACGGACGCTCGTCTCAATCTGCTTGCCGTCGAATTTTACGCGGAAATCACGGATGAAAACCTCGGGGACGCTCACCAGCAGCACATCGCGGGTGAGTCCGCCGTAGTTCCACCAGTCGAAGTTGACCGCCGGCACCTCCGAGGCGCCCCGGGTGTTGTCCACGTGGACGACCAGGCTGTTGTCTCCCTCCCGCAGGAGGTCCGTCACCTCATACCAGAAGGGGGTGAAACCGCCTTTGTGGGTGCCCAGAATCTCGTTGTTCAAGCCCACGATGCAACTATAGGACGCGGCTCCGAAATAGAGGAACCAGCGCTTTCCGGGCGTTTTCCGGAAGGGAATGGTCCGCTGGTACCACACGCTGCCCTCATAATAATAGAGTTTGTCGGACTGCGTGTTCCAGTCGCCGGGCACTTGCAGGGTGGGGGACTGGTCGAAATCGTATTCGACGAGTTTGGTCTTGTTCTGGTAGAAATGGCGGTCAGCAAAATAGCGTTTGGACGGCTTCAAGGGGGTCATGTGGTATTTGTACAACCCGGTGTTCATCGGGTCGACGATGTAGCGCCATTCCCCGGAAAGGGATTGCGTCTGCCGTCCCTCGTACAGGTTCAACGCCGGCGGCGCGCCCCAAACGCTCAGCGCGTTCAGGCATCCACACGCGATGGCCGCCAACAGGAACAATTTCTTCATACTATTCAAATTCAATCAAAACAATCGAATTATTCAGCAAATCAATGTCGACGCTCCCGTCTTCGTTGGGGAAGAGGGGGGACTCGGTGTAGAGGCGCGATGCATCGGTGACGTGATAGAACCCTTTGTTGATGCGTCCGCAGGCGAGGGAGATTTTCACCGTCTCGACATTGCAGGCGTTGTTGTCTCCGTCGTAGCGCGTCAGGAAGATGGTGGTCTTGCCATTATTGGAAGCGGCGACGGCATAGACGTCGTCCTCTTCGCTCAAGCGGCAGGCGCAGGCGTTTCCGCGCAATTTGCTCCAAGCGTAGAACGTGTAGAAGGTCGGCTGGCGCTCCATCGTCTGGATGTCATAGAAACCGCTGTAGGAGGTGTCCGGCCGATAGTCGTAGTACATCAGCATATCCACCGGGGCGTAGTGCATCGTCGCCATCACGGCGCCCGCGAAGGCCGCGCCTTTGAGCCCTCTGCGGCTCTCCCGGTTGTAGTTTTCGTAGGAAGAACCCTTGCCGGGATTCTTGAAACGGCGGTAGTTCCATTCGTTGAGGATAAGTTCGGCGTCTTCGTAGCCGTATTCCTTCATCCAACCCCGGATCAGGTCGGCCTCCATCCGGTACACGCCGGGTTCGGCGCCATACTTGTGCCAGGAAATGAAGTCGATGGGGACCTTGTTGTCCCGCATATAGGCGAAAAATTCGGGGAAATAGGTCTTCGTTCCCTGGATGCGGCAGTAGGAGGGGCCGCCGATTTTCAAATGGGGAAATTTCTCTTTCAGGTGCTTGGCCGCCACCGCGTACATCTTGTGGAATTCCTCGATGGGGGCTCCCCAGGTGCGCGGTTCGGTTTTCCAACGGCCGGAGGTTTGGTCGAGGTCGGCCTCGTTCCAGATTTCCCAATAGCGGATGTTGTAGTGGAAACCATTGGCCCATCCCTCGTTGTAGTGCCGGATGATGTGTTCGCAGATCTTGGCCCATTTCAGGAAGTCCTTGGGCGGATAGATGTTGTATTTGGCCGCCGTCTGGTTCTCGATGCTCTGGCCGAGCCGGTAGAAAGGCTCGCAGCCCGCGTCAATCATATTCTTAATGTACAGGTCCGTCTCCCGGAAATCATAGGAAGCCGGGTCGTTGACATTCTTGCTGAAATCCCGGAAAATGGAGGCGACATCCACCGTGTTGATGCCGTAGGTGAGGGCGGCGTCGTGGGTGCGGGCGAACGGAATGTTGAGGATTTTGAAATCCATCATTTCCATATCCATCCCTTCTTCCGGACCATTGTTGACTGCGTTCATCGGCCGGATGGGGCCGAGAACAGTGGCGGTGTCCACCACCAGGTCCACGAATTTCTGGGTGACGTTCGGTTGAATCTGTTCCGGCTGCTGCGCCCGGACAAATAGCGGGGCCAGCAACATAAGAATCATCAGGGAAATGCTTCTACTCTTCATTTTTTCTATATTTTACAAATAATACTCCGTGAGTGGGAATGGTGAAAGACGCGGGGGCATCCTTTTGTCTCCAGAGGTCGCGGCAGGAGGCGACGGCTCCGAGTCCCGCGTCGGCCAGGCTTTGGCGGACATCGAGGGTCTTTTCCGTATCCGAGAGGTTGAACAGGCCGGCGGCGAAACTGCCGTCCGCCAGCTGACGTGTCCACACTTGCAGTCCGTCCTGCTCCCAAACGCAATCGGCCGCCTGTCCCAACGGGTCTTGGTCGACGGCAATCACCTCGTGGTTGCAAAGCAGGTTGAGGGTGAAGCGGTCCGGCTGGGCGAGGTCGCAACCGATAATCATCGGGGCGGCCAGCAAGGCCCAAAGGGAAAGGTGGGAATACTGCTCATCCGCGCTCAAACGGCTTTCCCGCAGGCCTTCTCCCCAGCCCACCTTGCCGATGACCAGCATGTCGGGGTCGTTCCAATGGCCGGGTCCGGCATAGGCGGCCAGTCCGCGCTGGAGGTTGAAGCCTATGCGCAGGACGGAGGCCCAGGTGTCGGTGATGTCGCCGGTCGTCCGCCAAAGATTGGCGTCCACGTCGGCGCCCCATTGCCAGACTTTCTCCAGTCCGTATTGGCAGAGGGAATAGCAGATGTCCCGGGGTTGCTTCCGCAAGCATTTTTCCATCTTGCGATAGGGGAAGATGTGGTCCTTGCGTCCGGCTTTCGGAAGTTTGTCCAAAATGGTCCGGTACCCGCAAAGGTCATATTTCAGATAATCCACGCCCCAGGCGTTCCAAGTGTCGGCATCTTTCTGTTCGAAGCCCAGCGATCCGAGGTAGCCCCCGCAGGTCAACTCGCCCGGAGAAGAGTAAATGCCCAGCCGCAGGCCTCTCTCGTGCAGCCATTCGCCCAGTCCGGCGATGTCCGGGAACTGTTCGTTGGGCTCCAGGGTTCCGTCTGCCGAGCGGGCGGCCCCTTGCCAGGCGTCGTCAATGTTGACATAGCAATAGCCATAATCGGCCAGTCCGCTGTTGATCAGGGCGTCCGCCGAAGAAAAGACTTTCCCTTGCGAGATGTCCAGCCCCCAGCAGTTCCAACTGTTCCAGCCCATCGGCGGGGTGAGCGCCAACTTGGAGCCAACCTTCAAGGTCAGGGCGCCGCTGCCGCTGCCGGCGGTGTTTTCAGCCGTCCATCGGATGGGATAGTCGCCCGCTTTCGCCACGCTGCCGCGCAGAACGCCGTTTTCCGTATCCAAGGTCAGTCCGTCGGGAAGTCCGTTGGCTTGGAAGGTCATCGGCCGCAGGCCCGAGAAGGGGAGGCGGAAGATGATGGGGGAGCCGGGCCGGGCGCCGAGCACGGCGGGACCGTTGTACCGAGGCTCCTTGGGAGCAGGGGGAGTCAGGCAGTATTTGGGCGTGAAATCCCTTTCAACGCACATTCCCGTGCGGGAATCGCGGAAGGAGACTTTCACCTGCACCGGCTCGCCCCCGTCATAATGTATTTCTTGAGAAAAGACTTCGCTTGTGTCCAGTTTGACGCTTTTTTTGCGCGTTTTTCCCTTTGTTTCGAAGCGGAACACACCTTTCACCGGCAGTTCGCAAGATACGCTCAACAAACAATGGTCACCGTCTCCGTCTTCGCCGCAGGAAAGGGTGGTCAAATCTTCCAGCCGGGCCATTCCGATGCGGATAGGGCCGTCGTAGATGCCTCCCCGGGTGCGGCGGTTCCACACCAGCAGCGTCAGCAGGTTTTCTCCTTCCTGCAGCAGGGATGCGTCGACGTGATACAACCGGTGAGCATCCCAGGCGGATTGGGGAATCCCTCCGTCGTGGGGCATCGTGCCCGATTTGCCGATGCGGACCCCGTTCAGGTATGATTCGTCGCAATCGTCTATATAACTCAAATCAAAGACGACAATCTGGGGATAGGGTGCCGTGGTGACAAAGCCTTCGGGCAGCGTGAAGCGGATGCGGTATTGGGCGTACATTCCTTCTCCCTGCCATTTCTGGGGGATGGCCATCGTTTCCCACGCGCTGTCGTCAAAATCGGGCGTCATCCATCCTTCGGGAGCGTCGCCCAGGTGGAAACGGGCCTCCTCAAACACCAGCGCCTCCGGTTCCACATACGAGACCGGCGCGTCGCAAGAATACAGAAGAACGCCTGTCAGAAGCGTCAGCAGGGCCCGCAGCCCGCGCGACATAAATTTCCGAAAACTTTTCATTCGTTGGGAGCGGCTAAAATTATTTCCAAATGACATCTCTCAAATAAACCTGGCGGCAGCCTTCGTGAACGGAGTTGAAGGCCAGTTGCTTTCCATCGGGCCGCCAGCGCGCGTGCAAATCGCAACGGGAGTATTGTTCTTTGTAGGTCTCGGGGACGAAGAAATGGCCCAGGGAAATCATAGCCTCGTCTTCCACACGCAGGAGCACCCAACTCCGATAGCCGGCCTTGTTCCAATAGCCTTCCGAACTGATAAATTGGCCGTCCGGGGAGAAGATGCAGTGTCCGTCCCAGTCCATAATGCCGGGGGCGATGTGGCGTACCGACTCTTCTTCTCCGACTTTGAGGAAGGTATGGCTCCACACGCCTTCCGCATTCCAGCGGGCCGTGATGACCATCTCATCATTGTTGCGCCAATTGAAGTGCGAGCCTTGCCAGCCGTCCGGGAAACAGCGACGCAGGTTGGTGCCGTCGGTATGGACCGTGAAGGACACCGTGGTCCATTGGTAGACGATGCCTCGCTCGGAGAGTTGCTGTTTGAAATTCTCTACGGTGCGGGCGAGGAAAAAGATTTTGCTCGCGTCCGGATTGAGCACCGTATGGCAGAAATAGGCCAGACCGTCCTCGGAGGTGATTTCAGGCATCAAGTGTCGGGCCTGGGCCACGGACAGGATGAGTTTTTCTTCGCCTGTGGTCAGGTTCATCAGCCAAAGTCCGTCGTTTTCCGGCCAGACCTGGTCCAGCAGCGGGTCTTGTCCTTCTCCGGCATAGCCGTAGTCGGGACGGCACTGGCGCAGGCGGGCGTAGTTCAGGCTGACGGCCCATTTCCCATCTTTGGAAATCGCGCTGACAGGGCGTGGCAGGATACGTTCCACACCGCTTTTCCAATTGAGCAGGACCGTCACGAAATGTCCGTCCCGGCAATCGTTGAAGGCGCAGAGTCCGTCTTCCCAGGGCAGCCAGTGGAACATCGCCGCTTCCTGGAAATTCCAGCAGGCCGTCGTGGCGATGGGAATGAAGCGGTTGCTGTCTTGCAAATCCACCAGTCCGAGGGTGATTCGCTCGCCGGCTTCCGGCAGGCGGCCGCTGAATCCCACTTCCAAGATGGCGACATAGCGGTTGTCGGGACTCCAGGCGTTGATGCCGAAGTAATTGGCCAGGAAGTGGTCTTCCGGTCCGGAGGTGATGGCGTAAGCCTCTCCGACTTCCGGGAAGGGGGGAAGCGTATGTTGGCAAGCGCAGAAAAGCGTCAGGCAGGCGGCCAGTCCGAGGGCTCCTTTTTTCCAAAAATGTATCATCGTTTCAATCAAATAAATTCACAGGGTTGTAATCATCTTTGTCCGCGGTTCCTTCCACCGTTTCTTGCCGGCTGACCGTCGAGTAGAATTTGACTTGGGTGGCTTTTTGACCCGTTGCATCGATGACGGTGAGGCGGACGGGCGCGTTCTTCCGGGGCGTTCCGAAAAGAATCCGGGGGTTCTGCTCATAGGAAATGATGCCGTCGATGTTCCAAATCCAGCAGACGATGCCGTTGGCAGCAGTGGAGCGGTCGGTGAAGGTCAGCGTATCGCTGAGGTACCCGTCGGGCAGGTCGAAATCGGCCTTCGGCGCGCCGGAGGCGTTCGTGTCAAGGTCGAAACAGGCGTATATGGGATAATGGTCGGAAATATACATTCCGTTCCATTTTTGCGCAACCGTCTTGAACAGCGGGCACGCCGCGATGCCGTCGTAAAAAATATGGTCAATCTGTTCGCTTTGGGTCCCCCACCAGTGGAAGGTCCGCGAGAAATTGGTCGTCCAGGCCGTCCGCCGGGCGCTCCGGTAGGCGCTCGTAATAGCGTCCATCGTCTCACTGTCTTCTTCCATATTCCAGTCAGCCGTGAGGATGACGGGCAGGTGGGAAGTGTTCTTTTGGCTAATCGTGTTCAGCACCACTTGCAATTCTTTGGGGCGGGATGCGCTGTAGAGGCTGGTGTGCGTGTTGAGGAAGAAGAACTTCTTGTTGCCGGGCTTGTAGGTCAAGATGGCCCAGGTGGCCGTGCGGCACTGCTTGTCCTCCATTTCGGGGAAATAGGAATTGACCGTCGAAGGCGTGTTGGAAAGCCAGACGGTTCCCGAACTGTTGAGGGAGATCAAATCCGTCCGGTACAGGAGGGTGGTGGATTCTTCCCCCTCGTCCGTACCCGGCACGAGTCCCCAGTAACTTTCATCCGCTACGATGTCGTGTCCGCCTTTGCGGCCCAGGCCGTAATGGGCGTAGCCGCTGCAATTGGCTTTGATGTCTTTCACTTGTTCTTTCTCGGCTTCCTGCAGGCCGATGACGGCGGGACGGAGGCTGTTGACCATGGCGTAATAGGCTGTCTTGCGGTTGGTCCAATCCCGGTCTCCCGTATCGGGGTTGCTGCTCTTGTCTCGGGCGGATGCGAAACGGACATTGGAGGACATCACCATCAGTCCCTGCGGCTCCGGGTCGGCATCCGGCGTGTAGTCGCTGGTCGTCAGCGTATAGGACTTTCCCGCCGCCAACGTGAAGGACTTGGACGTGGAATAACTCATCTGCGTTCCGTCCGTCGCTCGGATGGTGAACCGCATGCCGCCGGAATAGGTCTGGGCGGGAATGAGGATAAATACGCTCGACCCGAAATCCACGCCGCCGTCCGGGGCGGGAACATTCACGACTGACGAGGCTCCGGACGCAGGGGTCAGGCTGCTGAAATCCGTCGTAAACGCGCCGCTGACCTTCTCGGAGCCCAGGGTCTCGAACATGACCGACGAGAGTTTGGCATCGTAGTCTCCGGGCACCGTCAGTTTGATGGCGCTCATCAGGCAGGAAAAAGACAGTTCGGCGCCGCTCCCGCTGCCCGCCATCAAGAAGGCGGATGCGTCATAGGTGGTCGAGGACCAGCATTGGGAGTAGGGAAGAAACACCCGCGCCGAGCCACCGCTGTACTGCGTCAGAGCAGACGCGGGGTAAAGGCAACGGTACGGGGCGTTCAACACGCCCTGCAGCGTAAAACTCGCGCGATTCGTACCCACATAAGGGGAGTCGGCGGCCAAAGCGTCGGACGCGATGCCGTTGATGGCGATGGCGTCTCCCGCTGACCAGTAATTGGGATAGGAAGTACCGTTTTTTTCGCCCAAGTGCGTCCTGCTTCCGTCCGCTTGAGAAAGGGCTTCGGGGGAGACGATGGCCGCCTCAAAATGGTGAATTTCGTTGGACCCATCTCTCTGCCAGACCTCTGTTTCCCTGGCGCAAGTCCAAAGAAACAGAGGGAGTAGCAATAAGAGGATGACCCGTCTTTTCACCTTAATTCTCGGTGGGGGCTACGCAGGTCTTCTGTTGGTTGGCGCCCAATTGCGACCAGTTGCTTCCAGGGCCAGTGGTCTTGGGACAACTGATCTTGAAGAGCGCAGGGCCACCCTTGTTGACGGTCAGATAGATGCTTCCGTCCTTGGCGATGGTCGGGCAGGAACGGGGTTTGCCGCCGAGCGCGAGCGTGCTGATAATCTGGCCGTTGGCGGAAGACATCTTGAGCAGCCTGCTGCCATTCAGGTCACAGACATACAGATAGCCTAATTGGTCGATGGCCGCTACGCCGCAGTTGCCGGAGTTGCCGGAAGTCAGCGCCACTTCCCATTCTTTGTGGCCGTCGTCCTTGTTGAGCCGGAAGATGCTCTTGCCGCTCATATAGTAGGCGTTGCCCTGCTCGTCCAGAACGCAGCCAAAACCGTTGCGGGCGACGGTGGCGGGGATACGGACTTTCCAGATGGCTTTCGGGAAAGTATTGTCCACAATCTCGTAAGTGTTGAGGTCGTACCGGGCGCAAACCAGTTCTCCGCCGGAATTGGTTCCGGAACAGAGATAGATGGTGCCATCCTTGGCGATGGCCGGCTGGCAGCCCTTGGGCGTCATGTCGTCGCCGCTGAGCAGGTTGGAGCGCTTTCCGGCGTTGTTCGTGCCGGAGGTTCTCCAGCTGCCGCCTTCGGGCATGCCCACCTTGTAGCCGGTTCCCAGGTTCAGGTCGGAGGTCAACTTATTGGCAGAGAAGACAATCTTGCGGTCCAAAGCAATGGCCATGCCGCCGTACGAACCGCCGTCCGGCTGCAACTCTACTACCGGGCTGTGGTCGCTCCGTTTCATCACGACCATATTGCCGTTCCATTCGCTGTCATCCCCGTCGCCGCCGCGCAGCACGACAGCCACTTTGTCGTCGAAGATGGCAGGAATCATATACTCGTATTGGGATGTGGCGCCTGTGTTGACATACCAGTTCACCCCGCTGCATCCCGGTTTGATAGAATAAAAGCCGCCGTGGCCATTGGTCGTATCATATCCGTACTGGACGGGAATATAGACATTGCCGTCGTTGTCCACGGAAGGCGTAGGGCAGCAATGGCTCATGGGGTAATCTCCGGTACCGTGCACGGGGCCGTATTCGCCGATGTTGTGGCGGCCGATTTCATTGCCGTCTGCATCGAAGCAGACCAGTTGATAGCCGGTAGAGGTTACATAGATGCGGTCTCCGGCGGCGTTGAGCGCCGGGGAAGTCCAATAGACATACGCGCCTTCGCCGTCATCGTAATTCTGGCTCCAGACGATACTCATGTTGTGCGCGGGATCGCTGGTGACGGACATCGTCTTGGTGAGCGAGGCTTTCTGACCGTAATTGTCGGTGATGGTCAACGTGACGGGAATGTCGTCTCCGCAGGTGCTGAACACGACCGAAGGATTCTGTTCGGTGGACAGAATGCCGCCGATATTCCAACTCCAACTGGCGATGCCGCCTTCCGCCCGCGAGCGGTCGGTGAAGGTCAGCAGCGCGTCCATAACAGGAGAGGCGGGCAGATCGAAGTCCACGACCGGTTTGGGATGGACTTCCCCGCCGGCTTCGAGTTCGAAAATAGCATAGACCGGATGGTGGTCGGAAATCCAGAATCCCTCCCATTGCATCGTCAGGGTGCGGAACTTCAGAATTTTGTCAAAGCCGCCATAGAAGACGTGGTCCAGTTGGCTGTGTTGCTGGATGGTTTTTCGGTTTCCCCACCAGTGGAAGGTCTCCGCATCATCCGTGATGGGAGCCATTCGGCGGGCGTTCGAATACAAGTCGCCGATCGCTTTCAAAATATCGTCGTCCTGTTCCAGGTTCCAGTCGGCGGTCAGTACAATCGGTAAACCCTCCGGACACTTTTGGTTGACCGTGTTCAGGATGACTTGAAGTTCCTTGATCTGCGATTCCCTTACGAGGCTGGTGTGGCTGTTGATGTGGAAGAACTTGCGTCCGCTGACTTTGTCCGTCATCACCGCCCAGGTGGAGGTGCGGCATTGTCCGTCCGTCATTTCCGGGAAACAACTGCCCGGAACATCCGGGGTGGGGGAAAGCCATACGGTTCCCCAACTTTCCACATTGATTTCAGCCGTCCGGTACAGGATGGAGGTGGATTCCCCCTTCTTGTCACCGTCTTTCCTGCCCACGCCGATGTAGGCGTAGCCGCTGCAGTTGTTGATGATGTCGCTTACTTGGTTCATTTCGGCCTCCTGAAGGCCCACGACCTGCGGACGCATCGTGTTAATCATCTTAAAATAGCCCACTTTGCGGTTTTCCCAGTCGCGAGGACCCACATCGGGGTCGTCCGCTTTGCTGCGGGCGGAATAAAAACGGACATTGGAGGACATAATCATCAGTCCCTGAAGGGTCTCCGTAGGGTCTTCCTCTTCCTGGACGGTGTACCAGCGGCTATAGTCCAATTCCTGTTTTTTATAGCAGGAAGGAAGCAACAGAATGACGGAAAGCGCGAGTGCTAGAGTTCTCAATGTTTTCATACAAGTGTCGATTTAATGTTTACCATCCAGGATTCTGGTCCAGGGTATAGCCACGGTTGGCATAATCGCGGATAATGGAAGCCGGAATCGGACGCAGGTACTGCCTGTCGTCGGCGTGCCATTTGCGCGGAATGGACAATTGGTAAGTGATGATTTGCGGCCGGTCTTCTTCGGCCTCGCTGCCGGAATAGTCCGGGTTCGGCGCTGCCACCAGTCCCTGTTCGGTCGAGCCTTTAGGGAGCAGTTTCACATATTTGTTCGAGTGGGAGCTCGGTGGATTGTCCCGGGAGATATAGAAGGATTTCGGCGCGCCGCCGGACGCATCGTCCGCATCGTAGAAATTGACCTTGAACGGCGAGTTGAGTTTGGGGACGTGAAGGCCAATCCAGGGGACGCGTACAAAGTTCTCGCCTTCTTTCCAACGGTTCAGGTCGTTGGCCCGGAATCCCTCGTAGACCAGTTCGATGGCCCTTTCCCGGCGGATTTCCAGCAGGACGGGGTCAGTTACGTCGGGATAGAAAGTGTCTTTGAGATAGTTGTCTACGCTCGTGGGCTTGGAGGTCGTCACGCCGGCCTTGTCCTCGATGCCGGCCCGGCGGCGAATCGCCCCGATGGTCTCGCTCCATTCCCCGTCGGTGAGGGTGCCCAGTTCCGCCTTGGCTTCGGCGTAATTGAGCAGCACTTCCGCGTAGCGTATGATAGGCAGGCTGTTTTCGTTTTTGCCGTCGTTGCCATTCTTGTCCACATCGTCTTCCACGAATTTAATCACGTGGTAGCCGGTGATGGCTGTTCCTTCTATCATGCCGGGGCGGCGTCCTCTCCAGTTTGCGCCGCGAATCTGATAGTAGGGGCCGCGCACGGTCTGGGCCAGGCGTTCATCCCGGTTGGTGAATTCATTTCTGAATTCCGTCAAGGAATACTTGGACTTGTCGGTAAAGCGGCTGCCGTCCTTCAGCAGGTAGGTGTAGATGAAAGCGCGGGACAGGCAGGCGCCGCTGCCGGTGGTCGTCGAGTTCCAGTATTTGTTGGCGTTGCCCGTGACCAGGTCCGTCAGAGAGGCCTGTACGCCGAGAATAACTTCGTTGGTCATCACATCCTTGGAATAGAAAAGGCTGCGGTAACTTCCCAGCGACGGGTTGGTCATCGCATTATCCGCCAGCCATTTTTCGTAAGTCGCATCGGGATAACTGTTGGCGCAGGTTACCGTGTTGAGCGAGGCCTTCCCGGACTTCATCACCTGATCAGCGGCTCTGTAGGCCAGTTCGTACAGGGCGTTGGCCGTCCACCGGACGGTTCCTTCGTTGTGATACTTCCGCCAGGCGGCTTCAAACAGGCAGACGCGGCTCTTCAACGCCCAGGCGGCATTCTTGGAAATGCGCGTGTTGCTGATGGAGGAGAGGGTCTGGATGTGGCCGGCGGCGAAATCCAAGTCCTCGATGAGGTGGGTGACAATCTCGTCGCGGGAGTCCCGGTTTTTGTACATCTTGTCGAAGTCGGTGCTTTGCAGGCAATGCTCGAACCACGGTACGCGTCCGTAGGTGGTCAGTTTGTCATAGTAGAACCAGGCACGGAACCAGCGGGCGATTCCTTCGTAGTGATCTTTCACCTCCTGTGAAACCGTGCAGTACGGGCTATGGATGCCGTCTATGAAGAAATTGACATCGCGCAGTGCGCTCCAACTCCAAGAGGTGGGTGTCTCCGCGCTATAATTGTTGGTGTAAAATGCATCGCTGCTTTTGCATACGCCGTAGTCAGTGGAAGATCCTTCCATCGAAGCCAGGTCATTCAAGGAGGGGAGCTGTTGGTAAAAGTTCAGCGAATAGGCTTCCAAGCCTTGTTCACTGCCAAAAACATTTTCCCGCGTAACGGAAGTGACCAACGGCTCCTCCAGCGAGCAGGCGGGGAGGAAGAAAACTCCACAAAGACCAATCAGTATTATCTTAACCTTGTTCATAGTTGTCAGATTTTAATGGTTAAACCGATGCTGAAGGTGCGCAGGGAAGTCTGGCTGTTGCCATCTCCCAAATTGGCGTCGCTGGGCGAGAGGTCCACGTCACCGCCCTTGGTGGCCGTGACGATGTCGATGTCCGTTGTCAGGTTGTAGATGGGAGCCCAGGTAAACAGGTTCTCTCCGGCGAAATAGATGCCGATGCCGCTGATGCCCGCCTTCTTGAACCATTTGGAGGGCATGTTCCAGCCGATCTGAACGTTTTGCAAACGGAGGTAGGAGGCGTCCATCACATAGCGGTCCACTTTGTTGGCGCTGGTGAAGAAGATGCGGTAGTAGCCCGTGTATTTGGGCAGGAAGGCATCCTTGTGTTCCGGTGTCCAGGCGTTGTTGACCGTCCAGGCCAGGGCGTTGCCGTACGGGCGGTGGTACTGTCCCCAGATGATGGACTCGCCGCTGGGGTACCAGTCCTGCTTGCCCACGCCCTGGAACATCGCGGAAGCGTAGATGCCGTTCCATTCCAGGCTGAGCGAGAAGGAATACAGATAGCGGGGATGCTTGTTGGCGATGCGGATCTGGTCGCCCGGGTCGTCCACCGTATTCGATCCCTTGTCAATAATCTGGTTGCCGTTGCGGTCGACGAGGATGACGTCGCCGGCCTTGGTGGAATAGCCTTCATTGAGTTGCATGATGTTGTTGACATAGGGCCGGCCGGGACCGTAGTAGTTGTTGACCTGATAGAGGCTGTCGAAGAAGCCGCCGAACTGATAGCCCCAGATTTCCCCGATTTCCTGTCCCTCGTAATAGTCGGTGAGCGACTTGGTGGGGTTGTTGTAGCGGGTGATGAAAGAACGGTTGTCGGACAGCGAGGCCTTCACGCCCACGTTGAGGTTGTGTCCGCCCACGGGGAAAGAGCCATCGTATCCTATGCTGACTTCAAAGCCCCGCGTGACGAGGTCAGCGTAGTTGCCCTTCGGAGGATCCGCCCCGTAGGTGTCGGGCAGGGTGGGGCCGACGGTGTACATATTCAAGGTGTTGCGCACATAATAATCGGCGCTGAGGTTGATGCAGCCGTTGAAGAAGCCCAGGTCGATACCGCCGTCCACCGTCCGGGAGGTCTCCCAGGTGAGGTTGTCCGGAATCTGGCTGGGGATGCTGGTCATCCTTCGTTTCGCTTCGCCGTCGATAACGTTGCTGAGGGTGGAGAAACTGAAACGTTCGAGATAGGAATAGGCAGCCACGTTACCGTTGCCGAGTTCGCCCCAGGAACCCCTGAACTTCACATTGGAGATAATCTTGGGATCGACTTTCCACCAATGCTCGCGCGACAGTCGCCAGGCGACGGATACCGAAGGGAAGAAGCCCCATTGCTGGTTGGAAGGGAATTTGGAAGAGCCGTCATAGCGGCCGTTGATTTCCAGCAGGTAGCGCTCGTCGTAGGCATAATTGATGCGGGCGAAGACGCCGGAAGTCCGCCACATGCTCTCGTGGGACCAGTTGGTCATCGTCTCGCTCAAGGCCAGGTTGATGGATTCGACATTGTTCGCCAGCAGGCCGTAGCGGAGCGTCTCGACAGTTTTTCCGGTCTGACGCTCGAAGTTGTAACCCAACAAGGCGTGGAAGTCGTGCTTGCCGCCGAAGATTTTCTTGTATTCGGCATAGGCGTTGACCGACATATAGTCGCCCCGGTACCAAGTCTCGTTGACATAGTCGTTGACGCCGGGCGTTCCGATGTAGTCGATGTGTCCCGGAGCGTCGCTGTAACTGATGGTCGCCTTCTTTTTCTTGTTGTTGTACCAGTTGATCTTGTAGGAGAAGTCGGCGTTGACGCTGAAACTGTCGTCAAAGAAGGACGCCTTCACGCCGGTCGTAGTCGTGAAAGTGTCGCGCAACTTGTCCGTATAGGTGTTGCCTTGTACCAGACCGCCGATGGCAGCGGCTCCGGTGAAGGTCAGCGTGCCGTCGGGGTTGTAGAGCGGGGAGCAAACACGGCCGTTGTCCTGGATGCTCCGCAGGAAGTTGCCGCTGTTGCCGCCGTTGTCGGAGGCCGGGATGTGGTTCTTCTCGTGGTTGTAGGACATATTCTCCCAGATTTTCAACCATTTGTACGGCCTGGCGGTTACCTTGGCCCGCAGCGCGGTAGTCTGGTACACATCCGGATTGTAGTTGAGGATGCCGTCATATTTGTAGAGACGGCCGGAGAGGTAGTAGTCGAGTTTGCCCGTCGTGCCGCTGGCGGAGAGGTTGTGGGTATGGGCCAGCGTATAGGGCTTGTAGATGAGTTTGTAATAGTTGGTGTTGCCGTAATAGACATATTTCCCGTCTTCGCCGATGGCGGTGTCACCGGGAATCCGGTAACTCTTGCGGTGCTTGAACTCGTCCATCCAGTCCTGGTTCCAAGACATATCTCCGTTCAGGAAGGTGACCGGTTCGTAGCCGTAATAATTGTAGTAGGCATCCCGGAACAGGCTGGCATAGACATAACCGTCATCAATAATGTTCGGCAGGTTGGTCGGGGACAGGAAGGAAATGTTGCCGCTGTAGTTGAAGTTAAACTTGCCGGCATCCTCCGACGCGCTCTTGGTCGTGATGAGCACGACGCCGAACGTCGCCCGGGAACCGTAGATGGAGGCAGAGGCCGCATCTTTCAGCACGGACACGCTTTCGATGTCGTCCGGGTTGAGCAGGGCGGGGTCGCCTTCCACGCCGTCAATCAGCACCAGCGCGCTGCCGCCGCCACCCACGGAGGTCGCACCACGGATGTTGAAATCAGCGGTACGGCTGGGCTTGCCGTCGGAAAGCGAGATGTTGAGGTTCGGGATGGCGCCCACCAGCATCTGCGTGGCGTTGGCGGCGGGACGGCCTTCGAACACTTCCGCAGAGACTTGGTCCACGGCGCCGGTCAGGTTGGCCCGCTTGACGCTGCCGTAACCCACGACCACGACATCCTCCAGATACTCGGAGGAAGTTTTCAGGCGGATGGTGAGTTTGGTGGAATTGGCCGCCGTGAAGACATAGTCGGCGTAACCCAGGGAAGACACCACGATTTCCTGACCTTTGGGGGCCTTGAAAGAGAAGGCTCCGTCGAGGTCGGTGATGCTTCCGACATTGCTGCCCTTGACCAGCACGGAGGCTCCGATGATGGTCTCACCGGTGGCGTCGTCCAACACGACACCGTTGACGGTGACATCGCCTTGCGCGCGGGCCGTCCAGCCTGCGGAGAAGGCGAGCGCCAAGCATAGAGTTGATAGAATTTTTTTCATAAGGTTTTTACGTCACACCCGGATGCAACCGGGCTATCATACCAATTGCAAATTTATCTTGGGCACCTTATTATTAATAGAAGAATTCTGCCAAGAAATATCGCGATTCTCAATTTACCCCCGCAAAAGATGGTTGCGGTATTCGCGGGGCGTCACCTTGAATTTTTCTTTGAACTTGAGCGTGAAGAAGGACGGCGTGTTGAATCCCACGGTGTAGCCGATGTCGGAGATGGGCAGGGATTTGTCGCGGAGCATTTCGGAAGCCTTTTTCAAACGGACGTCCATCACATACTCGAGGGGCGTCATTCCGGTCAGGGCCTTCATCTTGCGGAACAGGGAAGAGGGGCTGATGTGGACCAGTTCCGCCAGGTCTTCCACCTTGATTTCTTCCGCCAGATGGGCAAAAGTGTAATCTTGGATACTCCGCAGGAATTTCACGTCCAAAGAGGGGAGGGATACGTCCGTGGAGCGGGCATCGGGAGACGAGGTGAAGAAATCCCGCATGCGCTTGCGGTTCTCCAGCAGGTTGCTGACCGTGGAGACCAGCAGTTCGGGAGAGACCGGTTTTTCCAGCCACGCGTCGGCTCCCTGCTCCAGTCCTTCCAGATGGGAGGCCTCGCTCACGCGCGCCGTCAGCAGGATGACGGGGATATGGCAGGTGGACAGGGTGGTTTTGACCATTTTGCACAATTCCAGCCCGTCCATTTTGGGCATCATCACATCGGACACAATCAACTGCGGCATCTGCTCGGAATCAATCCGCGCCCAAGCCTCTTCTCCATCCTTGGCGCTGATGACGTTGAAATGCTTTTGCAGCACCCGGCAAAGCACCCGGTTCATATCCGCATCGTCTTCCGCCACCAGGACGGTGTTCTCGAACAGTTTCAAATCGGCCGCTTGCTGCGGCTCGTTTTCGGGGGCCAGGGGCAAGGTGAGGATGAAGCGGTTGGTGGACGCATCGCGGTCCATTTCCAGTTTTCCGTCCAGCAATTGGGCGAAAGCCCGGCTGGTAGGCAGGCCCAGTCCCGTGCCTTCCACAATCTTGTCCCGGCCGGACTCATAGCGCACGAAAGGCTCGAAAATGCCGTCCCGTTTGTCCAGGGGGATGACGGGACCGTCGTTCTCCACGCTCAGCAGTGCGCTTTTCCGCTGGCGGCGGAGCGAGAGGACGACTCGTGTGAAAGAATATTTCAAGGCATTGGAAAGCAGGTTGTCCAGAATACGGGCCAGCGCGTTCTGGTCCAGCAGGCAGATGATTTCTTCGGCGGGCAACTCCAGCGAGAGTTCTTTCTGTTGCTCGCGGAAGGAGGCGGCGAAACGGCTTTCGGCCTGTTTAACCTCGGCGCGCAAATCCGCGGGTGCCGGGTGGACCGAGTAGGAATAGTTTTCCAGCTTCTGGAAGTCCAGCAATTCGTTGACCATCACCGTCAGCCGCAGGCTGTTGCGCCGGATGATGTCCAGATTCTCCACCACATCCGGCTGGCTGCTCGTGCCCAGTTTCTCCCAAAGGGATTCCAATGGCAGCAGAATCAAAGACAGCGGGGTGCGGATTTCGTGGGCCATGCTGGACAGGAACTGCATGCGGGATTGGTAGGTTTTCTCCTCCTGTAGCCGGGTCATTGTTTTCCTGACGCGGCGCTGGGTGGCATGGACCAGAATGAACATCAGGGTACTCAAGAGAATCAGGTAGGTCAGCATCGCAGGAACGCTCAGCAGGGGAGGAGGGGCGATATGGATGGTCAGCTGTCGGGAGACTGCCTTATCCAGTCCGGAAGGACCCACAAGTAGGATTTCCAGCTTGTGTCTGCCGGCGCTGAGGGACTGTAGGTGGATGCTTCCGTCGGACACGGGGGCATAATCTCCCTCGTCGTCCAGTCTCCAGAGCAGTTTGTAGGTTTTGAGCGCGCTGTAGTCCAAACTGGCCACTTGCAGGTGGAATGTGTTGTTCTTGTAAGGCAAACGCAGTTCATCGGTACGGTCGTCCATACGCTTTCCGGGAATGTCGAATCCGGCAAATACGATGACGGGCGGCACCGTCCGCTCTTGCATCAATTTGTCAGTATGCAGGGAGATGAACCCGTTCGCTGTTCCGGCGTACAAAGTCCCGTCCGAAGCGATAAAGTTGGAAGAGTAGTTGAAGTTTCCGCTGCGCAGGGCTTTCACGTCGAGCGACAGCAGGATGTCCAGGTCGTCCGGATGGCAGGCCAGCAGTTGCCAGGGCGTCGTCATCCAAAAGAGGCCTTGGGCGTCTTGCGACACTTTCAAGATGCGGTGGGGGAACTGCTCGTTCGGCCGCATGTCCTCGAAACGGTCCGTGACCGGGTCGTAGCGCGCCAGTCCCTGTCCGTCCGTCGCAATCCAGATGCGTCCGTTCTTGTCCTCGAAGAGGTCGGTCAGCATATACAGATTGGGAATCGTATATTTGAAAAGCCCGCTGGAGGAGTAGCGCCAAATTTCTCCGGGAATGGTCCCGACCCAGATCTGCCCGAAACGGTCCCGCAGGATGCGCACCACTTGTTTCGATTCCAGTTCTATCTCGCCGATGAAAGCATTTTGCTCTACCTTTCCGGCGCAGAAGGATTCCTGACATCCAATCCAGAGCCGATTTTTGGCATCCCGGCAGAAGGTATAGGCCATTTTGTGCCCATCCTTCACCACTTCGTTTTTCTGCCGCTGCAAATCGACCCGGTAGGTGGGCAGATCGTTGCTCAGGCTTCCCACCCACAAATGTTCCTCTTCCGCCCATAGTCCCAGAATGTTCTTGGCGCCCCGCTGGGCAAAAGCGGGCGTTTCCAGTTTCTGCTTTCCGGGGTCCAGCCGCAACAGTCCGCGCGTGTCGGTTCCCACCCAGATGAAATGCTGCTGGTCTTCCGTGAATTCACGCGCTTTGAAATCAGGCCCTCCGATGTCGTCTGCGCTCCAATTTTGCAATTGGGCGATGTTTTTCTCAAAGCGGGCGGCTCCTTCGAAATAGGAACCGGCCCACACACCTCCGTACCGGTCTTCGCAAAGGCAGCGCGTGCGCGTTTCCCGCAGGGAATGATTGTGGGGTTTCTCCTTGGTGTAATGATGCTTGACGGCCAGGCAACTGTCCAGGACGAATACCCCGCTTCGGGAGGCCAGCCAAATGTCTCCGTCGCTGTGTTCCAGCACATCTTTGATTTCGTGGAACAAACGGTCCTTGCGGATGGATCCGTCGCGGGTGTCCAGAATGAGGTTGTCTCCGTTGAAGGAGGTGAGAAACAGATAATGCCCCGCGATGAAAACATCGCTCGGCTTGCTCTCGCCGATGAACTCCCGGGCCTGGTCGGACAGGGGAAAAGGCTGCGTCCGCCCGTTTTCCAGAACGAGCAGTTCCCTGTCCCGGGTCAGCAGTACCAGCGCGGAGCCTTTCTTGTCGCGGCACAGCGAAAGGAGGGAATGCGGAAGGGTCTGCCGGGCGCCGTCACGGGTGTTGATGCCGAGCATTCCACTTCTGCAGGGCATCCAGAGCACCCCGTCACCGTCCAGTCCCATGTGGGAGATAATCGTGAGTTTCTCATTTGTCGTCGGCTCGGTCTCCACGATTTGCATCCTGTCCTCCCGGACATCATATTTGAGCAGGCCGGTGGTCGTTCCCACCCAGATATTTCCGTATGCGTCTTCCGCCAGCGATTTGACGTGGCGGGTGCCGTGCTCCTGATAGGGAAAAGCCAGGTGGCGGATGTGGCATCCGTCGTAGCGGTCCAGTCCGTCGTTGGTTCCCAGCCAGATGAAACCTTGCCGGTCGGAAAGAATCACGTTGATGTAGTTGTCGGAAAGCCCGTCTTCCTGGCTCAGATAAGACAGGATGTACTCGTCACCCGCCGCGGCCGCTCCCAAAGGAAGCAGCAGGCAGAGCAGGATTTGAAGGGCTTTTCTCATCGTCCGGTTTTCTGCCTGCAAGTTACAAAAAAATCCGGAATTTATCTACTTGGGGTCGAAGGTTGGGCGGAAAGTGTATTCTTTCCCTTGCGGATGGCGTGCCCCTCCCCATTGATATACAGGGTGTAGGGCTTGTTGCTGACCACCGTCACCCGGCCGTTCTCATAGAGAATGTCGGTGGTGATGTCTCCGAACGAGAGTTTTTGTATGCCGTGGCGGCAGGTCTGGTGCAGGTTCCACCGGACGGTGCCTGTCAAGGCGTCCACGTCGTAGAAGCCCAGCACGTTCTCGATAAAGAGCGAGATGGGGCCGAGCGCCGACCAGCCGCAGAAATCGGCTTTGACGGATTTGACCTGACTGCCGCTGCCCGTGTGTTTGCTGGAAGGTTCGGGCTTGGTGGGACTGTAGCACTCCCAGATGGTGTGCGGGTCGTATTTGACATAGGTTTGCCACATGTGTTCCAGAATGTCCTGGGCGTTGCGGTCGGCTTCTTCGAAGAATCCGTATTTTTCCAACGCCTTGATGCCCATATAGGCCGTCGGAAGCCAGATGGAGCCTCTCCAGTAGTTCCCGTCGGGGTCGAACATTTCGTCGTCCCGCGATACGGAGGTCCAGGGGAGGGGGCCGCCGAGTTTGTTGTCCTGCAGGGCGAAACGAACCATCGCCGCGGCCTGCTTCTGCGAGGGAATTTCCGCCAGCATCGGCCAGAAGGAGGCCGGGGTCAAGATATGGGTTTTGGAAAGGTCGCCTTCGCGGATGTCGTAGTAGCAACTGTCGCGGTCATCCCAATAGTAGGTGTTGACTTTTTCTTTCAGGTCTTCGTATTTTGCCTTGTATTCCTGCTCTGTATCCGCGTCTCCGGCCATCCCGGCCAGGCGCGAGATGTAGAGGGCGGAAAGGGCCTGCTGGGAGATGGCGTCCACCCAGAAGAGGGGCATTTCCCGTACGCGCGGCGTGTTGTCCATTCCGCTCTGCCAACGGTTCCAGTTGTAGCCGATGCCCTTGTACTCGATGCGAATGCCGTCGCGGCTGATGGGGAAGGGGAACTGCGTGTCGTGGTTCATCGTGTTGAACAGGTCGAAATGCCGCTGCAGGAAGCGCGTTTCGGTGAGGAGTTGCTTGATGTGCGCCTTGTCGCCCGTGAATTTGTAATAATCATTCTCCACCCAGGCGAAGAAAGGCGGGTTGTCGGGATGCTGGACGCTGATGGGCGAGCCGGCGTTTTCAAGCAAGGTGTAGTAGAAATTATCCAGCGTCTCGATGCCCGGGAATTGTTTCGGGGCATACTTACAGAACAGGACCATGAACTCCGAGTCCCAGATCCAGATGGCGTCGTCCCGGAATCCCTCGTCCATATAACGGGGCTGCGGAAGACCGGGCTGCTCCTTGATATGGTCCTTGGCCTGCTCCCAGGCCGTCCAGTAGAAGTCTACATATTCCGGCTTCTCGTCAAACACCGGCGTGGGAATGCCCCCCGCCTCTTCTTCCCGGGCGCATCCCGCCATCGCGAAAAGCATCCCCAAAACAAAAACAGCAAGTCGTTGTGTCATTTCCAGTTCTTTTTTAATTAGTTATCTCCAGGACTGCCCAATATCCCAATGGACGGCATACTTGGCAGTAGTCTTTTCAGGAGGTAAATTGAATTCTTTCAATACCATATCATACACATGGGGATACTCTTCCAGCCACTTTCCTGCCGCCACTTCAAATGTGTCTTCATCAATGTTATAGAACACCCTGCCGCGTGGCTTGTCTTGATAGGCGCCGATAAACAGTCCCGTTCCATCGCCTTTATATTTCTGCTTATAGAACTCTTTCTTCCAAACATCCTCGTGAAGTTCAGAACAAGTGATTCGACCCTCAGAAGCATTGGCTTTGGAGTAGTCGTCCAGAGGGTGTGATACCACGCCGAAGAGTTCATCCCTCCCGATGCTATACCAAAATATGCCTACTTTTGGCGTATCGCCTTTGCCGCGATTGGCGGCCATCTGGGCAAGAACATTGCGGTACTCGTCCTCTCTATAGCCGGTCTGTTGAAAGTTGGACGAGGGGACTGGGGTCGTGTTCGGAAGGACGTTCTTGCCAATGGCATATATCTTCACTTCGTCCGGGAGAATCTGATACACGATTTGTCGGCAGAAGCCATATTCGCGGCTCCAAAGCCCGGCAAGAGCCCCGGTAAGCGCTTGAGGAGAGCCTTTCCCTGTTTCCGGATGGGCCAACACATCCTTAAGCACATCTTTGATTTGATCTGCTTCCCGAGGGGTTGAAACCTTTATTTCATTGTAGGACGTCAGGGATTCCGGCGTGAACAAAAGTCTCATAGCGAGTCAATATCTACTTCGATAAACTCCTGCTTCCGGGCCGCATCCAGCACATCAGGACTGAAGCGGGACGAAAGGACTGAAGCCGTGCGAACCATCGCGTTGTATTCGTCCAAGGATACAAGCACTGCTCCTTGTTGTCCTCGGTTGATGAGGACAGGCTCATTGCTTGCAATGACTGAATCAATGTATCCCTTGATACTTTTCCTAAAATCTGTAATCGTCGTCGTAACCATCGTATACTACTTTTTCCCGCAAAGATATGTACAATTTTCTGTACAAGCAAATATTTGCCAGGAAAACCGTCGCGACGGGATTAGTTCTGGTAGCAGCCGGGCCAGGAGGTGGCGCCGCGGCTGCGTCCGTTGATGTCCTTGCCCAGGGCGCCGATGGAGTTGAGCCAAGTGTAGAAATCGGAGTCGGCGCTGTTGATCTGCGTGTTGACATCTGCGGTCACGGCCTTCATTCCACTGTTGGTTCCCGTCATCGTACCCGTCCAATACATATATTTGTAGTAATTGGGGCTGACACCTGGTGCGACATATCCGCTGAACGATGTGCTGTTGGCGGTATAATTGTGACCCGATCCAGTGTCCACAATCCAGTTGGTTCGATTGTCTCCTTCTTTGGATGTCTTGCAATAGTATGAAGTTACGGGAAGTTTGGTCCCACCTTCTGCTATGCTTGTTGAACCATCGACGATAATATCCCCGTTCACCCAGAAACTGTTCCCACTCGTTTCGTAAGAACAGAGGATGCTGTTCAATAAGTAGAAGTTCCCCTTGTTGTGGAACTTGACAACGCCCCAGTTGTTCTTGCGGGCCCCGCCGGCATCAGGCGCTCGGTAGTTGTCTCCTACGATAGTGCTGTTTGCAAGCGTGAAAGTGCAGGATGCATTGTCCATACAAATCCAAGTGATATCATCCGTGTTTCGTCCACCGTAGTTGTCATGGAAGGAACAATTGTTTAACCCGATTTTGGCGCTACCTAAATTCGCAATCACCGTTCCTCGAACACCGCCGTATACATCCTCGCTGTTACCGGTCCCGGAGGTGTTTTCCTTGAATTCGCAAGCATTGAAGTAGAATGTGGTGCCGAGACGATTGTTGATAATAGCCGCACAATTGGTGTTTTTGGAATATTTTCGATTGGAGTAGTTCCCGTCAAAAACGCATCCGTTGAATAGTCCTTTCGCTTGGGAGGAGTTGAAACGAATGATTCCACCATAGACGGGATCTAGGTTCGTAGAAAAGTAATTGTAGTTGCCTTTCATCGTCGTGTTGGTGAAATTGACTACGGTTCCGCCTTGGGTCGCGTAAATCACCGCTCCGGCGTGGTGGTCATCGCTGGCTCCGCCTGCTCCTGTGGCGTAATTGCCCTCGAATAAGCAATCGGTGAAGTTATAACTGGCGGCGCCATTGGCCGTATAGACGGCTCCGCCGCCTTGGTCGGTGTGGTTGGCCTTGAAAGTAGTGTGGGAGAAAGCGAAATCACCGGCTGCGACCAGAGCCACACCGCCGCCGTTGGCGCTGGAGGTGTAGCAGTTCTTAATCACGACGGTGCTGTCGCTGTGGTCAGGGTCGCCGATGTTAACATCGCCCGTCGTATTGAGGTACATAGCGCCGCCGTCCGCCGTCCCGTAGCATCCGTCAATGGTGCAGTTGCCGGTGATGGTCAGGTTGCCGGAAGTGGAGGATTCTGTATCGACCCCTTCTACCTTATTGACGATGCGCATTACAATAGCGCCGCCGCCAAAGGCCGTGGAATGGCAGTTGGTCATTGCGGTGGTGCCGTTGAAGGTGACAGTACTCCCTCCCCGGTTGTACAGGACCGCTCCTCCCCCGTCAGTGTTGTTGAGGAAGGTGCAGTCGGTAAACTCAAGGTCCATGTCGTTGGCTTCCAGCACGCGGATGCAACTGCCGGTATTCCCTTTAAAGGTCAGTCCGCTAGCGGCAAAGGAGTTGACGTTATGGAAACGCAGGGAGGCTCCGTCATTTCCCTTAAACTCGGTATCAATCACTCGGATGTCGCCGGCGCCGGTGAATCCGATGGCAGACCCGTGGTTGGAGGCGCTATTGAAGGCGAAAGAGCAGTCTTTGATGGTGGTGGTTCCGTTGCCCAGCATCAGCGCGCCCGAATCACCATTGTCGTTGCTGTTGTTCCAGAACTGGCAGTTGGTCAGTTTTAAGGTCGAGTTGATTTGTTGGAGACGGATGGCGCCCGCCTCTCCGCCGGATTCTCCCCCGGTACCTTCGATAAATTTACACTTGTTGATACTCAGGTTGATGGGCGAGTCAATGTTGAAAATGCGGTGCTCGCTGTTGCCGGTAAAGACAGTGGTGTCGCCATTGGCCTCCGTTCCTTCGAAAGTGAGGGAGGGAACCGAGGAAGTCTGTCCGAGGAAACCCAGTTCCACCATCTCGCCGAGGTTGTAGGTGCCCGCCGCGAAGTGGAATGTCGTCCCATTGAGCAGGGCCGCCTTCCAGGCAGCATCGTCGCTGGTGCTTTGTGCGGCAACCAGTGTTTTGAACTGGTTTTTATCCATCGCATTGGCTGAGTTGTGACCGGTTTTGCGACCAGAGCCTGAGACGGAAACATAATAATCTTTAGTTGCGTGCGTGTCCACCGATTTGAGCGTGGTGAATTTGCCACGTTCGAGGATGTATTCTATCGGATAGCAGAATGGCGTCTGGGCGACTGCGCCTTTGTAGGGCGTCACGCGGAAGCCCGTGCTGAGGGTGCAGGGGACAGCGGCTATGTAATAAGTACCGGTTCCGTCAATATTTAGGGTAATTGATGAGGACCTTTTGTCGTTGGTTTCCAGGCTGCCTTTGTCTTGAAGGGCCCCTCCGGCTGTGATGCGGTACTCCAATTCCCCAGCGATATATTCTCCACCTTCGCTGGAAACTACGATTTTAGTAATATCCGGATCGGAGATGCCAATCTTAAAGATAGCGGCAACATTTTGGAAAGAGAGCGTGGTATTCCAGACGTCGTCGCTTCGAGTAGTCTTGGCGAGGGAAAAATCCGCTGCGGCGAATGTACCAGAAGCGGGCTCGGCAGGGAACCAAATACGCACGCGAGGCGTTCCGCTGACGTTGGCGGAATGGTAGGTCGCAGCAGAGGCCGGGTAGGTGACATACAAGTAGTCTAGAACATCATCCCTGACATTAACGGCCTCAAAGGCAGTTGTGGATCCAGTGGACTTGGCTGTCGTTTTGTAATTCACGATACTCTTCGTATCTTTTCCTTCTTCTTGGTAAGAAGCATCAAATCGCACCTGGTCTCCCGCTACCCAATAGACATGTTTATCTCCGTCGAAGGTGGTCTTGGTGGGGGCTTCGGCGGTGAAGTTTAGTTCAACAAGATTTCCTCCATAAGGATCGCCCTCTTCCTGATAGCCGCATTCGTCCCAAGGCTCTTGCGGCTCATCTTCCGGATTACCGGGCTCGTCCCCTTCGGGCTCGTCCGTTTGCTCCTGTGATGGTTGGGTAGATATCTCATTCTCCTGAACGAGTTTTTCTTTCGAGCAGGAGAGGACGGTCAGCGAGCATATCGCGAGAAACAATAGAAGAATTCTATGCAGTCGTTTCGTTTTCATCGTGCAATCAAAATTAATCATCACCAAAGATATCGTCTTCCGTGTAGTCCTCCTTCGTACTTTCGAAATCGGAACCGACAAGAACCTCCCAATCCAGGTCTGATGCACAGACCTGGATGGAGGGAATACTGTATGTTTTCTTCTTATTGCTATTCATCGCGAATATGTTTAAGTTAAGGTAGGCGCGGACGGCTTAGTTCTGGTAGCAGCCCGGCCAGGAGGTGGCGCCCCGGTTGTTGCCATTGATGTCCTTGCCCAGCGCGCCGATGCTCTCCAGCCAAGCGTAGAAGTCGGCATCGGCCTCTTCAATCTTGCTATTGACATCTGCGGTTGCGGCTTTCATACTGCTATTGGTGCCGCTCATCGTTCCGTTCCATGCATAGATGCCGTCCCAACCGCTGAAGGAAGTGGAGTTGGCGGTATAATCGTGACCGGATCCGGTGTCATCGCCCCAGTCAACCCTGCCGTCTCCCTCTTTGGAGGTCTTGTTGTAATAAGAAGTGACAGGCGTGGCGTCGGAGAACCAAATGCAGTTGCCATCCGTTTGCTTGGAGCAGATGATGTTGTTCAGGAATTGATAATCGCCGCTGGTCTGTTTGATTCGTATAACGCCCCAGTTATTCTTGAAAGTCCCGCCATAGCGCGTAAGATCGCCGACAACTGTGCTGTTGGAAAGGATGAAACGGCTACCTGTTTTATCAAGGCAAATCCAGGATATTTCGTTAGTATTTCTGCCACCATAATTGTCGTGGACGGAACAGTTGTTCATTCCGAGGAGACCGGTGCCGCTTGACCAAATGACCATACCGTGCGTTCCTCCGTAGGTGGTGCCGTCGTTGCCGGTTCCGGAGGTGTTTTCCTTGAACTCGCACGCATTGAAGTAGAAGGAAGTGCTGAGGCGGTTGTTGATGATAGCGGCGCAGGCCGGATTGGCGGAGTAGGTTCTGTTGGTGTAGTTTCCGTCAAAGACGCATCCGTTGAAACGACCCTTCGCATTGGAGGAGTTGAAGCGGATGATGCCGCCGTAGATGAGATCTTCGGAGACAATGTTATAGTTGCCTTTCATCGTCGTGTTGGTGAAATTGACCACGGTTCCGCCTTGGGTCGCGTAAATCACTGCACCGGCGTGATGATTATCGCTGGCTCCGCCTTCTCCCGTGGCGTAATTGCCTTCGAACAAGCAATCGGTGAAGTTATAACTTGCACTACCGCTGGCCGTATAGACCGCTCCGCCGCCCAAGTTGGTATGATTCCCCTTGAAAGTGGTGCCATTGAAGGTGAAATTGCCGGCAGCGACAAGGGCGACCGCCCCGCCGTTCAAGCCGACGCTATAGCAATCCTGAATGGTTCCGCCTGTCACGAGCAGCGTTCCGGTGGAGGCTGAACGGATGGCGGCGCCTCCAGTGAAATCATTCTCGGCGGTGCTTTCTGTCCTTTCCACGCTGACATTCTTGATGTTGACTCTCGTCAAGGTTGCATTGTCTGCGTCGTTAATATATACAGCCGTACCCGTGCCGGAGTTGATGTTGCAGTCCTGCATGTTGAGCGTGGCGGAAGCGCTGTTGACATAAACGGCGTTGCCGTTGCCGCTATTGCTGGTGAATGTACAACTGTTGAGGGTCACTGTCGCCTCTTCGGCATTAATAGAAGCACCGTTAGAAGCGCTGTTACCTGTAAACTCACAGTTCGTAATGGTGGCCGTACCTTTGATCAGGTTAATGGCGCCGCTTTGTCCGCTGGTTTGGTTGTTCTCGAAAACGCAATTCTCCAATTGCAGTTTCGCGGACGAAGTGTTGACACGAATGGCCGCACGGTTGGAGTTGCCGTTGGTCCCGGTGAATTTGACATTCTTGACGGTGACGTTGGTGCTCGACTTGGGCCAGAGCATACCGGCCGGATCGCCGCTGCCACCGATGAAGGTGGTCATCGCAGAGCCGGAACGGGTTCCTTCGAGGGTGAAATTCACCTCGCTGTGTCCCGAGAAGTCGGGCTGGACATAGTCTCCGAAGGTGAATTCATCAGCGGAGAAATGGAAGGTCGCTCCCCGGACCAGGAAGTGGTTGTCTCCGTTCTTGACAAAGTCCATGAATTGGGCGGCGGACATCGCGTTGTTCCAACCGGAGCCACCCTTGAGTCCGGAGCCCGACGGGGTGACGTAGAATTGTCCGTTGTGCTGGTCGACGTCCGTGAGTTTGGTAATCTGGCCGGCCGCCAGGGTGTAGGACCCGACAAAGGTGAAAGGAGTCATTGTTTCGCTACCCTTGAGCATCGTCACTCGGAATCCGTTGCTGACCGTTCCCGGGATGACGGGGATGAAGTATTCCCCCGCGCCGTCAACGGAGAGGTTGACTTTTGTGGAAGCGGAGGCTACTTCGCCGAATGCCAGGTCGCCGGAGGCGTTGAAGGAGACAGGCAACGTGCCGGCCATCGCTTCTCCGTCCAGACCCTCGACCGAAATTTGGGTGATTTCGTTGTCGGTGATGCTGATTTGCAGCAGGGAGGCGATGTTCTTGAAGTGGAGGGAGGTGTTCCACACGCCGTCGGTCTTGACCGCCTTGGCCGCCGAGTAGTCCGCGCTGGCGAATGCGCCGCTGGTGCGGTTGGAGGGGAACGAGATAGAGAGCGTTCCGTCTTCACATTCGGAAGCGATGGTGGCCGGATAGGTCACATACAAAGCGCTCAGTTCTTCGGGAACCGTAATGTCCGAAAAGGCTGTGCTGTGCGCGCTGGACTGGGCGGTGGCGTCGTAATTGGTCTCGCCGTCCCAGAAACGGATGGCGTCTCCCGCCACCCAGTTGACGGTCTTGCCGTCGGAGGCCAGGCTGGTCTTGGAGGTCGCTTCGGAGGTGAAGGTCAGGGTGAAGGTCCCGTCGGGGTTGACCACCACGCCGCTTTGCTCCTGCTCGGGGGTGTCGGAATTGATATTCTCTTGCGTAGCGGGCGTCGCCTCTTTGGCGCAGGATGCGACCAAGAACGCCGCCATAACGAATGCTGTCAGGATGTTTTTCGTTTTCATAGCGCTTAGGATTAATCGTTGCCAAACATGTCTACAATCGTGTAGTCTTCTTTGTCTCCGCCGCTGGAGACCATCAAGATACTGCTAGTCCGCAACAAGCAGGACTTGCAATGGGGTTGGGTGTACTTTTTATTTTTCATACAAACAAAATTTTCACACGGCAAAGTAACCTTATATTATAAAAGGATTTTATAGCGATAGTTGAAAAAAATATAAGGATTCTTGCAGAAAAGAAAACACCTGCCGTGCGTGGAGCACAACAGGCGTAGGGCCGTTAAGAAAAGGTTGCTTCTCGTTAGCGAGGCATCTGGGCGCCGTAACCGGCGACTTTTCCAAAGAGGTCTTTTGCTTTTTCCCAAGGATACTTGTTACAGTACATGCTGGGACGTACAATCTCGCTACCCTGCTGGTTTAGCCCGAAGAGGCGGTTGACCTGGTTGGCGGCGGAGTTGGGGTTGTAGGTCTGGGAGGAGATGATCTTCAGTGTCATGAAGCCCTCGAGATAGGACTTGTCGATGGCGTTGATGAATGCTTCGTTCTCCGGCATTTCCACGTTGCCTTCGTATTTGGGTCCGATCTGCTCGGCTTCCTCAATCCGGGCGGCGGAGACGGAAATGGAGGCGGCGCCGGAGGAGGCCAGTTCCAGGTCTCTGCGGTTGGCGAAGAAGTAGTTGTCGTAGAGGTTGCTGATTTTCTCTTTTTCCATGGCCTTGTTGGACTCATAGAAAACACGTTCCACCGCGCAGTTGCTGTTGCAGCCGAAGATGTTGTTGTGGACGTTGATGGTGCGGATGCCGTTCATGAAGCGGAAGCCCTGTCCCATATCCTCGAAGGCCTTCGTGCGCGTCCAGGTGAAGAGGACGGTGTTGTGGTGGAAATCGAGGGAGACCAGGGGGATGTCTGCGTCGCGGACATTGCCCTTGACCTGGCAGGCGGCGTAGCGGCAGGAGATGAAAATATTGTTGGAAATCTCCATATGGCCTTTGCCCATCAACGCGCAGATGCCGTAGTCGCGGCAGTTAACGAAGATACAGTTGGAGATACGGATGTTGCCTTCCACATCGAGGTGCAGACCGTATTGGTCTCCGTTGGCGAAGCCGACCTTGGGGCAGTTCGGGGAGGCGTTGGGCTCCACGAAACGGCCGGTGAGCATACCCTCGTTGGGGGTTCCAGTGACGGGATCCTTCACATTGGCGACACAGTAGATGTTGCTCTCGCCAAAGTCGAAGACAAATCCGTCAATCACCACCTTTCCTTCGGGACCGCTGTAGCCGTACGGACGACGGGCGTTCAGATTGAACAAAGGAGCGATGAATTTCTGGTCGGTGGGTTGGAACTTGGTGACATACTTGATGACGTCGCGCTCGCTGAAATCGGGGGAGTAGCCTCCGTAGATGCTGATGAATTTGCCCATATCGTGGGTGGCGTTGGCGAAACGTCCGCTTTCGATGTAGCCACGGTCAAGGCTGCCGAGATAATTGCCTTCTGCCACGAGGATGGTGTCGTCGTCGCTGGCCGCGTCGATGGCTTTCTGCAAATCCTTCATCGGTTTTTCAGCGGTCAATCCGTCGGAACGGGCGGAACCGGTGGATGCGCTGACATAAAAAGTCTTGCCTTGCGCGAAGGCGAGGGTGCCACTGAGCAATACGAGCGTCAGAACGGCGGAGATTTTGGGGAGTTTCATATACCTTAAATATTGGATTTGCAAGAATATTCTGTTGCAAAGATAAATAATAATACTACTTTTGCAAAATGGAATGGTTGAGATTTGTCATACATTACGGTCTGCACTTCTTCGGACCCTTGCTGCTGGCCCTTTTCTTTCGTAAGGACCGTCGGCTGAAGGCCTATCTGATCATGCTGGCCACGATGCTGGTGGATGCGGACCACCTGCTGGCCACGCCGATGTTCGACCCCACGCGGATGAGTGTCGGTTTCCATCCGCTTCACTCCCACTACGCCATCGCCGTATATGTGCTCATGTGCTTCCTTCCCTATGAGAAATGGCACTGGCCGTGGTGGCTCCGCGCCGGCGGCCTCGGTCTGGTCTTACACATGTTCACCGACTGGCAGGACTACACCCTCTGGATGTAGGCCATCCGAGATAATTCAGTGGGGTACTACCTATCATCGGGCCAACAAATGAATACCAAGCTATTTCTCAATGAATACGCAGTAATAGTTGGAATCCGACCAGGCATCTAGGAAGTGCGCGATGCTGACGGGCAGGGGAATGGGGCCGAATGCGGGGTCGTATAGGGCGACTTCGTCCCTGTTGATATCGACGGAGAGCACGACGACGCAATGGTCCACGATACCGCCCGCGAAAACATCTTCCAACCTCTCTTCCACGGGATTGCCTATCAATTCGCCGCCATCGACGGCCGCCAGCACTTGCTTGCCTTCATCCAGGGCCTTCATTACATCTTGCAGCGTCGCCTCGTTCACTTTCTCCACCTTCAAGCCAAACTCCCGGGCCGTGTTACCCAGGTCCTGAACCTTGGCGCCGTCTTCCATCAGCCATCCTTTCTTCATGGCCAGGTCGCGCAACTCATCCAGGGATTGATGGATGCCGAAGCAATGCAGGATATACTCTTCGCAACGGATGGCACATAACGAATCGCCTCTCGTACGGGCAATCTTCATAATCTCCTCCAACTTCTTCAGCGCCCGTACTTTCATATTGTAAAGATTGGCTTTCTTGATGCCGGTCAATTTTTCCAGTTCATCGAAACTCATCTCTTCTATGATGAGTTTCTGGAGAATCAGTCTGTAATTTTCGTTCTCTATCTGGTCCAATATGGCGGCAACCCGCATGTCTTCTTCTAATTGTTTCCGGTCCGGTCTTTCGGGATTCTCATCTTCAATTTTCTGCGCTTCATATAAAAGACGGTCCCCACTCTCATGTTCTATCACTCTTTCCCGATTTTTCTTTTCCAAGAAGTAGTTACGGGCCACGGATTTCAGCCATCCGTAGATGTTGGAACGACCTTCAAACATCCTGAGCCGTCGGGCATCGTCAGCCATCAGGTGCAGATAGAGTTCATTGACCAATTCGTCATAATCGGCCTTGTTGTCGAAAATCTTGCCAATCAGAGCGTAAAAGAGCGGCTTGCACATCTTGAAAAAGAAGTGCTGCGTAATCTTCTCGTCCCGGGCAATCAGTCCCTGTATGATTTCCTGATCGGTCATGCGCTGGCAGATATGGTTGGAATTTAGCAGCGAGTATTGTTTATCACGTCTTCCGGTCCCAAGGCGTTTCCGAGATTGTCTTCAGGGGTGACTTTGGTGAAAAGTATGATCCGGATGTCTTTCCCTTGTGCGAAGGGCAGGGCCTCGGAAATGCGTTGGAGCCGGCGGGTGAGCAGGCGGCCGTTTTCGCCGTTGGTCCACTTGCATTCTCCAATCAGTAAAGTCTTATGGTCCAAAGATTCGGCTACAATATCCAGTTCAACATCTTCCCATCCTTCATCCAGCTTTACCTTTCCCCACCATCGTCGGGCTACGCCATAAGTAATTCCGCTTATCGTATTCCCCGTTACCGATTCACGGCATAAATGCTCCCACCAATATCCGATGTGCCCCGGGAATCGTTCTTCCATCAGCGAATCAATAGGACCAAACCGTCCTAATTCGATGAACGAGCGGTTGGGGATGACGAACTGGTAGTAGAAACTCAAGAAAGGGTCTGCAATGTGGTATAAGCTTTTCTTGCTATTCTTGGGCGATTCTCCGAATGGCGTCTCTTTTTCTAAATATCCCAAATCCACCAATTTGGCTAATGGGCGGGACAGGTTGGTGGCCGGCTCTCCGCAACGGGACGCAATCTCGCTGAGGCGATGTACACCACGGCCGACAATGGACATGATGGTGGATACTTTCACCGTGTCTTTGATGTCGTCTTTGAAAAGTCGTAACGGCTCTTCGTACAAGATTCCAAATGGGGAGAAAATATGCGTGTCAATGGCCTCGCGCAAGTTTGATTCCATCTCCCTAAGCTTCCAGTAACGCGGCACTCCGCCCCATACAGAATAGTCCTCAATGGCTTCTTCGGCATTCACCCCCAAAGCTTCTTGCAAGTATGGCAACTTGATGGGATGCATATTGAAATCAGAATTTCCCCTGCCGTAGAGTGGAGATTGTTCATCGTGCGTGAGATTATACATCATCGTTTGCGACGATCCGCACAAAATCAGATGATACTTCAAATCGCCATTGTCCAGCAAACTTTGGATAATGGATGGTAACGCAGGTGTGTTCTCTGCCAGATAAGGGAATTCGTCCAAACAAAGCGTAATCCTGTCCGTGATGCGGTAATTCAATGCGGTAAGCAGCGTCCTCCAGTCTTTGTATTCGACATCAGCGAAGCCGGGGAGGTGAGCGGAAATAACCTGTGCACATAAGCGCATTTGTTCAATGGCATCTGTCCGATCCGCTTCGAAATAGATATCTTTTTCAGAAAGTACTCGTCCGATCAAAGAAGATTTTCCAATTCGGCGTCGCCCTCTGATAATCACAAAAGACGGTTCTGGCGCATTGAGGAGCCTTTTCAATCGCTCAATTTCTTCTTTCCGGTCAACAAATTTCATGAGGCAAAATAATTATGCTCTGCAAACATAATGTTTTTATTGCATAATTCCAAATACTGCTTGTGTTTATTTGATTTTTTGTCTTCGACTTCCGGTCATGCACCTGCGGATACGGTGATTTTATGCATCAGATCCGGGTTCTGTTTCAGTTGCGCGTTCAAGTCGATGTGATAGGTCACTTCTTCCCGCAAGGCCGGGGCCGTCGATGACGAGTCCGCAAAATTCCAGGTAAGCAGGACGACCTGTTTCTTCAGTGACTTGATCTTGCGGGCGAGCATTTCGTGGTCCGCATCCCCGGTGATGAGCACGACAAAGTCGAAATCCCGGTACACCGCCAACTCATACGTCTCCAGCGCGAACCAGACATCGATGCCCTTTTCTTTAATCGTGCCATCCGGCATCTCATAAATGTGTTTGTAATGGAAAACCACATCGTTTTCAATGAGTTTGTCCTCAAACTTCCGGTCGCTCTCGAGTTTCTGCTTCTGCTTGGCCTCAAAAGCCTTGAAACGCCCTTGAAAATAATGGCTTTCTGTAATGATGCAGGATTCCCTCGGAAGCTCGAACTTTTCCGAAATGCACGTGCGGATATGGCTCATTATCCCCTTGAGATTGACCTTTGAATTCGGCTGCAGTCCCTTGTTCATTTCCATGAAATAGCCCCCGTCTATGAAAAGACCGATGGAGTAGATTTGGTTTTTGGACATAGTAATCAGTTGAAAGGGGTTAGTGAATAGTTGGTTGTGTGCAGATATGGCGTTCCCTTCGGTTTAGAAAAACTACATATCTTTCATGATTTTGCCAAGCTGTCCGTCAGGATGAAATTTTTTGAACGAATCAATTGTGAGTTCGTCCATTTCCGTTAATGCACATAATAAGGCATCACCAACGGCCATCATCGCTGTTGTCGAGGTTGATGGAACTAAGCCAAAAGGACCTGCTTCTGATGTGGGTACAGCGATGAAGCATTTGGATAGTCGCGCTAACGAGGACAAGTTGTTTCCAACAATTGATAAAATAGGGACATTGCGTTCTCGGAGAGCCATAATTCCGTTTAGTAGAATATCCGTTTCTCCGGAATTAGAAACAGCAACAACAATATCTCCTTCGCTAATGGCACCCATTTCTCCGTGAAGCAAATTTAGGGGATCGATGCAAAAAGATGCATATCCCAAACTGCTGAAGGATGATGATATCTTATTCGCAACGTAAAAGCTTTTCCCAACACCCGTGAAGCAAAACTTACCGTGACAGGCTGACATTTCTTTTGCAAAAAAGAGATAAGACTCATCTACTTTGTCGACCAATGATAGAAGAGCATCACTTTCTTGCTTGAGACATTCTTTAGCTCTATTTAACAGTGGTTGATGGTTCATTTGTATTTTTCGATTGCCGATTGTTATTTTGTTGAGTTTCTTTAGTATCATTTAGTTTCTCTATTATGTCTATGACGTATTTATCTAATTGATCGTTGAACTCTTTTTGCATACCTGTTATTTGGCAAAACCCCGGACGAACAGCTCGTTTGTCGTTTTCTTCTAAATGATTATATAACCATGATTCAATAGCTATAAAAATATCGTCGAATGCTGCAACTTGTTTTTCCCATTGTACAACTCCGCCTTTAGAACTTTCAAAACTATCATCAGATCTCATTGCAATTGCTTCTGATTGTAGGGGTAAAATTAAATTATAGTGTGTCATCAGGGCATGCATAGTTAAAAAGCTCTGAAAATCAGAAAATTTAACATTGGCTGTGGCGTCTGTTTTAATGTCATTCCCGGCCTTATTAATGACATTAAGGCAATAAGCACTGTTCTTGCGTGCATTTTCATAATGCGGCAAAATGAGAAGGTATTGTATGATTGCGCTTGCTGCCCAACCTATTGACCATGCTGCATAATATGTTGTGTCTAATTTGTTAATATTACTATGAGCCAGTTGTTCCAACATGGTGGCGGACATGCGACAAGAATGGCCTTTGTCCTTCCTGATTTCATTTAGGGATGTTTTGTATTTTTCAACTTCGCCATCTACTTTTTTCTCAACTAGTTCGTGTACTTGATTCCTTGAAACCATACGTGAGACTAGTGTTGGAATCAATGTTGAGAGTGCCACTGTCAATGTTACAGTAAGTAGTTGTAAAACATCACTACTGCCTGAATGAGATAGATCTTTCGCTTGCGTTATCATATAGCCCACTAAAACTATAACGGTACAAACTAACAATGCAAATAATCCGTTTACTGAAAAAATCCATGCAATTAAATTGCTGATATCATACCCAATTTGTTCAAATATTCCTTTCTTTTTCGATTGAAATTCATTGAAATAATAGATAAGTAGTGCTGAAACAATGAAGATTAAGCAAATTAAAGAGATTGTGTCAATGCGGCTGCAAATATCTTCAACCCAATAAAAGCAGCTGCTATTGGGATTAGAGTTTTGAGGGATAATATAGCATGCAGTTGCTATTATTATTGTGTAAATGACAATCATCTTTACATGCTTTCTGAGGAAATTGCATATTTCAGAAACGAACTTCTTTTTTTTGCTGTTTTCTTCCATAATACTCATTTTATGTCGTTTGTGATTTTGTTAAGTAAATTCAACTCTAAAACAGATGTCCCATCACTGAGGGCCTGCTTGGGTTGAGGATGAACTTCAAAAAAGTAGCCATCTGCCCCAAAAGCTTTTGCTGCGAGCGCCATAGATGGAATGTACTTTGGAGACCCACCGCTGGTGCTGCCATTTGCTGATGGTTTTTGCGTACTATGTGTGCAATCCATAATAACGGCATCGGCGAAATCTTTCATTAGGTCAATGTTGCGGAAATCGACAACTAAATCATTATAACCAAAGAAAGTACCCCTCTCTGTGAGAAATACCTTTTCAGCACCAGCCATTCGTGCCTTTTCTACGGCAAATCGCATATCACTGCCAGACACGAACTGACCTTTCTTTATATTAACAATCCTTCCTGTTTTTGCAGCGCTTTGGATTAAATCTGTCTGTCTGCACAAAAAGGCAGGAATCTGAATCATATCTGCAATTTCAGCTACGGGATTAGCTTGCCATACTTCATGAATATCGGTCACAATTTTGAGCCCATATGTCTCCTTGATGCGAGATAGTTCTCGGAGCCCATTCTCAATCCCTGGCCCACGATAAGAATTATACGATGTCCGATTGGCTTTGTCAAATGATGCTTTAAAATACACATCAAAATGCCCTTTTTTTGAGATGGGTACCAAGTACTGAGCAATCGTATCCATTACATCTTTGTGCTCAATGACACAAGGCCCGGCAATTAATATGGTTTTCATTTTTCGCATTAAGTTTCAGATGAGACTTTTTCTACCGGGGGTGATCAAAAGTAGTATGACCCCCTTCAAAAAAGACATTAGAGTCGCCCAATAGATGTCGGGTCGGAGCGTCCAGAGAAATTACAGTGGTATGGTTACTATGTTTTCCTATCATGATCCTTCCACTAGAAGTGTATCATCCCAATTTTGCTTCTCTCAATAGCAATATCAATCAGTATTGATAATGATATTAATTTCTCAAGTTCTTGTTTTGTCCAGAAATCGGCTTTCATGAGATTATAATATTCGCTCAACTCGTTGGAAAGTGCATTTATGTAGGATTCTTTTATATCTTGATTATAATCATCTTTTAGTCCGGTTTTAATATCGCTTAAAAACGCTATTTTCTTATTGTCAATATGTGGGAATATCGACGATTTTTCAAAGTATTTCTCTGTTTCATTTCCGCTAAGAGCCTGAATTAACTTTTTCAATTCTTCCTCAGATCGTAACCATGTGTTAGAAGATACTTCTCTTTGAGCAACCAGTAAATCGCCGGTCTCTAGTTTAGACTGTATATAACTCAATGTATAGGGGTCAATTAGCCGATTGATATTATCATACAGTTTGTTGATATGTTCTGAGAGTATAATACCTATTGCGCGATTTGTAATATCTCCCTCTTTTTCGTATTTGTATTTAATTTTACCACTAATTTTGTTCATCTCCGCTTCAGTTGAAACCATTTTCCGTATTAGGTAAAATGGTTTAAAGAGCAAGTTGTCAAAGTCCACATTTAAGTCCTCTTGTTTTATTGTAGGGACACATAGATGAGATAGAGCGACATCCACTTCCGTATCATAGTTTCTTAATAGGAGTTTAATTTCATGCATGATACTATAGTACTCACTATCAAGATTTTGTTCATCCTCAGGTAAGAGCTTGAGTTTTAGCAAATGTGATTCGGACGGATGAGATTTCCATTTTGAAAAAAGCATGGAATTCTGTTTCTGACTTCGACTCTTTTTCATTACTTTGTTATCATCATCTAAGTACTTCTCTTTGAATGCAATGGTGACAATAAGATTCCTATAAAAATGACGGATAAGATCTTTAAAGCGTTCTTTTTGATATTCGATGGGAGCATTGCGTGTATGGCTTTCCGTTTTCTTTTGTGCTATATATGTTATGAACCCGACAAGAAGGGCTAACAAAGCAATCCAAAAACCGAGATTGACAGAATCGAAACCCTTGGGCAATCTAATTAGTTCAATCAATGAATATGGTTTTGCAGAATTGTCGATTGATTCAAGACGGCCTTTAGAATCCGGATCAAGTGTGACGACTTGAACGCTTTCTGTTGTTCTTTGGCTGTTAACTTGAGCTGGCATTGTACCTGAAAATAATGTCAAAAGAATACTAATGATAATTGTCTTTTTCATAGTGCTATTTTTATTTATTGTTTATTTGTCAATATATTCCGTACTTCACGCCACTATGTGCGGTCATCTAGAACTCTTGTTCGCTGTCGGCGGCAACTTTGCCGTATGGCTGGCTGGAGTGCTCGGTGATGATAGCAACAGTACCATGAGTACTTATTAATTTTGTTCCTGTGTTTTTATTTTTTTCTAGCCTCAACTGCTCTTACCCATTCTTGTATGATTGCCCGGTCATCTTTGCTGAAGCTGCCATTTACAAATTTAACGAAGAACATACTCGGGTCATTCTGAACTACCGCCTCGTCAAAAATACCGTTTCTAAGCAGACCATCGTCTTCGGATATAATTAAGCAAGGAAGTCCCAGGGAACGGGCAAATGCCGTCTCAATTTGCATCCACGGAGAGGGGCAAAGTACGTTGCTTAGCAGCTCCATTTGGTCCTCTCTGGGTTTACGTATCTCCCCAGAGAGCACTTTCATATGAGCAAAGGCCAACACAACAACGCCACTACAATGGGACATGGTATCTTGAATCATATTCAGTTGACCGGAATCTCTGTATTCGTCTCTCTCAATACAGTCAAAGGAAATCTTAAAGTTTGTTTCGAAGTCATTCTGAATGGCTATGCGATCCAAGTTTTTCTGAATGTCCATACTCCCAAGCTTGCTGAGAAAGACCTTCATATTCCGACCTTTGTCAGCATATACTATCTCATTTCGTTTTTGGCCGAAAATTCCGTCTGCGTCAAGGTAAGAGAGAAGTTGCTCTTTAAGTGGTTTCTCTACTTTTTTTTTTTTTTTTACTAATACTTGTGAAAGCCGTTTGGCTCCATCGAAATTGGCCCCCGTCAAATCGCACGCATAAAACTTGACTCCGCGAAGATCTGACTCAAAAAAAGAAGCTCCGCGGAAAGAGCAATTGTGGAATGATGTTCCATAAAGGAGTGTATCATAGAATACTGCTTTGTCAAAATTTACATTACAGATGGTGCTTTCAGAGGCATCTGACCGATATAAATCGGCGCTTCGAAGGTCAATGCTTCTTGAATTATACTTCACTTTCCCGGTAATCTCAAATTGTATCCGATTCTTAGGCTTTATGCTGATGAAATGGAGATTCGTTTCTTGAAGGTCAAGTCCGTTGGCGTGTTTGATATAAGACAAGCTGTCTCCTAAAGTCTTTTGGAGACGGCCTGATTTGCGATGTTTTAAAGCCGTGCAAATGATACTGATGGCTTCCTTGGAGTGAGAGAAAAAAAGAAAGTAGCGTCGATTGACGTAATATCGCAACTGAACGGCTGAAGAAAGTTGAGCCATCTCATTGTTTGCTTCATTAATTTTATCGGCACATTGATCGAAACGATTATTCCAAGTCCGAATAGCTTCGAAGATAACAGCCGCAGCGCCCGCGATAAGCGTTATGAGGGCTAGGCTCACTTGCCATTGACCAGATGTGTCAGCAGTAAGAGGTAGTAGACTAAGGAATGTATTCATATCCCTAAATTATCATGTTATTTTACAATGAATTGCAGCAACATTTCTTCGCACGCGAATATTGATGCCAAATTTAATAAAATTATCGGAATTACTTTATATATAAACAGAAATTTATCAATATGATAGGGATTTGCGGCTTTATCTCGAACTTTTTCGCGATATTTGCATTATGAATCTTACGTGCAAGGCTTTTAAAGAACTCTCGGTTTCAGAGTTGCATCGAATCATGATGACGCGTTGCGCTGTATCTGTTGTTGAGCAGCATAACCCCTGTCAGGAGATTGATGAAACGGACGCAAAATGCTTCCATATCTGGCTCGAAGATGATGGTCAAATCCTTTCATACGCACGTGTGTTTCAAGATGCTGATGGTCTTTCCCACATCGGGCGAGTTCTTTCTACATTAAGGGGGAAAGGCTACGGTGCGCGTATAATGGGGGCCGCTATCGAAGCCTGTCATAACTATTTTGGGATGGCTCCTATTCTGTTGGAGTCCCAATGTGCAGTGTCTGACTTTTACGCAAAGCATGGCTTCAAAGTCATTTCGGAAATATTTCTGGAAAACGAAATCCCCCACGTCCTTATGAGGCGTGAGGGGTAAGGCTGTGATATGTTATCATCACATATTATCTCCCCAAGACTGCTATTCATAGACAACTATTTGATGAGGGCATCTGCTTGTTGATGCTTTTTTCCTATTTCAAATAGTTTATCACGTCTTTCGGCCCCAAGGCATTTCCCAAGTCTTCTTTAGGAGTGACTTTGGTGAAAAGCACAATCTATGCTTTAAATAATTATGCCCCGTAAACATAATGTTTTTATTGCATAATTCCATTGCAAATTCGTGAGCCAAGATGCCTTTGAAAACCAGGCGCGGAAGATTCTCGTGAATCGTTATCTGACAGGAATAGCGCAATCTTGAGGGAGAAACCTTGCCGGAATTTAATCCCCAAAGTCCTCTCCCAAGTTTCTTGGACTCTTCTTTCATATCCGAAAAACTGATATGAATGTCGTTGGGGATACCCGTAATGTCTTTCTTTTGGAAGACTGCCATTACTTCAGCGCGGCAGCGTTCGATTTCTTCAGGCGTTTTTACAATGGACTCGGCGCATTTGTCACAAATGAACCTATCTACCAGCTTGTTTCCGCCGTTCGTAAAATAGCTGTATTTAAACGAGTGCCCGTTTCGGACAATGGTTCCACAATATTGACAAATTGTCCCGTGTTCGCGGCAAGCGGTGTTTCCCCAATAGTCGCTTACATAACGATGAGCGGTTTCCCCGCACACGCAACAAACAGGAGCAGAATATAGACATGAGAAGTGATAATTATGTCCATTAAAAACCTCTTTGGGATGAGAAAATTCATTGCGGATTATCTTGCCGCACTTATAGCAAGTCCTGCACGACTTATGGTAAAACTTGCCGTCGATTTCGACAGCGTCAAGCGCAGTCACGACCTTATGACAATCCGGGCAAACTCTCATTTCTTAGCGTTCTGATTTGTTCGAAATATTTTTACAAGAGGTAAAACCAACAGCCAATATGTAATCCCCCAAAGGATTAAACATTAATAATGACAAATTTATGAAATAAAAATCTATCATTCGTAGAAAATTTTCTTAATTTTAGCAAAAAATGTAACTTCGCAAAGATAAAAGAATTAGTGAGATGGCTTATTTACCGCAACCGCTTGATGAATCGAAAGTTGATTTGCCGGAAGGACTGGATGAGTTGACGGAGTCGCTGGCTAAAAATGTCCATGAGGTCTGGTCCTCCGGCAGGCTCGCCGAAGGGTGGAAATGGGGCCCGGTCAGGGATGATGCAAAGAAAGAGCACCCCTGCCTAATACCCTACGAGGAGTTATCGGAAGAAGAAAAGAGCTATGACCGTGCCACAGCTCTTTCTACCATTAAATTATAAGGTAAGCCGCTAAGCTAGCAAATTGCGTCGAATGAGGGGGTGAAGTTCCGTTGAATCATCGCGGCGAATTGTTGCGAAATCTCCTTTTCCGAGAAGTTGAGGCTCTTGCCGAAGCCATAAACGAACGAAATCTCATCATTGGCTATCTGCTTGTCGGATATCACCAAACTGATGACATAGGCCAGCAAATTCTCACGCATCGCGGGTTCCAACGTAAGGATGATGTGAACCGACTGCTCAAAGAGTTGTTCGACATTGGCTTTCGCAATGGCATCTAGAAACGGGGTCGGGAAGATTTTAACGCCGGATATGTGTTGGAGGATGTGTTCCACTTCTTTTTCCGAAACTTTGTCGTCCGCATTGGCTACAAGAAGGCCTGCCGATGCGATAAATATGGCCAAGTGTTCATCAATAGGGCTGTTCCCAATCTTCAGCAGGCATTGGATTAGGTCTTCCATTTCTTTCTCCAGCGCTTCTTCGCTGCCGGACGTGGCAAAGAGACGGATGGCCTCCACACGTACCGGGTTTACCGGGTGATCGTAGCTGTTGAGCCCTTTCCCTTCCAAGAAATACTTCAGCCGTTTTTTGTTATTCGCCAGATAAGCCTCGATGCTGACGTTCATCTTCTCGAAATCCAGGCCTGAAGCCATCTTGAAGAAAGCGGAAACGCAGGCATTCAGGTTCCCATTGGCCCAAAAACCATAGCGGTCGGCTACCAACTCTGCCAGCTGGTCGTGCAAACGAATCTTATAGGCCAGTATCATGGGCGGGTCTATATGTTCCGGAGGGAATACGAAATAAATGAGGCGCTTGAGTGCGGTGTCTTTGTTGATGATGTGCCCCAGTTCGTGTCCGACGACGAAGCGAAGCTCATCTTCGCTCATCAGCCCGAACATCGCGGAATTGACATTGACAATATGGGGTTCTCCTTCTTCTTCCGAAGCTACGGAGAAAGCATTGATGGAACTGTCTCCGGTCACATAAAAATCCACCGGTTCTTCAAAGCCAAGACGTTGCTTGACTTCCTGGCACAATTTGTAGAAGTCCGGAAGAATATCTTCTTCCACTTTCATACAATGGCCTTCCATTCGGTTGCGCCAATAATCATTGCCGGATCCGTCGTTGGCTGATTTCAGGATGGCATTCACGACCGAGCCTTGCAGTGCTTGATAAATCTGCTGTCCAAGTTCCTGTTCCAGTTTGATCGTGGGGTTTAGTTGAGGCATGATAGGAGCTTTATTTGATTACGTTCGGTTGGTTAGAGTACATACCACTATCAATGATATGGTGCTCAAATTTCATTCGAATTGATAATGAATTGCAGCAACATTTCTTCGCGCGCGAATACTGAGGCCAAATATAGCAAAAAAATCGGAACTCTCGCTTGTATCTTGTAAAAATCTTATAAACGGATGATTATAATTCTGTTCCCTCGCATTCACCGGCAATTTTTCAGGAAGCGAAGAATGTTGTCGAGGTTGACGCGGAGTTCGATGTGCAGTATAAGAAGATACTGAAAATCAGGAATTGATGACTCTTTGTCGACGATGTCGACTCTCCCCAGATCATCGGCTTTGAGATATTCTCCGATCGAACTCTTTCTGAAAAAATAAGTCTGTTCCAGAATGTTGATAAATTCCTTGTCGGCGGTCCGGGTCATCGAGAGGAACCGGTCGTTGGAGAAGAATTTCAGGTCTTGGGGTGTTTCCGGAATGACTGTGGGCCTGACGAATTTCGGTTTAATGGAATAGGATTCGCAAAAATCTTCGTAATGTTCCCATAGGTCGCGGATGGTCGTGAAGAACTCCCGGTAGTCATCAGGCAGTTCATTATCAGGGCATTCGGGCTTGAAGTTCAAATAGGTGGTCAAGAGTTTTTCTTCCCCATCAACACGCTCATACCTTCTGTAATATTCTTCAAACCATAACCCTTGCAGTGTCGGTCGATGAATGTCGAAAGAAAACTTTTCCAGAGAGCCCAGCGTCCATCGTGTCCATTTTTCGTTGCGCTTGTATAAGGTATCCAGCGCCGGAATCTTGAAGGTTGCTTCTTCGCTCCGGTACAACGAATACCCGTTCCGTTGAACATACTTCTTGATTGCATTTGTGTCCAAATCCATCCTTTGCGCCAATCTGTCCCATTCTTCTTCCGTAATCTGGAGGAGGTCGGCGACGGTATCGACCCGGCACGCATATAATGCATCTATTGTTTTTGGGGGAAGATCCATCTGTGTGCGCAAGGTTGTCAGAAAGTTCGATGGTCCCTGCATCGCGTCCTTGAGCGCCTGGGCCATCAGATGCTCTTCCCAGGAACGTTGGATACCGGCTGAACGGTAGGACTCGCTTGCGATCCGGTAGTTTTCACGCATTTGCCCGTCCAGATGCTTGGAACGGTATTTTTTGATGCACTTGAGAAGGAATGGATTGATGCGAATAGAATCTGTGCTCATAATGATTCAATTTTAGAAGCCGATTTTACCTTTCTTTTTGTCCAGTTTGAAGGTCTTGACGTCCGCGAGTTCGACCTGGTGTACCGCGGGGCGCTCGGGCAGGCCGGCTTCGCGGAGGATGACCTGCTGGTGAATGGTCCGGGCCATCAGTTTCATCGTACGGGCGTTGGTCTCGATCGAGGCGCTCAGGGAGTTCAGATAGCCTCGGATATGCGCTTCGGCTTCCGGGGTGATAGTGGCT
>CACZWF010000003.1 GCA_902784785.1 uncultured Bacteroidia bacterium
AGTCCGGGCCGGAACGGGCATGTGTAGGCAGCTTCATTTCTTCCTTCTTGTAGAAGAATCCGAGCGGATCGTTTTCGATAGTTGAGAAGTCCGCGTCAAGAACATCATCAAAGACATCACCTATACGGAAATCGCCGCCCATAAGGTAATAGAGTGCTCTGTGATGTCCCGCCATCGCTATTCGCGGCTCCTTGCAGGAGTCTCCCCAATGGATAACATTATGACGGCTCCCAAGTCCTTTCTTGTTGCCGAAATGATAAACATCAACATCGGCAGCATGACGGCTCATAGCCTCCGCCATATTGAATATATCTCCCCTGCCGGATCTCAGGAATGCATACCAGAGCCATAAGGTAGGCACAAGCTCGGTATTCTGCCAAGCATAGCCTCCCATATCATATCTCCAGCAATGTCTGATACGGTCATAGGTGTGCATAACATCACCATAATTGAATAACCCATACCAGTGACGCTGATCGACCTCGCGCATATAGAAGCCTACAGCCTTATCAAGCTCATCCTCGTCAAAATCAGGCCAGTTGCACTTCGCAAAATAAAACTCGCTGTCGTTGGGCAGCGGGCCGAAGTCCAATTTACGGCAGGATACGGCAGTGGGGTGGTCGCCACCGCTCAATCCGATGCGGAACACGCCTTTGCCTACGGATGCCGCCCACAGCGTGTGTTCGTCACTTTCATAGAAGGAATGGATATAGCGGAGATCCTCGCGCAACTGTCCCTCCAGATGATGGATTTTCTGGTCTGTATAGGAAAAATAATCGATGCCCTTCCCTTCTGAACCTATCCACAACAAGTTGTTGCGGCTTTCCGTCAAGGCGAAAATCGCCGGGTCGCTGAACTCGGACAGATAGAGTTCGTGAGCCAGGTCACGCAAGGGAACGCCGGTTTGAAAACTCTTCAGGCGGATCAGTCCTTCTCCTTTCGTTCCCACCCACAAGTCGCCGAAACGGTCTTTGCACAAGGCCCGGACGGGTGTGGAGAAGTCGCCTCCCATTTGCTCGTACAGATAGGTATAGAAATTATACGGTACCTTGGCATACATTTTCAGCCCATAGCCATCCGTGGCTATCCAAAGGATGTCCTGATGCTCGTCTTTGAGCAAATCGAACACACCACAGTCGATGGGAAGTCTTTCCCGGCGATACTGATGGGCCTTGTCGGGCTGGAAAACCAGTCGGGTGACTCCGTTGAATAAAAAGGCGATGTACAAATCTTCGCCATCTCGGACAATGCTCTTGATTTCTCCGCGCGCGCGAACCTCTTCTTGGATATCCGTCAGGTATTCCAGGCGTTGGTGCATATAATCGAAGCGATAAAGAACGCCGTCATTTCCTACAACAAAGGCTTCTTCATCATTGCTTTGGACGAACAGCAGTTCTTTTTCAATGACGATCGTTAAAGAGTCGCTTAAAATGTCGCCTGTGTATATGCCTTTCCGGGTAAACAGCACCGAGCCGGACGGATGGCTGGCTAAAAAACTGTCATATTGTAGCACGGAAGGACAGCGGGCTTCTTGAAAGGCCTCTCCGTCGAAATGGTACAAATGTCCGGCTTGGGTCAGGACCGCGCAGCCTTCCGGTTTTTTCCAAGAAACCAGACGGTACATTCCCTTGAATTGGGTGAAATGACGGACTTTTCCTCCGATTTCAACCATGTCCAGGCCGTAATCTGTGACAATCCAAGTGCCCAGTCCCCGGCATACGTGAATCCGTTCTATCAAGTTTCCGCTCAGCCTCAACCCGCTTTCCGGTTGGGTGGAATAGACGTCCATCCGAGTTCCATCCCAGATGCTGAGGCCCTCGCAGGTGCCCAGCCAGATGCGGCCGGCCGGATCCTGGCCCAGGCTCAAGATGGAATTGTTGCTGAGTCCTTCCCGGGTGGAGATGGTGCGGACAAAATCGGCGCGGGCCGGGATTTCCACGGACAGCAGGTCCGGGAAAAGCCCCAACAGCAGACTAAAAAACAGAATGTATGTTCTTTTGCACATAAATGTACGATTTTCCGCAAAGTTATTTATTATTTTAAGGATAGCAAAATAAAATCGTACTATTTAGGCGTGAAATCGTACTTTTTTGTGCTTTTCAAAAAATATCTTTGCATTGGAAGAAAATAAATTTTCACTTATGAAAAGACTACATTTCAAATCCATCCGAATCCTCTCGCTGCTGCTCTGCGTCTGGGCAGCCTGCCTGCCGTTTTCGTTGCAGGCGGCATCCGGCCAGTCGGTCAGCGGTACGGTAACGGATGCAGCCGGAGAGCCGGTCATCGGCGCTTCCGTGATGATTGGCGGTACGACCCGTGGTGTCGTCACCGACCTGGATGGCAATTACTCCATCGGTGGATTGGTCGATACCGATGTGCTGGAAGTGAGCAGCATCGGTTTCGCCACGCAGAGCATTCCCGTGAGGGGACGCAAGCAGGTGAACGTCATTCTTGAAGAGGACACCAACTTCCTCGACGAGGTCGTTGTCGTGGGTTATGGCACCACCACCCGTAAGCACATTGTCTCCTCCATTTCCAGCGTGAACAGCGAGGCCTTGGCCGACCGTCCCGTTGCCAATGTGCAGCAGGCTCTGCAGGGAGCCGCCGCCAACCTGGTTATCCAGACGGGCAGTTTTGACCCGACCAACAGCAGTATGAACATTTCCATCCGTGGCGTCAGCACGATGGGCAACAATACGCCGCTGGTCGTCATAGACGGGGTGCCGCAGGCGGATGCCAGCCGGATGAACGACCTTAACCCCAATGATATCGAGTCTGTCAACATCTTGAAGGATGCCGGTTCCTCTGCTATCTACGGGGCTCGTTCCTCCAATGGCGTCATCCTGATCACCACCAAAACAGGAAAACGTGAGAAGGCTCCCGAGGTGCGCTTCAGCGCCCAGGCCGGCGTGCAGAACCCGCACATTCTCTACAAGCCCGTTCCTTCTTATATGAACGCGATGCTGCGAAATGAATCCCTTGTCAATGTCGGTCTGGACCCCATCTTCACCATCGAAGATATCCAGAGTTTCAAGGAGAACGGCGACTCCAAGCCCTTGGTCGAGCAGGCGATGCGGAATGCCCTTCAACAGAACTACAACCTGAGCATTACCGGCGGTACGGCACATACGACCTATATGATTTCCGGCTCGTTCTTCAACCAGAACTCCAACTACATCGGCCCCCGCTATGGCAATGACCGGTATAATCTTCGTACCGCCGTCACGACCGAGTGGGGACGCTTCAAGGTGGGCGCCAATGTGAGTTATACCCGGCAGGAAACCCTTTCCCCTGTGACCAGCGGCCTGTTTTTTGCCGACCTGGTCCGTTTCCCGACCTATTATTTCCTCCGTACGCAAGGCGAATACAACGGACAGCCCGTTTACTTTGCCAACAACTATAAGTATGGCAATCCCAGTGCCGTGTTGGCGGAGTTGATTTCGGGCGGTTCCAACAAGTACGACAACGAGTACTTGACCGGTACCTTCAATGCGGATTTTGAAATCATCGAAGGTCTCAAACTTCGGGCGGTGGTCAGCGCGGAAACCCGCAACGAGCATCGTTTCACCGACAAGCACGCCTACCTGGTCGCCACCGACGACGGTCCCAACTGGTCCAATCCTTCTTCGGCAGTGCTCGGCGGCAACACCACTACCCCGGCGGGTGACTGGACGGGCCGCAGTACGTATCTCAACACGCAGGTGTTGCTGGATTTCAACCGGACCTTTGCCCGCGACCATTATGTCAGCGCTTTGCTGGGCTGGTCGCAGGAGTCCAACAAAAATTACTCGACGGGCGTCGACAAGAGTTATCTCAACGATCTCAACCAGCCCTCTTCGGACACCGTCATCGAGGAGAGCACCTATCTCTCTTCCCAGAACAACAGCGCCTATGCCTTGCGTTCTTTCTTTGGCCGTGCCAGTTACGCTTATGCGGAAAAATATTATATCGAACTGACGGCCCGCTACGATATGTCGTCCAAGTTCCTCAAGGTTCGCAACGCCGGTTTCTTCCCCGCCATCTCCCTAGGTTGGCGCGCTTCCGGCGAATCCTTTATGGAAGGCTACCGCAATGCCTGCGGCGATCTGAAAATCCGTGCCTCCTACGGTCTGAACGGTAATCAGCAGGATGTGGGTCTGTACGACTTTATGACCACCTATGGCGTCTGGTCCAATGCCTATGCCTTCAACGGAAAGGCGGTCTCCGGACTGATGTTCACGATGGGTAACGAGCTGCTGACCTGGGAGAAGGCCCGCACCTTCAATGCCGGTCTGGACGCCTCCTTCTTCAAGAATACCTTGAATCTCAATTTCGACTGGTTCTACAAACGCACGTCCGACATCCTGCTCCCGTCCATCGTCACGGGTATGTACGGCGCTAGTATCGCCAAGGAGAACCGCGGTGTGATGGACAACACCGGTTGGGAACTGACGATTACCTACGACCTGAACCACGACACCGATTTTCATCACAGTTTCTCCTTCAACCTGGCCGACTCCAAGAACAAGGTTATCAAGTATGGTACTCCTTCCATTGCCCCCAACGATGGTGTGACAGTCATCACGATGGAGGGACTTCCGCTCAATTCCTACTATGGTTACAAGACGGATGGGTTCTTCTCCACCTATGAAGAAATCCTGCATTCTCCCGTTCCCAGCGGCATTGACCGCACCCAGCTCCGTCCCGGCGACGTGAAATATGTGGACATCAACGAAGACGGGGTCATCGACGAGAGCGACCGTACCTACCTGGGTTACGGCTTCCCGCGCTACACCTATGGCTTCAGCTACAGTTTCAAGTGGAAGGGAATCGACTTCGGCTTTATGCTGCAGGGCGTCCTGAAACGCACCAGTGCGGTGCGCGGCGAGCTCTTCGAGCCTTTCCACGTGGATTATGGTACCACGATGTACACCCACCAGATGGATTACTGGGCCCCCGACAACACCAATGCCAGATGGCCCCGCCTGACGGCGTATGGCTCCGTGAGCCAGGTGAACAACTGGGGACAGCCCGGTTCGGAACTCAATATGCTGGAAGGTGCTTATCTGCGCGTGAAGAACATCCAGATCGGCTATACCTTCCCCAAGGAATGGACCACCAAGTTCTACTGCCAGAGCCTGCGCATCTTCTTCGACTGCCAGAATCCGCTCACCCTCACCAAGTACGGATTCGTCGACCCCGAGAGCACGGAATTCGGCAGCAATATGGGACGCGGCGGCGCCAACTCCATGCGTAATTATCCGACCCTTCGCTATTTCGGCGGCGGTATCAACATCGTATTTTAAATTAAGGAGGAAGAAATATGAAAAAGAATTTTTCCTTTCTGACGCTTGCGCTCATCTTCACCGCCTGTGTGGGGCTTGAGCAATATCCGACCAACTCCTTTACGGATGAAACCTACTGGGAGTATGAAGAAAATGTGGATGCCGCCCTCAACCTGGGTTACAGCCAATGTTGGAACGACGGTCTCTACTGGAACAACAATATGCTTTCGGACGATGTGTATGGAAGCCGGCACAATCCCGACAACCTGGCCATCGCCACGGGTCTGGCCAATACCCGCAACGGTCGTTTCTCCAGCGAATGGAACGGCTGCTACCAGGAACTCCGCACGCTTCATACGGCCTTGGACAATCTCCATCGTATGAAAATCAGCGACGCCAAGAAAGCGCGCTATGAGGCCGAATGGCGCCTGATGCGGGCCTGGACTTACCTGCGCCTCATCACCTGGTTCGGCGACGTGCCTTTCTTTACCACCAACCCGACCAATGCGGAAACTTTGCTGATGACCCGCAAGAGCGCAGACGAAATCCGTGCCTTCATCCTCGAAGAACTGGAATTTGCGGCGGGCCGCTTGCCCAAGAACACCCAGATTCCCGCAGCGGAGAATGGTCGTTATACCTGCGGTACCGCCGTGGCCATCAAGGCACGCGTGTATTTGCTCAACAACGACTGGGACGGCTGCATCCGTGAGTGCGAGCGCCTGATCAACGGAACGGAGTACGGCAGTTATGCCCTTGCTCCCGATTTCGCCGAACTGTTCAGAACCGGTCACTACGGCCCAGAATCCATTATGACCATTGAATTTGCAGCGGACGGCGGCGTGGAGAAAATTGTCCGCGGCTGGGGCGTCGGCACCTATATCCCCCAATCTATCGGATCGGGCGGTATCGTGAGTTTCTCTCCGACGCAGGAACTGGTGGATTGTTTCCGCAAGACCAACGGCAGCGTGGCCGCTTCGACCGACTATGCCGACCGCGACAAACGCTTCTATGCCACCTTGGCTTACAACGGATGCCAGATTGAAATCCCGGCCGCCATCAACGCCAAGGTCATCGGCAGCGAAGGCGTGGGCAAAGGGACCTATACCTGCTGGACCAAACGTGATAACGCGGATTATGCGCGCAGGACCGACCCGGCGTTGATGGATGACTACAATGGCAGTCAGGACCGTACTGCGACGGGCTACTATGCGCTCAAAAACTACGTGGCCGAGACCATCGGCCCGGGCAGTTCTTCCTACAAACCTTTGATGGAATTCCGCTATGCAGACATCCTGCTGATGTATGCCGAATCCCTCTTCGAGAAGAACGCTACCCTCACCACCGCCCAATGGGATGCGACCATCGGAGCGTTGCGTCATCGTGCGGGATTTGACAATGCCTACTGTGCGATGCCCTCTTCCGGTCTGCGCGAGGCCATCCGTCTGGAGCGCCGCTGCGAGCTGGCCCTCGAAGGCCGCCGTTGCTATGACCTTCGCCGCTGGGCCTTGCTGGACAATCCTTCCCTGGCCGAGACGGGCGGTTACTACCTGACGACGACCGCCACGGGCGCTCCGTTTATGGATGATGGTTCCCCCATCGTCTGCCAGAACCCTTACGCCATCAAGTATTGGTTCCCGATTCCACAGAGTGAACTGGAACAAGTCCCGCAGTTGGGTCAGAACCCCGGATGGTAAACCTTAGGAGGATAAAATGATGAAAAAGATATTCTTTATAGCATTGACCCTGATTCTTGCCGCTTCCTGCCAGAGAGCCGGACGGCAGATCAATGAGAACATCGTGCCCGGTTCCGGACTCTACCTGCCGGTGAACGATGCCTATTATGACCTCTCTACGGGAAAAGCCGTGAGTTTCGAATGGGGTCCCGCGATGGCGGAAGACAACGGATATGTTTCCTATGAGGTGCTTTTTGACCGTCCCGGCGGTGATTTCTCTTCACCCGTCGGCCGTGTCGCCGGGCAAATCAACGGTTCCCGCAACTATGTGACGGTTCCGGCCAAGACCCTCAGCAAGATCGCCCGTCTGTCCGGTATCGGCATCTATGCCGAAGGAACGCTGCAATGGACGGTCCGTGCGTCCAAAGGCGTGGGGGGCGTGGTTTATCCTGGAGCGAGAAAAGTGATGGTCCGGACGATGAATTCGATGGACCCGCTGCCCGTTACCGTGGGTGTCAGCGGAGCGGCGGTGGAGGATTCCTACAATATGGCTCCTTCCCGCGGCATCGACAAGAGCGGAGCGCCCGAAGGCGTATACGAACTCTTCGGCCGGATTGCGGGCGGCAGTACCTTCCAGATCAAGGACAACCTCGACCGTTACTACGTCCTGAATACGGACGGTACGATTCGGGCCGCTTCGACCGCGACAGACACGCAGATTACGGGCGGCAACGACATCCGTTGGATTCAGTTGGATTTCAGCAGCATGACCTGGTGGGTCAAGAGCGTCGCCAAAGTGGAGTACTATGCGGCGGCATGGACGGGAACGATGATTACCGACCGCAGGCAGATGACCTACGACGGCAAGGGCGTGTGGAAACTGTTGGATTATCCCAACACCGTCTCGCTCAACGAAGCGGGCGACACCCGTCACCGTTTCGACATGACGCTCGCCGACCAAAGCGTCGTCTATCTGGGTACGGAGGCGCCCCTTGGTACGGATTACACGACCGACTATATGCGCGTTTTCCTCTATACGGACGAGACCATCGGCAGCAAGGATTGGGACAAGACTTACAATTACCTCCCCGCCGATGCCGGCCGCAAACTGGATATATTCCTTTATATGAATGCAGACAACCCTTCGGGCTCCTGGTGGCACGAATACAATTTCAAATAAGCCGTTATGAAAAGATTCAACATACTATCCTTGCTGACGCTTTCTCTGGTGCTCGTCACTTCCTGTGACGATGACTATATGGCCATTACCAACCCGGATGCAGGAAAAGGCCGCAAGGCCGACGTCGAGACTCGCGAGTACATTCTCCATCCCCTCGACTGGGTCAGTGCGGCGGACAGCATTTCCGCGGCTTTCGTGGAACGTTTCTATTGCTCGACCGAGCGCCGTGGGGAGATTGACGTATTCTCCTACACTTCCTACAACAACCGCGGGGATAACGGCAGCTGTTACTGGCAGCAGGCCCACGCGATGGCCGCGATGGTGGACTGGTACCTGCGTATCAAAGAGTCCAACCCCAACCAGGCGGCTGTCCTGAAAGATTATATGTCCCGCTGGTTCGCCCAAAAGGGCAACAATTATGCGGCAAGCCGCTTCCGCGGTTCGGCCGGGTTCGGTAACAACTATACCGACGATACCGCCTGGAATGCCCTCGCCTTGCTTCAGATGTATGAGGCGACCGGCGACCATCGTTATTTCGAGGCGGCCGAGTCGACCTGGAAAGAGTGTATCCGCACCCGTTTCCCCTTGAACGAATATGGCTGGCTGATCTGGATTCTGGATGCCGCGGAAGCCGGCAAGAGCCAGAAAGAAGCGGACCAGACCCTGGAATGTACCAACGGACCTTCCAGCATCATCGCGTCGATGCTGGCCCGCTTTGCCAAGGATGCGGGCGACGAAGACGCATACCGGGAATACCTGCAGGAAGCCTACCGCTGCTTTGACCAGAACCTCAGCGTGATGTCTCCGCTGGGTACCCTCGGCAACGTTCCGTTGAGTTATACGCAGGGTACCTGCATGGAAGCCGGACGTCTGATCTGGCACCTCACCGGTGAGACGGGATATCTCAAGAAGGCCATTATGGCCGCCCGGGCGCAGATGAGTGAGGAAATGTGCGAAGTGTACAACGGTGAATTCCTGATGCGCAACGAAGGCGCCGACTACAACAACGCCATCTTCCACGCCGTCTTTTACCACTGGGCCTCCCGTATGGTGCTGGACCGCGACATTGACGCCGTGGACTCCACGATTCGCAAGGAACTCCAAATTTTCATCAAACGTCACTGCTGGTATTATTGGACCCGTGGTGTGGACAAGAAAAACTGGAACGACTCCTATTTCAGCACTTGGAGCTATCGTCCCCGTGCCTTGGGTTCCGGCGGAGAACTGGGTGCCTATGCCAGCGCCGCCCAGGCGATGGAAGCGATGTGTTTGATTAACGGTGAAAAATTATGACGAATATGAAGAAGACAGGTTTAATTGTTCTGGCGCTGCTCCTGCTGTTGGGCCCCGCCTGTACCAAGAGAACGGTGGATGACACGCCCCTGACGGCTCCCAAGTCTATCGTCTTGCCGCGCGATGCCTATCCTTTGGACCTGGGCACCGGACAACCTCTGACCCTCGAGTGGGACTACTCCCTGGGCGGAAATGTCCGTTATCAGGTCGTGTTCGATAAAGCAAGCGGCGATTTCACCAATCCCATCTATGCCATCCTGAGCGACAACGGCGGCTTCCTGCCTTCCGTGACCATCAGCGCCGCGATGCTCAAAAGCGTCGCCCGCCTGGCGGGTTGCGAGGTAGGGAAGAGCGTGACCGTACGCTGGACCGTCCGCACCTTCAAGGGGTTGGAATATGTGACCGGCGTACAGGACGGAGGTCCTCGGACGCTGATTCTCACCCTTCCTTTTGAAGTGGATCCCCTGCCTTTGACGGTGACCCTCAGCGGTACGGCGGTAGAGTCCGGCAGCCGCGAGATGGAACACAATCTGGATGTGAGCACGGATGCTTCCGTAGTTATCTCGGAGCGCAGCACCACGGTCTTCGCCTCCTTCATCAATATGACGGACGGAACCCTGCAACTGACCGATGAGCACCAACGCAAGTTCCGTTTGACGAATGACGGTAAAGTGGCCGCCTTGGAAGGTGACGAGGTTCCCGCCTCGCCCGTCCCTGCCAATCTGGTTTATCTGACGGTTGATTTTGAGAAACTCGTCTGGAAGGCTGTCCCTGTCAAGAATATCTGGTTCTGGAACCGTCCCTGGGATGTGGACAACGCGTATCAGTCGCAGATGATTTACCAAGGAAAGGGGGTATGGAAGGTGACAGTCGATTCCTTCAAAATAGCCCTTGAAAAGAATCCCGGTTACGATTCTCGTTATCATTTCCGCATCGACTATAACGGCGCGGATACCGACCGCATCGGCCCGGGCAAGAAAGATGTCAATGTCAGCGAAATCGGCTCGGAAGGTTATTACAACGCCTACCGCTATTCGGACGCCTATTCCTTTGCCGGCGGAGACCAGTGGGCTTATTCCTGGAAGACGCCCGAAAACGATGACTGGAACAATCATTCCGTGACCGTCACCCTCACGATGCGGGGTGAGACCTATACCCATTCGATAACCCTTAACAATTGATAAGAAGAGATGAAAAGGCTGATACTATTGGCTGTGATGGCGCTGGCCGCTTCCTGTGGGCAGCCTTGTGGAAAAGATAATCTGGCGGTGGATGTGCCGCAGGCTTTGATTGAGGCCCAAGGGCCGCGTGACTATACCTGCCGGCGACCCGCCGAACAGGACCGTTTGTTCACCTCCCGGGCCGTGGAGCAGACCATCGCCCAGGTCCAGTCCCAGTTGACCAATCCGACCCTGGCTTGGATGTTCGGCAACTGCTTCCCCAACACCTTGGACACCACGGTGCATTTCCGGGAAGACAGCGACGGCTCTCCCGAGACCTTCGTCTATACGGGCGACATCCACGCGATGTGGCTGCGTGACTCCGGCGCCCAGGTGTGGCCCTACGTCCGCCTGTGCGGAGAAGACGAGCCCCTGCGCCTGCTGATTGCCGGTGTGATTAACCAGCAGTTCAAACTCATCACCTTCGACCCTTATGCCAATGCCTTCAACGACGGGCCTACGGGCGGGGAGTGGATGTCCGACAAGACGGATATGCGTCCCGAGGTGCACGAGCGTAAATGGGAGATTGATTCCCACTGCTATCCCATCCGCCTGGCCTACGCCTATTGGAAAAAGACGGGGGATGCGAGCGTGTTCGGCGCTCCTTGGCTGGCCGCCATTCAATTGACGCTCAAAACCTTCAAAGAACAGCAGCGTTTCGATGGTTTCGGCCCCTACACTTTCCAGCGCTGCACCGAGCGTCAACTCGACACCAAGTGCTGCAACGGCATGGGCGCGCCCGTCAAGCCCTGCGGCCTGATTGCTTCCGCGTTCCGTCCTTCCGACGATGCGACGACCTACGAATTTCTGATTCCCTCCAACTTCTTTGCCGTGAGCGCTCTGCGCAAGGCGGCCGAGATTTTGGAAACCGTCAACGGGGATGAGGAACTGGCCTCCGAATGCCGCTCGCTGGCGGACGAGGTGCAGGCTGCCCTGAATCAATACGCGGTCGTGAACCATCCCGTCTGGGGAAAAATCTACGCCTTTGAGGTGGATGGCTTCGGCAACGCCTTGATGATGGACGATGCCAACGCCCCCAGCCTGCTTTCCCTGCCTTATCTGTGCGATGTGCCCCTCGATGACAAGATTTATCAGAACACCCGCCGCTTTGTCTGGAGCGACAGCAACCCTTATTTCTTCAAGGGAAAAATGGCGGAAGGAATCGGCGGTCCGCACATCGGTTATGATATGGCTTGGCCGATGAGTCTCATTATGAAGGCCCTCACTTCCACGAAAGACGCTGAAATCAAATCTTGTGTCGAATTGCTGATGCTCACCGACGCCGGAACCGGATTTATGCACGAATCGTTCCATGTGGACAACCCGGCCGACTTCACCCGTCCTTGGTTCGCCTGGCAGAACACCCTCTTCGGAGAGTTGATTCTGGACCTGATTGCCAAAGGAAAACTTGATTTGCTCAACTCCATAACCGTAGAATAATTTTTCCGAATGAACCGTCCGTTTCGTTATTTGATGATTTCCGTATTGCTTCTTCTGGCTTGCGCCAAGGAGACGGCTCCCGTCGAAGAGTCCTTGCGCCCTGCGTCCGGCTCGTATGAGACGATGATTTTCAAGGCTGATACCGATGAGGGACTCAAGACGACCTTGGGCTCCGACCGGACCATCCGTTGGCAGTCCTGGGATAAGATTTCGGTCTTCAGCGGACCGAATGCCGCTGGACAGACTTTTACCGTAAAATCGTTGGATAACGAGAATAAAACGGCTCATTTCGAGGGTCTGGGACTTCCTGCCGAGCAATACTACGCGCTCTCGCCGGCACAGAACCTGGCCTCCATTTCCAACGGCATCCTGACCGCCTCGATGCCGCTGGTACAGGGTGTGCTGCAAAACAGTTTCGGAGCTCAGGCCAATCTCTCGGCCGCTCAGTCGGATGGAATCTCGGATGTGTTCTATTTCCGGAATGTGGGGGCCATTCTAGCCGTCAAACAGCAGAACAGCGGGGTTGTCGGTATCCGAATCGAAGCGTTGAACAACCAGAAGATGACCGGTGAGGCGACCATTTCTTTTGATGAAAATAGCCTGCCGTTTGTCGTTCCCACGCAAAACGCCCACGACTATGTGCTGTTGAACGGCGCCTTCACGGCGGGAGATATCTATTATGCCTCGGTTTTTCCCGGAGATTATACTTCCGGTTTCCGTGTCACTCTCTACCGCCCGGGCAGTTGGGTGTCGTTTACGAATTCCACACCCCTGCGTCTGGAGCGCAATCAAAATGTCCTGTTGGCCGAGCTCCCGCTGGTCGCGGAAGAAAAATGGAAGAACTCCGGAACAGTTTCCCTTGAGGGGAGCGGTCCTGAACAGGGACGCAAATTGGCTTTTGTCGGGAATACGTACGGCGATATGAATATTTCTCGAAATCGCGGTACGCAGATCGAGGCTTTTGCCCAAGATGAATACAATTATGAAATTTTCACTCGTCTGGAAAAGGGGAAGGCGGTTTATTTCAAAGACGAGCAAAACAAACTTTACACGATTGCCGACGGATGGGCGTTGCCGATTCAGCGGGTCGAAGAAGCTTGCGCGCCCGGCATTGATGCGGATGGCGTGTATCGCGTGCGTGTGCAACTTCCCTACGGCAAGGCCTATCTGCAGCCTGTCACCGAGGTGAAATGCAACCGGAGCGGAACCGACATCGCCACCTTGGATTATGTCTCCAATGGTGTATGGACTGCTTCCGGTGTATCTCTGTCCGGAAGCGAGACACGGTATAAATTCCATTTTACCATTGACGGACAGACACAGGTATATGGGAGAATGGCCAATACGGATGCCACTCCTACGTCCGAGACAGCCCCTTCCTATTATTATGTGCAGCCGGCCGCTATGGATCAGTGGGAACCTGCTTTCAAGTTCAGCTCCGGCTATGCCAATGTCAGCAATCGTTACTTTGCTGATTTGACTCTGTCGATGAATGAAGATGCCGGCCATTATACCCATCAATTCATTTTGCTGGACGCGGAAAATCTTCCCGACATCGAAAATGGCGATGAGATGTTCATCCGGGGCCCCGGCGCGATGGAAGCCGGACAACAACTGGCCTATGTCACGGATGCCTGGCGCAATACCAGCCTGAGCGGAGCCGGAGAGCCCGCCTCTATCCGCGGCCCCGAGGGCTATAATTACGAGATTTTCACCAAACTGGAAAAAGGCAAGAAATTCTGGTTTGTCGATGAGAAAAAAGGTTGCAAGTATGCTCCGAATGCGGATGCGACCGCATTGGAACCGGTGGCTTCTCCTTCACAGGTCGCTTACGCCGGCGTGGGCGTGACCGGGGTGTACCGCATTCGGATGAACTTCCTCACCGGTGTGTTGAGCATCTTCCGGGTGGACATCGCCAATTTCAAGCAGCCGGCCTCCTCTTATGGGCAGAATATGACCTATGCCGGAAACGGTACCTGGCGTCTCGAGCGTTTCGACATCCGTTGGAAGAACCAAAGTTGGAATTCCCACGAAGATCGTTACAAATTCGCCTTGTGGATTTCGTACGATGCCAGCGGCCAGCAATATATCAACCAGTGGTTCGATATGGCCAACTTGGTTCCCAACGACCGTCCTTCCACGCGCTCCGACATCGGCACGAACTATTTCTATGTGCAGCCTTTCAATACTTCGGATTGGAACGGTTGCTTCAAGTTCCCTGATTATCTTTGTTCCAACCAAGCCGATGTGGCGACGATGCGGGCGACGGTCTCCTTGTGTCTGAATCCGGATGCCGGTTGTTATTCCCATTCCTTCACCCAAGAAGAAGCCGTGGATGCCACGCCGGTCTATACGGCCTTGCAAGCGACTTCCTCGGAAGAATCTTTTGACCTTCATCTGAGTGCCAACGGCACGGTGTTCGAAGGCGTTTCCACCTTCATGCAAGGGGCGAATGTCACTTGTGTGGCAACGGACGAGTTGGGTCGTAAAAGCAATGTTTCCTATCCTTCTTCCGTGACCGGCGTCGCCTATATGGTGGTCAGCCGCGATCTGTCTTCCGCCTCCTTCACGTCGCTGGGCGAACTTCTGGCGGAAGGAAATGCCGTCAACGGGTTCAGTGACCGTTCAGGAGCTACGCTGCCGTATGTGGGCAAGGGCGTATTCCGCGGGACGAACCTGACTTTTGCCGGCTCTGCGGAAGGAGCGGCCGACGCGATGACGCCGACCTATCCCTTCAGCCGGTACGGACGCGCCCGGTTTACCTTTATCAAACCCAGCAGCAGTTATAGTCCTCAGTTCCGCCGTTTGGACGGTTCCCGGATGGCGTTGGAAAACAGCGCTTATGGCAATACCTCCGAGATGCAGATCAATCCCGGTGTCTATGACATCACGGTGGACTTGCGCAATTTTACCCTGCAGATTCTCCCTAAACATAGTTCGCGTCGCCGTATCACGGTGATGGGTTCTTCCGTTCCCACCGGTACGGGCGCGACCGACAACAAGGGCTATATGTATCTCTATGCTCAAAATGCGCTGACTTCCGGCTGGCTCCTTTCCAACCGAAGCGTTCCCGGAAACAACACCATCACCTTGACCGAGCGCTATGATGATATTCTGATGGATGCGGGGGAATATGTGGTGTATGCTTTGTCTTTGGGTAATGAGGGCATTCACGGAGCCGCAGACCAGAATGCAGTCAGCGCGCAGTGGAAAAATAATATGAAACGCTTGATCGAGCGTTCCCGCAAGGAAGGCAGAAAGGTGGTGGTGACCGCCAACTACGGTCGGGGTGATTTCAACGCATCGGATTATGCACAGGTCAAGGCGGTCAATTTGGAAATTCAGCAGTGGGATGTACCTTCGCTCAACCTGCTGGGCTCCGTGGACGACGAGGCGGGTCATTGGCCCTCCGGTTACCAGAACGGCGACGATGTCTCCCATCCCAACGATGCGGGGCACGCGGAAATGTCCTATACGCTCGTCCCGTCCCTGTTTGATGCGATGGATGCCGGCAAAGCCCTGCCGACCCGTCAAACGGAGGGCCATTTGGACCTGGGCAGCCGTTCCCTGCGTTTCACGCCCGAAGCGACCGTCCATCCTTTCACCGTAGCCTGCTATGTGAAGACGACTTCGACCGGAACGATTCTGACGGTCAAGACAGCGGATGGGCAGAAAGCCGTTTCTGCGGACAAGGCTTTGGTGGCCGGCGGCCGGCTCAACGACGGCAACTGGCATCTGCTCGCCTTCACCCACTATTATGCCCAAGGCGTCTCCGTCTTGTATGTGGATGGCGTGGAGCAAAGCCGTGAGAACGAGCGTCTGGTTCCGCAGAACTTCACGGTTGGCCCTCACGCGAGCGGCAAGGAACTCTTCTTCTGGCGTTCCGCGATGAACGGTCTGGAAATGCAGGCTCTCGCCGAAGGCAAGATGCTCAAGTCTTCTCTTGAGCTCTACGCGCCCCTTCTCTCCGGTTCGCTCACCAACCTCGCCCCCTCCACCAACAGTTCCCTGACTTTAGGGGAGTAATTATTAGAAGTATTTAAGGGCAAATAAAAAGGGCTGGCCGGAACGGTCAGCCCTTTGCTGTGTGTATGGGTGAAGTTCAAGTTTAGTTGTTGATGTCGATATGGAAGCGGAACGGCTCGGTATGGAACCAGAAGGTCACATCTTTGTCCCTCAAAACGTTGTCGCTTTCATGACCCGATGCATCAAGGGGCTTGGCCAGACAGTCATAACGATCCACGCCATAGTCAAAACGATAGAGATAAGCATTGTGTGTCGCGCCGTCAATCCATCCCCACTCCCATCCTGCGGAGCAAGTTGTTTTGGGAGATGAAGAGTTATAGTCGGAATTCGTCAGCATCTTCATGCGGAAACGGTCGTCGTTTCTTCCTTGCGAATCAGACCAAGTCGACCAATTGGTGTTTCTGGCATACCAGTGTCCGTTTCCATTATAGGTCATATTCATATAATCCCTATCTTGAGCACCCCAATAGTAGGGCTGGTTCCACACCACCATTCCGTAAATTCTTGTCTCTGAACTGCTGGTCCCGGAAGGATCGAATACAAAATCATAGATGTTTCCGTTTTCGTTGAAGGAAGTGTAGACTTGTTCCGTAACATTGGCGTCAATTTGTCCGTTGCTGCGTCTTGTATAGTAGGTCCCGTTGTTGTCTCGAACATAGACGTTGCCGTTATTAAATATACGTATCAGTTCGTAAACACCACTGCTGTAAGACGTGACAGGAGAAGCCTTGGTTCCGGAAGCGAGATAGCCATAGAGCGCAATTGCTTCGCCTGTTTCTGTCGCGCCGCTGACACTATAGCCGGTCACCGCACCGCTGGGCTTGTCGCTTTCAATATTGGCGAATTCGTGCGTGTAGTGATTTCCCTCGTTCGTGTTGTTCAGATACAGCAGCAGGTCTGTCCTGTAGCAGTCGCGATATAAATCATCTTTCAAGGTGCTGGGGAAATTGAAACCCGGGTCCCAGGTGTTGACCTTGCTCGGCTGAACGAAGTAGTCATCCAATGCTGTCCGGTCGGATTTATTATAGTCGTCTTTAACCTTGTTGCGACCGAAGTGTTGCTCCGTTCCTCCCAATACCACTTTGAAATGATATCTTGTTTCCGCTATCGTCACGTCGTATGAGGAAAACTCTCTCCATTTGATACGCAGGTTTTTCTTTTGCCAAACTCCTTTGCGGAGATAGGTCAATTCTTCGGTGATATTGCTGTTTCCATAATAATAGTACACGTGATCGACCGTGGTGATGTACGCCGCGCCGGAAGGCAGGTCGAGGCGGATACGGTAGATGCCGTCGGCGGGTACGAGATAATCTCCATCCGTCGGACTTATACTTTGCGTGGGGGTGTCACCATCTTCATTGAGTGTGAAGTACACATTGTTGGTCCCATAAAAATGAATTTTCTTGCCACCGGTCAGCTGTGTGAAAATTTCATAGTTATAAGTTTCATCTTTGAACGTATCGACGTCTCCGGCATTGAGTTCGCCCGTGTTATAATAACTGTCTGAGATATAAGAAACGGCTTGTCCCGCTTCCGCTGCGCCTTCACCGCCAATGTACAGCGCGTCTCCCACGCTGAATTCAGGAAGATTCTCAGAATCGATTATATCGGTCACCGCATGTGTGTAGTGATCCTCATCGTTGTTCATATATAAGGTCAGATTGCAATATATGCGGTCTGTGGTGATGTTTTTGTATGCTTCAGGGAACTTGAAGCCGGGCTCCCATTCATTGTTGTCTGCCGGCTGAACATAGCCATATTTAGTCATTGTTTCATAGACGGGATAACCGCCTGTGTTGCTCCACCTCCCGTAATATTGTATCGAACTGTCTCCAAATGTAAATTTGAATTTATACCGATCGTCCCAAGTGGCCGATCCTCTTTTGATTGGCATTTTTTGGATGCCCCAAGTTCCCCTTTGGGTATAGGTCAGACTGCGTGTTCCCACACCGTTGTGTGAGTATTCCACATTGCTGATTATCTTGATCTCCGCATTCTTGTTGTCCGAATTGATGCGGATTCGATAAATGCCGTCCGATGCGACGCTATATGAAGCGGCGCTTGCGTTGGCGAGGGCGGTCCAGCTTGTGCCACCTGTCGCCAAGGCAAAAAACTTGTTTCCTGCTTCATTTTGGAAATAGAAGTTCTGCCCGGCTTTCAGTTTCGTGAAAATCTCGTAGTCATAGGGGTAAGATGCCAATTGGCTGTCCGAATGATTGATGGAAGGGGCCCAATAATCATCAGACCCGACATAAGCCAATGACTGTCCGGCTTCCGGAGAATTCTGAATGGTGAGTTTTTCGCCGGCATCAATTCCGGGAAGATCCTGTGTGTCCACTTCGTTTTCAAACGCGTGGGTGTAATGCGCTTTTTCCGCATTCATATAAACCACGAGGTCGGCCAGGTAGCGCTCGTCGTGATCATTGTCAACCAGCCAGGACGGGAGTTTGAATTTGGAATTCCATTGGTTCGTCACGCAGGGCTGGAGATACCAATAGGTGCTGCCGCTCTCTTTGGTCGGCGCGCTGTCGGTCGTGTGGCGCGTGCCATATTGTTGGTCATTCCCGCCGATGGTGAAATAGAATTTGTACCGGTTGTCGTAATGTGATTCATCGTTACAATCGCGGCGGATGGGCATCCGTTCCCGCTTCCACACACCGCGTCCCGCGTAGGTCAATTCCCGGTTGTTGGCAGTTGACCAGCAATGTTTGTAGTAGGCTGCCGTGACTTTCTGCACATATGCGTTGCCGGAGGGCAGATTGACGCGGATGCGGTACACACCCGTGCTGGCGACCGTGCCGACCGCCTCGGAAGGGCCGGTGATTTCGCTGACGCTGTTGCCGTCCGCACTGACGGAGAAATAATGTCCGCCGCCCCGCAGCCAGTATTTCTTGCCGGCTGTCAACTTGGTGAACCATTCGTAATTGTAGTTCCCGGTCTGATCGGAGAACGCCGTGGCGTCGCCTCCGCTCTGCTCGGTATAATCCCAATAACCGTCCGCCGCCGTATAGACGCCTTTTTGGCCGGTTTCAGTGCCCAAGCCGTCGATGTACATATCCGTGCCGACGACAAAATCCGATCCGGACCATTTGCCGGAACTCTGGGGATTAAAGGGCGTTTTTCCGAAACTTCTGTATTTGTTGCGTGTGAATGTGGCGGAATTGCTGTTGTTGTACACCGCCTTGTATCCCGGTTTGTAGAACGTCAGGGTGAGACCGCCGGCGTGCGTTCCCGGAAGAACGACGAAATAGTAGGTGTTGCCTTTTTCAAAATCTCCAGAGAGACGGACGGTGGGGGAGCCGTTGAGGGTGGAAAGTTCGGGCACGCCTTCGTTGTAGGTGATGTTCACCTGACCGGCGAGCGGTGTGCCGTCCTTGGAGGTGATTTCAATGGCCGTGATGTTGTCATTGTCGGCATCGTCTCCCAAGGTGATGCTGACCAGAGAGCCGACATTCTTGAAGTCCAAGCGGCTTCCGCCCGTCTGGGCGATGGAGACATTGGCTTCCGCTCCGAAGGAATTGGCGACGGCGGTCTGCTCTCCGTCAATGCGCGCGGTGATCACGCCTCCGCTGATGCTGGCCATCTCCTGCACGGGCGACAAAGCATAGTAAGTGTCCGTGACGGCGGCATATCCTTGGAAAGTGGCCGACTTGCCGCCTTCCGCCACCTTCTTGACCAGGAATTCGTTGGCGTCCCCGTCTGCGAAAATGGTGATGTTGTCGCTGCTCGACCAGCGAATGTTCAGTCCTTCCAGCGAGGTTTTCGTGTCCTCGTCCACATTGCCGTCAAAGGTCATCGCCACCTTTTCGCGTAAAACGGATTCTTTTTCCGCCGTTTCTTTCTGACAGGCAAAGAGCGACAGGCTCAGTGCCGCTAACATTAAAATGCGTACTGTTTTCATCGTCTCTTTCATTTTAATCCCAATCATCATAGTCATCATCCTGCTCATAACCCTCGCTCATGCTCGGGTCGCAGAACACCAGCTCGGCATCCGTGTTCAGTGTGAAGCACCGGGGCTGCTCGTAGCGATTGAATATTTTTTTGCGTATCATCGTTTCTTTTATTCGCATTTTTACGATGCAAAGGTATGGAATGGGAGTCTATCCGTAGTACGAAAATATGAAAAAAGAGTACGATTTTCGGCAATCGTACTCTTCTTTCCATTCCGTTGGGTCAACGGCTATTGCAGCGTGTCTTTCACATCGGTGAAACGATGGGTGTAATGACCGTAGGTGTCATTCATATAGGCGCTGACTGTGGCGGTATAACGTCCGTTGTGGTCGTCGTCCGTCATCCAGGAACCATAGACGAAGATCTGCTCCCAGTTTTGGCCCGTATACGGTTGGAGATTCCAATATGAACCATCGTCATCCTGTGCGGGACGGGCGTTGCCTTTGTTGGTCGTGGAGCCGAACACCTGCCATACATCGATGCTGTCTCCATTGTGGTCTTTGTTGAACCACATCTTCAAGATATAGCGTCTCAAGTGGGCGTCCCAACTCTCCACACCCCATTCTATGACCTGGTCCTCTTTGCTCCAGACACCGTTGCCGATGTAATTCAGCGAATAATTGACGCTGTTGTGGTATTGGAGTTCCACTCGGACCTGATCGATGCGGCGGATGCAGCATTTGCCTGTGGCAAAATTAGCCCGTATGCGCCAGATGCCATCGTTCTTGACCGTATAAGACGCTTTTTTAGGGGCGGCAATTTTCGCCATCGCATTCCCGTCGGAGACCGGGGCGAAATATTTGCTGCCGTCGGCGGTGGAGAAGTAAATTTTTTCTCCGGCCGTCAGTCGCGTATAGATTTCATAGTCATAGTCGCCAATGGCGTCGGTGTCGATGTTGGAGGCGTCGCCAAAGTTGTTCATCGCCGTATTATAGTATCCGCTAGCCCCGACATAAACCATCTTTTGCCCGGCCTCGGTGCTCCCTCCGATGAAGATGTTTTCTCCCGGGGTGATATCGGGCAGGTTTTGGCTGTCGCGTACGTTGGTGATGCTATGCGTGTAATGGCTGTTGCTGTTGTTCATCGTGACGGTCAGATCGCCGTAATATCGGTCCTCGTCGACCTCGCAAACAGAGGGGAACTTGAAGCAAGGTTCCCAATTGTCGCTGTTGTCACAGGGCTGGACATAGAAGTAGTCATCGCTCGTCGTTCCGTAGGTGGGGTTGCCTTTGTTGGTGCTCCAACGGCCATAGTAGGCTGTGCTTTCATCCGTAAAATGGAAGACGAATTTGTAGCGGTTGTTCCAACTTTGGGAATTTCTGCGCATTGACAGGTCCTTGTATTCCCAAACGCCGTTTCCTACATAGTTGAGGTCGGCGCCCAGCACGGAATACTGAGAGTACGCGAGGCGGGAAATCTGCTGTACGGCAGCGGTGCCGGAAGGCAACACCATACGGATGCGATAGATTCCGTCCGCGGGAGCGGCGTAATCGGCCTGCGAGTCTTTCTTGATGCCCGCGACCTGCGTTCCTTCCGCATTCAGGGCAAAGAGATAGTTGCCTTCACTCTGGAAATAGAATTTCTGTCCGGCTGTCAGACGGGTGAAGATTTCATAGTTATACGTACCGTCGTTCAGGTAGTGGTCCGTCGAGGTGTTCCAATAGTCTGCCGGGATGTAAGAGAGCGCCTGTCCATCTTCGGCGGAATTGCGGATGCGGACGGCGTCGCCCACAGCGAAAGCTTCGTCGGCGCGCCAGTCGCTGTCAGGCACCGTGAAGTCGGCCAACAGGTAATTGCTGTTGCGGGCGACATCGACGGCTTTGCTGTCGGCATACACGGCTTTGTAACCGTCCTTCTGATAGGTGATGCGGAGGCCGGAAGCAAAATTGCCGGGGAATACTGTGCAATAGTAGGTTTGTCCCGCTTCGAAGGAACCGGAAAGGGTCACCTTTGTCAGCGCGGAGGTCACCGTCACGCTCGGTTCGCCGTCGTTGTAGGCGATCTGGGCGGTTCCCGCCAGGGCTTCACCGCCGATGCTTTCCACCGAAATGCCGGTCAGTCCGCTGTTGCGAACCGTAATGGCCATCAACGCGCCTACATTCTTAAATAAAAGGTTGCTGTCGGAGGACTTGGCCACCGCCAGATTGGTCTTGTCGGCAAAACTGCCGGTAGTTGCCACCTGCGTGCCCGAGAGCGTAGCCGTGATGACGTCGCCGGAAATGCTCGCGGTATTGGACGCGGGATAGAGGGCGTAATAAGTGTCGAACAGAGTGGAAATACCGCTGAATGTGACACTGCGGGCATCTTCACTCAGACTCTCCACGGTATATATGGAACCTACACCGGCGGAGAATACGGTGATGTTGTCCGTCATATTCCAGAGGATATGGTTGTCGGAAGCGAGGGCAGTCCGCGTGCCGGCATCCTCTCCCTGGGCGGTAAAGGTCATTTTTTGCTTGTTCCCCGAGTCGGAAGCAGGATTTTCGGGGGCTTCTTTCTGGCAAGCAGCCAGCGTTATCAGCGCCAATGCGCTTACTGTCAGTAGTCTCAAAGTTTTCATAATCATAGAAGATTGATGATTAAAGATCCGTTTCCCAGCCATTGTCGCTGTCATACTCGATTTGACCGGAAAAAGCCTCCCCGGTGCTGGGGCCGCAGAATACGATTTCCGCCGAGACAGGCACCAGCCGGCTGACGGGTGTTTCGTACAATTTCATTTTGTCTTTTTTCATATTGTTTTGAATTTGTTTTGGCATTTTTCAACAATGCAAAGTTAGGAATATGCACGCATAATTTTGTACGATTTTATGCTTAATTAGTACGCATTCCGGATTTGTGCATACAAGCTATACTTTTTTGATTATCTTTGAAAAACATCAAATTTTATGAAAAAATCACTCTTTTTCCTTCCGCTTCTGGCGCTGCTCGCGTGCAGTACGAGCCAGGAAGATTACACCGCGTATGTCAACCCCAATATTGGCACCGTGCACAGCCGCTGGTTCGTCTATACGCCGGCCGCGCTGCCCTTTGGCATGGCCAAACTGGGCGCCTCCACCAACGGCACCTATGGCAACAAGGACGGCTGGGAGGCCGTGGGCTATGAGGATACGCATCGTTCCATCGACGGTTTCCCTTGTTTTCACGAATTCCAGGTCGGTGGTCTGGCGCTGATGCCCGTCTGCGGACCCGTCAAAACCGTTCCTGGATTGCTGGAAAATCCCGATGAGGGCTGGCGTTCCCGTTTCGAAAAAGCGGACGAAGAAGCCCACCCCGGTTATTACAAAGTGGTTTTGAGCGATTATGCGACGAAAGTGGAATTGACCGCTACCAAGCGGGTGGCCTACCAGCGATTCACCTTCGGTGCGGCGCCCTCCGATTCAGAATCGCAGCCCGCGTTGGATTCGACGGACCGTCATATCCTTATTAATATAGGTACGCGTCAGGGCGAGAGTGGAGCGGTTCGCGACGCGAAGGCCGAGACCGACGGCAAGCATCTCTGGGGCTATGTGGTGACCGAGCCCGAATATGTCAAACGCTACCAAAGCGGGGCTTCCGTGTCGATGTTTTTCTATGGAGACCTGTCGGCGGCCCCTGCGGGTGTGAGCACCTTCACCGTGGGCGGTCCACTGGGAGAAAGTGCGGCGCTGGAGGACAAACTTCCTGTCGCCCAAGGGCCCGGAGCCGTCCTCTGCCTGGATTATCCCAATCAGGAGCAGGTGACCGTCCGTCTGGGTCTTTCCTATACCTCTGTCGATAACGCGCGCAAGAATTTTGAGACGGAAGTCTTGGGTTCGGCGGATGCGCTTTCTGCGGAAGCGACCGATGGCTTGTCCTTCGACGAGGTTCGCGATGCGGCGCATCAGATTTGGCAGGACGAACTTTCCAAACTGGCTGTCAGCGGCGGAACGCAGGAAAACAAAAATAAATTCTACACCGGTCTGTATCACGCCTTGCTGGGCCGTGGCTTGGCCAGCGACTGCAACGGGGCCTATCCCCGCAACGACGGAACGATCGGGCAGATTCCTCTGAACGAGGATGGTACGCCGGTTCACAACCACTACAACACCGACGCTATCTGGGGCGGTTACTGGAACCTCACTCCGCTCTGGGCGCTGGCTTGGCCGGAGTACTACAACGACTGGGTGTCGAGTCAACTGCTGGTCTATCAGGACGCGGGATGGCTGGGCGACGGTATCGCCTGCAGCCGTTATGTGTCCGGTGTGGGCACCAATATGGTCAGCGTGGCTTTCGCCGGGGCCTACAACAGCGGCATCCGTTCCTATGATATCGACAAGATGTACGCGGCGGCCCGCAAGGACAATCTGGAATGGACGGACCGCATCCCGGGCGCCGGAAAAATGGATGTGGAACGCTTCGTCAAAGACGGCTATGTCCCCTATGTCGACGGCTGGGTGGCGGATTCTAGAGGAGCGACTTTCTCCGTTTCCCATACCCTTGAATATGGTTTCAGCGCCTACGCCACGGCCCAAATGGCCAAACAGTTGGGTAAGGAAGACGATTACCGTCAGTTGATGGGTCTTTCCGACGGCTGGGCCAAACTTTTCGACGACGGCTGCAAAATGGTCCGTCCGCGTGTGCCCGGTGGCGCTTTTATCGAGCCTTTCGACCCCTTGGAGTCCTGGCGCGGTTTCCAAGAGGGGAATGCGATGCAATATACCTACTTTGTGCCGCAGAACCCTGATTCTCTGGTCACCCGGATGGGGGCGGAAGTGTTCAATGAACGCTTGGATTCCATCTTCACCGAGGCCCGCAAGAGCATCTTCGGCGGCGGCAAGACGGCCTACGCCTTCTCCGGCTTGAGCAGTCCCTACAACCACGGCAACCAGCCCAGTCTCCACATTCCTTGGCTGTTCAATTTCTCCGGTCAGCCGGCTTTGACCCAGAAATGGGTGCGGCTGATTTGCGAGGAATTCTATGGTACGGACGGGGAACACGGATACGGTTACGGACAGGATGAAGACCAGGGCCAACTCGGTTCTTGGTTTGTACTCTCCTCGATGGGGCTGTTCGATGTGCAGGGCGGAGCGCCGGAGCGGCCTACCTACCAATTGGGTAGCCCCGCTTTCGACAAAATCGTCATTCGCCTGAGCCCCTTCAACGCTTCCGGCAAGACGCTGACCATCCGTACGCACGGCGGCGGGTCCGGTCGCTATTATGTCCAGTCGGCGAAGTTCAACGGAAAGTCTTTGGACCATTGCTGGCTCTATCGCGACGAAATCTATCAGGGCGGAACGCTCGACCTCGTTCTTTCCGACCAACCCTCCGACTGCTGGGATGCTTCCGTTCCTCCCGTCTGCCGTTAAACAAAATAGTTTATGAGAAAATCCAACTACGATAAATTCCCGGCCACGGCGGTCGAAGGTCCGCTCTGGATAGGTTGGGAAGCCATTTCCGCCCAATTCGCCTCGCTCAAGCCCGGCATACTTGCCATCGATTGCTATACGGGCGTGTTCGAAGAGGAAATCATCGAGGGCCTCAAGAACAATTATTCCACCCTGGTCCGTACCCGCGAATTGATGAAATCCGAGGCACAAGTCCGCGAATTGACCGGGCGTTTTATGACGGACGATGTGTTGTTCGGCTATGTGTCCCCCTTGCGGCTTAGGGATTTCTTCGATGCCGATAAATTGGCGCAGGCGAAAGCCGACCTGAAGACGAATACGCTCATTGTCGGTCCGGGCGCTGCGATGCTGGCGGGGGAGGATGCCTGCCTGGTGTACGCCGATATGGCCCGCTGGGAGATTCAGCAGCGTTTCCGCGCCCACCGGGTCTGCGGATTGGGTGTGGACAACCGGAGCGACGCCGTTTCCATTCAATACAAACGGGGTCTGTTCATCGACTGGCGCGCTTTGGATTATTATAAGGACGAACTTTTCCCCCGGGTGCAATGGTGGTTGGACACCAACGCCGAGGGAAATCCCAAATTGATTGACGCGGACACTTTCCAACGGGGAATGGCCTTGACAGCCCGCAAGCCCTTCCGGGTGGTTCCGTTCTTCGACCCGGCTCCCTGGGGCGGTCAATGGATGAAAGAGGTCTGCAACCTTGACAGAAGCGTCAGCAATTTCGGCTGGTGTTTTGACTGCGTCCCCGAGGAGAACAGCCTGCTGCTGGAAGTTGGGGGAGTGAAAGTGGAATTCCCTTCCCAAGACCTCGTCCTGCTCCATACCCGCGAATTGCTCGGCGTGCCCGTTGAAGGCCGTTTCGGCAAAGATTTTCCCATCCGCTTCGACTTTTTGGACACGATGGGCGGCGGCAATCTGAGTTTACAAGTCCATCCGACCACCCAGTTCATCCGGGAACAATTTGGAATGCCCTACACGCAAGATGAAAGTTACTACTTGCTGGATGCGGACGAGGGTGCGACCGTGTACCTTGGGGTGAAGAAAAATGTGGACAAGGAGGCGATGCTGTCCGATTTGCGCGCGGCGCAGCGGGGCGAAATCAGTTTCGATGCGGAAAAATATGTCAACCGCTGGCCGGCCAAGAAGCACGACCATTTCTTGATTCCGGGCGGGACCATCCACTGTTCCGGGGCCAACGCGATGGTCTTGGAAATCAGTTCGACCCCCAATATCTTCACATTCAAACTCTGGGACTGGAACCGTCTCGGACTGGACGGAAAACCGCGCCCCATCAATGTGGAACGCGGCAGTCACGTGATTCAATGGGAGCGCGACACCGATTATGCCCGCGAAAACCTGATCAATCATTTCGAGGAGGTGGCTGAGGGCGACGGCTGGAAGGAAATCCGGACAGGCCTGCATCCCGCTGAATTTATCGAATCCCGTCGGATGGAGTTCACCAAAGCCGCGCCCTTCCATACCCGCGATAGCGTGCAGGTACTCAATCTGGTGGAAGGGGAGGCCGCCGTGGTGGAGAGTCCGGACGGTGCTTTCCCGCCTTTCGAGGTCCATTACGCCGAGACTTTCATCATACCCGCGTGCCTGAACGCCTTCACCATCCGTCCCCTGCGCGAGGGCGAGCGTTGTATGGTGATTCGCGCCTATGTCCGATTTAATCCCTGAGGCGGCTTAACGGAGGTCGGGAGACTTGCGGCCGCTTACCGGCGTCCGAGCGCGAAGGCGCAATAGAACAGATAGCCCAAACATAAGGAAATGACAGCCAGCGACCCGCTCTGGCTGCCCATCGCCTGCGCCGCGACACCCATCAGGGGCGGAATCACGGCCCCTCCGCACACGCCTGTAATCATAAATCCGGAGATTTCGTTGCTCTTTTCCGGACGGGCTTTCAGCGCTTGGGAGAACAAAATGGAGAAGACGCTGGAGCAAAAGAATCCTACGCCGGCGATTCCCGCCAGAATCAGCGGCAGCGAGGGGGCGAAGAACAGCAGGACCATCGCTCCGCAGGCGAGAACGATATTCACACGCATATACCTGACATCATTGATTCGGCTCAGCAGGAAGGTTCCCACAAAAGCCCCGATGGTACGGGCGATAAAATAAATGCTGGCGCCCAGCGAGGCCTTCTCCACCGCCAGACCGCAACGCTCAATCAGCAATTTTGCCGAAACGGTGTTGGTGCCCACATCCACTCCGACGATAAAGAAAATTCCCAAAAAGAACAGCAGCACGACCTTGTCCTTGAGCAGGCCGAAGGCCTCTCCGACGGAGGTCCCGCCGGACTGGGCGGGTTCGCGGGGGATTTCCGTGAGTTCCAGCAGTAGGAAGGAGAGCAAGGTGATGGCCGCGTAGATGGCGAACAAGTATTTCCAATTGCCCAGCATACTCGTGGCCCACAGCGCGAGGAAAGGGGCGCAGAAAGACGACAAGGCTTTGATGACCTGACCGCCGGTAAGGCAGGACGACAATTTGTCTCCGCTGACGACATTGGTCAGCAGGGGATTGAGGGAGACTTGCAGCAAGGTGTTCCCCACGCCCAACAGGATGAAGGCCGCCATCACGGCCGGAAAACTGTAAGAAACAAGCGGAATCAACATTCCGAGGCAGGTGACGGCATTGCTGAGTTGGACCATCCGCTTGCGTCCGAAGCGGTTCATCAGCAGGGCGGCGGGGACGGAGAAGAGCAGGAACCAGATGAATACCATCGAGGGAATGAACCCTGCGACGGTTTCGCTCAAACCAAAATCCTGTTTGACATAACTGGTGGCGATGCCGACCACATCGCAGAAGCCCATGACGAAAAAGGTGGCCAGAACGGGGATGAAATTGAAACGGCGGATAAGAGCTTGCATAGGCGTTGAAATTGTTGTGCAAGATAGCGAAATTTTAGTATCTTTGCAAGACTGAAAACGAATTGAAAATGGAAATCTTGAAATTTGCCCCGCTGCTGATGAGCCTGGTCTGGGGCGGCGAGAAAATCGCACCGTACAAGGGCGTGGAAACCGCTCAGAAAAACATCGGAGAAAGCTGGGAAATCAGCGCAGTTCCGGGCAAGGAAACGCTGGTGTCAGAAGGCCGTTATGCCGGAAGAAGCATCACTTCGCTGGCGGAGGAATTCAAAGGCGCTCTGCTGGGAGAAAAGGTCTATGCGGCCACCGGCGCGCAATTCCCACTGTTGATTAAATTCATCGACGCGAAGGCGGACCTTTCCATTCAGGTGCATCCCAACGACGCGTTGGCGGCGGTTCGTCACAACGGTTCCAAAGGCAAGACCGAAATGTGGTATGTCGTGGACGCGGACAAGGACGCGCACCTGCTGTCCGGCCTTTCGCAAGCCATCACCCCGGCGGAATACGAACGCAGGGTGGCGGACGACAGCATCACCGAGGTGCTGGCCCGTTATAATGTGGCTCCCGGCGACGTGTTCTTCCTGCCTGCCGGCCGCATCCACGCGATTTGCTCGGGCTGTTTCATCGCGGAGATTCAGCAGACCTCCGACATCACCTACCGCATCTATGACTACGGCCGCCTCGGTCTGGACGGAAAGCCGCGTCAGCTGCATACCGAGCAAGCCAAAGATGCTATCGACTATACGGTCTATCCGGATTACCGGACGGCTTATGCCCCGGCTTTGAATCAGGAGGTCAAGTTGGTGAGCTGCCCGTATTTCACGACTTCTCTGTGGGACTTGAATCAGTCAGTTCGCAAGGATTTGAGTGGCTTGGATTCTTTCGTGGTGGTGATGTGTCTGGCCGGCGAGGCGACGCTCGCGACGGAAGAGTCGCAGGTGATCGTCCGCCAGGGCGAAACGGTCCTCGTGCCCGCCACCGCCCAATTTCTTTCCCTCACCCCCTCCACTCCTTCGGCCAAACTCCTGACCTCTTGTATTGAGTAGCATTTCTGCATCTAACCTGAAAAACAATGCCTGAAGTCTTAAAAATCTTGATTGCGGCGGTATTGCCCGCCTTCGTGCTCATTTATTATATTTATAGGAAAGACAAATACCAGCGGGAACCGGTCCGTCAATTGCTGAAAGCCTTTGGCTACGGCATTCTTTCCGTGTTCATCGTGCTTTGGGTTTTTGGCCCCGCCATTTCAATGGTGACCATTGCGGATCCTACCACGGCTTTCGGCGCTTTTTGGAATGCTTTTCTAACAGCCGGTCTGCCTGAGGAAGTTGCCAAACTCTTCTGTCTCTGGCTGTTTCTGAGAAAGAATCCTTATTTTGACGAATATATTGACGGCATCGTCTATGCGGTCTGCGTCGGGATGGGGTTCGCCGCATTTGAGAATATAGGCTATCTCTTTTCCAATGTGGAAGCCTGGCGCGAAATTGGTTTGTTGCGTGCCATCCTGTCCATCCCCGGTCACTTCTTCTTTGCCGTCACAATGGGGTATTTCTACTCTAAAGCGGTATTTGGAAACCCCGGCGGCCGCGTGTGGAATTTCGCCCTCGCCCTGCTTGTTCCCGTCCTGCTGCACGGCCTGTTCGACGCTCTTCTGATGACCTCGGATGCTGTCGGAGGCTCGACTTCCGCCATCGCGCTGTTCGTCGGCCTGTGGTTTTATATGTTCTCCACCAGCAAGAAACGTATTCGGGAACATTTGGGAAACAGTTGAAAAAAATTGGCGGAATTTTTAAAAATTTGTATCTTCGCGGATTGTTAGAAACAATCCTCAAAAAGGTTTCGTTTTATGATAGAAAAAGCCAAAGAATTGATTGAAGGCGCGAAGACCAAAATGGCCGGCGCTGTGCATTTCCTCGAAGAAGATTTGAAAACCTACCGGGCCGGCAAAGCCAACCCGATGGTGTTCAACAATGTGCTCGTGGATTATTATGGTTCGATGATGCCCATCGCGCAGGTGGCTTCCATCACCGTTCCCGACGCCAAGACCATTGCCATCCAGCCGTGGGAAAAGAAGATGATTCCCGTCATCGAGAAAGCCATTATGGACGCCAACATCGGCTTCACCCCGCAGAACAATGGTGAGACCATCCGCTGCAATGTTCCGCCCCTCACCGAGGAAAGACGCAAAGAGTTGATCAAGAAAGCCCGTGCGGCTGGAGAGAATGCCAAAGTGGTCGTACGCAATGCCCGTCGTGACGTGATCGAGGCCCTCAAGAAATTGCAGAAAGAAGGTCTTCCTGAAGATGTCGAAAAAGATCAGGAAGCCGCCGCTCAGAAAGAAACGGACGCCGCCGTCAAAAAAATTGACGAACTGATTGCTGCCAAAGAAAAAGATATTCTGACGGTATGAGTTCCTGGGGGACGGTCGGTCTGATTGGTACAGGTCTTATCGGAGGCTCGATGGCCCTCGATATACGGACTTGCCACTTTGCCGACACGCTTCTCGGAACAGATAAAAACGCTGACAATGCGGCCGCGGCCCTGCGATTGGGGATAGTGGACCGCATTGTTTCGTTAGAGGAACTGGTCGCCCAAAGCGATCTCATCCTTCTTTCCATCCCCGCCTCCGCCTCCGCAGCCCTGCTGCCGGAGATTTTGGACCGCATTGCGGCCAGGGCATCCCTTCCCGTTGTGCTCGACGTGTGCTCCGTCAAGCAGCCTCTCGTCGACGCCGTCCGCAACCACCCCCTCCGAGGCCGTTTCGTCGCCGGTCATCCGATGTCCGGCACCGAATACTCCGGCCCCCGGGCCGCCCGCAAAGGCCTGTTTGAAGGCAAAGCCGGCATTATCTGCGACGCGCAGGATTCCGATGCCGACGCGCTGGCCTGCGTCGAGGCTCTGTACGACGCCCTCAAGATGCGTACCGTGCAGATGAGCGCCGCCCAGCACGATATCCACACGGCCTATGTCTCCCACCTGTCCCACGTGATTTCCTTCTCCTTGGCCCTCACGGTCCTCGACAAGGAGAAAGACGACAAGCATATTTTCGACCTGGCTTCCGGCGGTTTTTCTTCCACCGCACGCCTGGCCAAGAGCAACGCCGATATGTGGGTGCCCATTTTTGAAAACAACCGAGAAAACCTTCTTCCCGTCATCGACGCGTACAGCGATTATCTCGCCCAGTTCCGTTCCGCCATCGCTTCGGCCAACGGCCCGAAACTCCGCTCGTTGATAGAAGATGCCAACCGAATCCAAAAAATTATTCAATAAAATGACTGACAAAGAAAAACTGAAAGCTCATCTGAGAACGATTCCCGATTACCCCATCAAAGGAATTGTCTTTTTTGATGTCACCACCTTGTTCAAGGATGCCGAGTGCCTGAAAATCCTCGTGGACGACCTCTACGAACACTACAAAGACAAAGGCATCACCAAGGTCGTGGGTGTGGAGTCCCGGGGCTACATCGCCGGCGCCGCCCTCGCCTTGCGTCTGGGTGCCGGTTTCATTATGGCCCGCAAGCCGGGCAAACTGCCTGCGGAGAAACTTTCCGAGTCCTACCAAAAGGAATATGGCAAGGATTCCATCGAGATTCACGCCGACGCCATCACCAATGACGACGTAGTGCTGATTCACGACGACCTGCTCGCCACCGGCGGCACCGTCTCGGCCACCTACCGCCTAGTCAACCGCTTCCATCCCAAAGCCATCTATATGAGTTTCAATATCGACCTGACGGATGTGCCCAAGATCGACATCTATCCCAAGGATGCCGAGACCTACAGCATTCTCAGTCTCACCGAACACGATGCATAATTTTTTATTAATCCTTAATACTTTTTTTTATTATGAAAAAAACTATTCTTTCCCTGATTGCGGTTCTTACCCTTTCAGTGTCGGCTTTTGCTGCTGACGGCGAAGCCCCCAAAACCATGTTCAATGGTTCCACCAACATCCAGTTGTTCTATGACCTCGGCGTAGACCGCAACTATGTGACTACGACCATAGAAGGTTTCTACAGTGATCCTTGGGGAAACACCTTCTTCTTTGTTGACCATGACTTCCCTGTAAAAGGTGATGCTTCCAAATCTCCGTCGGGTACCTATTGGGAGATTGCCCGTTGCTTGAATTTCTGGCAGAACTCCGCAGTCAAGGACCTCAGTGTTCAAGTCGAGTATAATGGCGGCGTGTATAATGGTTTTGGAATCAATCACGCGTTCCTCGCCGGTTTGGACTATTTCCTTCACAGCAGCGACTACAAGAACTGCTTCAACTTTAAACTCCTTTATAAACACATTCTTTATCCGACGGGAAATTGGGGTAAGGTTGATGCTATGGGACTCCCCGTTGTGGAAGATAACCATCAGACTATGGTCCCTCTCCAGTTTACCTTCGTGTGGGGTATGCAGGATCTCTTCGGTGCTCCGGGCCTTCGCTTCAGCGGTTTCCTTGATTTCTGGGGTGAAGATCATTTCGTGCATCCAATCAAGAAATTGGATGATGGCACCTGGGGACAATGTGGAGCGGATGAACTCTCCCATTTTGTCCTGATTTCCGAGCCTCAGATTTGGTATGCTGTCGGCCAGCACTTTGGTTGCCCGAACCTCAATATCGGTGGTGAGGTCGAACTTGCTTGGAGCTTTGGCGGTATCAAGAACTTCATGGCCCGTCCTTGCCTCGGTGTCAAATGGGTATTCTAAAACCTAAACCTTTTATAATATTATTATGAACAAATTTCTCGCAAAAGCCTTTGGCTTTGACCCGATGAAGAACGATATCCGCACCGAGATTATCGCGGGTATCACCACCTTCCTCACGATGGCCTACATCCTGGCCGTCAACCCGATGATTTTCGGCGCCCTCGGCACGATGCCCGTCGGTTCCGTTTTCACCGCTACCGCGCTGGCCGCCATCATCGCTACCCTCGTGATGGCCATCTATGCCAAGAAACCCTTCGCGCTGGCTCCGGGTATGGGCCTGAACGCCTTCTTCGTCTTTACCGTCTGTTTCGGCATGGGATACCCTTGGCAGTTCGCCCTCACCGCTGTCCTCATTGAAGGTATCATCTTTATCATCTTGTCCGTCACCAAGGTCCGTTCCTGGATTCTCAACGCCGTTCCCGTGTCATTGAAACACGCCATCGGCGCCGGTATCGGTCTCTTCATCGCCTTCATCGGCCTGCAGAGCGCCGGCATTATCGTGGACAATCCCGCCACCCTCGTAGGTTTGGGTAAACTCACCGAAGGCAAAGCCCTTCTGGCCGTCATCGGCTTGGTGATTTCCTGCACCCTCGTGATGTTGCACATCCGCGGCGGTATCCTCCTCGGTATCCTCGCCACGGCCATCATCGGTATGTTTATCAAGGACCCTGCTACCGGTGCGGCACTCACCCAGTTTACGGGTGTTGTGAAGACCCCCGACAGCGTGGAGCCCATCTTCTGTCAGTTTGTCGGCTGGGACCAGATTTTCACCATCGATATGGTGGTCGTCGTGTTCACCTTCCTCTTCATCGACATGTTCGATACGATGGGTACGGTGGTCGGCGTGGCTGCGAAAGCCGGTTTGATCGATGAAAAAGGCAACATCCAGGACGCTGAGAAGGTCTTTATGGCTGATGCGGTCGGTACCGTTTGCGGCGCTTGCCTCGGTACCTCCACCACTACGACCTACGTTGAAAGTGCAGCGGGTGTCGGTGCCGGTGGCCGTACGGGTCTCACCGCTTTTGTCGCGGCGATCTGCTTCGTCATCGCCCTCTTCTTCTCCCCGGTCTTCCTCGCCATCCCCGGCGCCGCTACGGCTCCCTCCCTCATTATCGTGGGTATGATGATGATGAACCCGGTCACGGAAGTCAACTGGCTCAACTACCGCGAGAGCATCCCTGCTTTCCTCTGCCTCATCCTGATGCCCCTTTCCTACAGCATCTCTGATGGTATCCTCATCGGTGTCATCGCTTATGTGGTGCTCTATGCCCTCTCCGGCAAGTTCAAAGAAATCAGCCCGATGATGTGGATTCTCGCTGCCCTCTTTATCTGCAAATATGTTTTTCTGGCTGACCCCGCCGCTTTGAAGAAAGCCCGTGAAGCCAAGGAAGCCGAGCAAGCCGTGGTCGTCGAGGAAGTGGTCGAACAGGAAGTTATCGCTGTTCCCGCCGACACCCTCGTCGTCGAGTAATTGACTTTACAAACTACATACTGATTCCGCTGGAGCGACTCTCGTAGCCGCTCCAGTTGTTTTACATTAAGGAGGTCGACAAAATAGGTCGGCCTCTTTGACTGTTTTCCAACCTTCGCCCGGTCGGCTGTTGCCTCTTCGAGGACTCCGCTCACATTGCTGTTTGCCCCCCCCGCAATATCCTTGTGTATTTCCCTTCTGCGGCCCCGAGTTCTCCCACCATCATTCGCGTCATGCCCGGCCTCGAGCCCTCCCATCATCTTTCGCGTCGTGCCCGGCCACGACCGGGCATCTGTTGCATTCCTTCTTTTCGTTCCCAGTCTCGGTTCGGAAGGGTAGACCGGCGACACTTTCCCTTCCGTTCTGGTAGACGGTTTTGTTTATTGAAGATATAGTAGTAACTTTGTCAAGCCGTCCTCTTTGAGGTATGACTGACGACTGGGGATCTGTACATCCCCTTGGCTTTTATTTAGGTGGCAGAGATGGCTGGGAAGGAAGATGGTTATTTTTGATGAATCTTGTAAGATATTTGAGATATGACTATAGGAAATATTATTGATGCGTTGGAGCGCTTTTCTCCCTTGGCGTGGCAGGAAGAGTATGACAACAGCGGCCTGCAGGTCGGACTTTTTGATGAGACGGGCTTGCCGTTGGGACGCGATGCCGTGGTCACGGGTGTGCTTGTCTGCCTGGACATCACCGAAGCCGTCATCGACGAAGCCGCCGCACGCGGCTGCAACTTGGTCGTCTCGCATCATCCGCTGATTTTCCGTCCGCTCAAAAATGTCAGCGGCGTCACCTATCAGCAACGTTGCGTCGCCAAAGCCCTGCGCCTCGGCATCGCCCTGTATGCCGCCCACACCAACCTCGACAACGCCCCCGGCGGCGTCTCCTGGGAAATGGCCTCCCGCCTCGGGCTTCAGGAAGTTCGTCCTCTTGTCCCCCTCGCCGCTGCCCCCGCTTCCGCTACGCCCTCCACTTCTACAACCCTCGTTTCCGCTACATCCTCCGCTTCTGCAGCCCCCGCCGCTTGCCCATCGGCCTTTCCCGGCAGCGGCGTGATCGGTGTCTTGCCACAACCTGTCCCTGCCGAAGACTTTGTCCGCACCCTCGCGGCCGTATTCAACGCGCCCCACCTCCGCTATTGCCTGCCTTCCAGCCCGCTCATCCGTACCGTGGCCCTCTGCGGCGGCAGCGGCGGAGAATACATCCCCGACGCCATCGCCGCCGGAGCCGACTGCTATGTCACCGGCGAAATTCGCTACCACGATTACTTCGAAGCCGAAGGCCGTATGCTCGTCGCCCTCGGCCACTACGAAAGCGAGCAATACACGATGGATTTGCTCTTCCGCAAACTTCATGAAATAATCTCTTCCGAACAGAATACCCCTGTCCTCAAGACCACCCTCGACACCAATCCCCTGAAAGGTTTGTAGAATAGTACCTCGAAAGTTGGGTGTGCCCGGTCCCCGTCCGGAAAAGGGGACTGGACACAGTTTTCCGGGGTTTTCGTGCCCGGTCCCCATTCAGAAATAGGGACCGGACACACTTGTAGCGTGTGTCGCCGAATTTCTCTTGCGAAGAATGAGGATAATCTTACCTTGACATTAAAAGGATATTTAATATCTTTGCACTTGCCGGGCTGAAATTTTTAATCGTATGGGATTATTATGCAATTCTGGCTTGTAACAACGGATCATCTTACCGATAGATTGTGGTTCAAAGATGATGAGGATTTCAGAACGGGGATGAACATCCCGCCCTTGCTGGCGGCATCTATGCCAGTGAACATCCTCTCTTTCATTTTAATGTCTAACCACGTTCATTTCGTTCTTTCTTGTTCACAGCACGATGCAGAAACTTTTATCAATCGCTTCAAGAAACTGTATTCCCAACGCTATTCCAAGAAGTATGGCTCCCAATCGCTTCTGCTCAATAACGGCATCGATATCCGTGAACTCTTTTTGGACGGGGAGTCCTTGGAGAAAGGTATCGCCTATGTTCAAATGAATTGCGTCGGAGCCAATATCTCTTTAAATCCGGCGGATTATCCCTGGGGAACCGGGAATGTATTCTTCCGTATTCAAACCCCCAAGGGAATCTGTGTCGGGGATATGGGTGTCAGAGAGTTGCGACGGTATGTGCACAGCAGATTGTCTCTTCCAGGATCTTATGTGATAATTGACGACGGATTTGTTGATCCGGCATCCTATGTCAATGTGGCATTCGTTGAATCTTTATTCCGAACACCGAAGCGGATGAATTATTTCCTTCAAAATTCCTCCAAAGCGAAACTTGTCCGTGAGGCTCCGTCTTTTGGTGATCAGATGGTTCTTTCTGGAATGAAAAGCCTGTGCCTATCCCTATTTAGAAAACAGAATATTTCCGACCTGCTGGAGTCGGAACTGTCAGAACTTCTGAAACAAATCCGCTATCGTTTTTCGGCAGACCCGGGGCAGATTGCCCGCGTTTCGGGAATCTCCTATGAAATGGTCTGCCGTCTTTTAGATTCCATCTGATCCCCACCATCGGCACCGCCGCCGGGGATATACGCCCTCCGGCGACTACAGATCGGTGGAGAAGGCTCTCCTCGCTCCCGACCGTTGCCGTTGTCATCCTACTTTTTGTCCACATGACCCGAATCTGTTGCTATAATCAGATTTGTAAAGTCAATAAGATGTTATATCTTTGTTGACCTGGAAATCCCGGGTGTACATATTGATATTAACTTTCCGCACTGGCGCCCCTGCGGAGCAAAACACAAAGTTTATGAAAAAAGTATTACTATTCTTTCTTCTGCCTGTCCTTCTGACTGCTTGTTTGGGGACACATCATTTGACGATTACCCCGTCAGTTTCTTTAAACCAAGGCAATTTTAAGTATGTGAGACCCGTTTCGGCGAAGGAACAATCTGTTTATATTTTGGGCATAGGAGGTATGTCGAGTGAACAGCAAACTGCAAATGCGTATAACAGTTTAATAAAAGAGGCCTGGTTGCGTCCCAATCAAGCGGTCGCCAATGTGTCTTATCGGACTAGCATTCGGCGCTATTTCCCTTTCGGTATTTTCTGTACCGAAGTAACCACGGTTGCCAGCGGATGGGTCGTCGAATTCTTGCCAGAGTGCTCGGATGGAGTGGTCCAAGCCGGGAATGAGGAAAGAATAGATTCTATTGTTCATTCAGAAATTCCCTTGATGGAACCTCAAATCCCTCATGAATCTCCTTCGGCTAATTCTGCGAGCCATCAGATTTACGTGAAAAAAGGGAAAATTAGCGACTGGGCACTGATTGAAGCAGAGACTCGAGATAATTATACTGTTGTTACGCTTAATTTAAAATTGAATCAGAAAGGGGCGTTTTGGATTCCTAATTCTGTTTGTCTGGACTGGGGATCGGGAAAGGCTGCACCAGTCAGGATTAAGATAAAGAATGAAGTCTGGAAAGCAGAGAGGGATGTAGATCTTGATGAAAAGATTAGTGGAAAATCAGGAGAACAATATCAAGTAACTTTATTTTTTGAAAAACTCCCCGAACAAGTTCAACAATTCAATTTTGTTATACCCGACTTTATCAGTTGGGAAGGAATCACCGTCAAATAGTCTTCGTTATTCTTGGGCGGTGTGCCCGGTCCCCGTCAGGAAATGGGGACTGGACACACTCATGAGCGGCGAGCCGAGTTGTGCAGGGCAGGGGCGTAGAGAGGTGAGAAATCCCTACAGGTGGAAGCGGACACCGGCTTCGAAGCCGAACATAAAGGGCTGCTTGGTGCGGATGCTCTTGGGCTGGTTGAGGCCGAAGTAGTATTTGACGTTGGGATCCAGATAGATGCTCACCACCGGGGCCAGCATGAAATCTACGCCCAGACCGGCGCCGGCATTGAATTGAACGCCTTTGACGGGTTCGTTGTAATTGACCGTGCGGTTGTTCGCCGTCCAAGTGTTGGCGAGGCATTTTTCCACCGTTCCATTGGCATAAACATAGAAGTTGATGCGTTTCGTGCGTACGATATGGAAGTAGGCGGTGATAGGAACGCCGATAAACTGCTGGATGTTATAGATGTTGTCATAGTCGGTGCCGGCATCGAAGGTCCCGTCCGCTTGCAACTGATAGTAGGTGCCAGCAAAATGGCGGGAGAGGCGGGTGTAGTTGAGGCCGATACCCATAGAGAACCGCGGCAGAATGTCGTAGGTGACATTCAAACCGAAGGTGAGGGGTATGCTGTAGTTGGATTCGCAGTTTTCGTCATCAAAGTAGGAGTGGTCGGGGCGTTTGTCTCCGGCGACGCCGCTATATCCCGTATATTGTCCGGATTTATTGTTGGTGAAGTTGCTCAGCGCATTGGTGTAAGCTGCCAGGTGGAAGCCGTTGGGCTGATGTTTGAGCTTCTTGCCAGCTTGTTCCTCCTCCAAATCGGGCAGGTGGTCCCAGTCAATGGGCTGGACTTGGGCTTCTGCCGGCTGGGCTTCGGCTTGGGCGGGGACCTCCGTGCTCTGGGCTGCGACGCTTTGTGCTACGATGACGCTTTGTGCGGTTTCGGCAAGACCTTCTGCCTCCTCGGAGGTGACGTCACTCTGCTCCGTACCTTGCTCGGCTGCGATAACAGGGGAAGCCACCGACTTTTGTCGGAGCCCAACGTTTTGAGCAAACATTTCCTTTTGTGTCTGCTCGGGGGTAACGGTAATGGGTTCGGACTCACCATTCTGAACGAGCGTTTTGTCTTGCGACGATTCCGTTACGACTGTGAGTTGGTCATCCGAGGTCTGTTCCGTTACGACTGCGAGTTGGTCGTCCGAGGTCTGTTCGGGATTGTTCCAGAGCAGAATGGCGAGCAAAACGGCAGCAGCGACGCCGGCTACGGCAAACCCGGTGCGGCGTACCCATTTCAGGATAACGGCCCTGCGGGTCGCAGCCCCGGCTTCAGCGGCTTTGGCTTCGATCGTAGCCCCAGTCCCAGCCGTGGCCCCTTCTGCAGCCCCGGCTCCGGCGGCGAGACGGGTGGCGATAGCCTCCCACGCACCTTCCGGCACGGGCTCTGAAGCCTGACCCAGCAATTGCTGAACCTGCTTGTCAAAGTCTTGATATGAATCGTTTTGCTTCATTCTTTCTTTCAAAAATTCTTCTCCTCAATGCCTTGCCTTGATTTTCTCCTGCAGCCAAATTCTTGCCCGCGCCAACTGTGAACGGCTGGTCACCTCGCTGATGCCCAGCGCGTCGGCAATCTCTTTGTGCGAGTAACCTTCCACCACATACATATTGAACACCGTGCGGAAACCGGAAGGCAGTTGCGCCAGCAAAGTCATCAGTTCCTCGTATCCGATATCCTCCAATGCCGAAGGCAGTTCGGTCAGCATCGCTCGGGCGTCCTCCAAATCATCACTGATTTTCAGCGCGTCCTTGCGGCGCAGTTCCATCAAGGCAGTATTGACAAAAATCTTTCTGGCCCAGCCTTCGAACGCTCCCTCTCCTTTGTAAGTATCCAACTTCGAGAAAAGCGTCACAAAGCCGTCCTGCAAGACATCCTCCGCCAATTGCCGGTCTTTACCGCAATAACGAAGACAAAGAGCGAACATTCGCGGTGCCAGACGCTCGTAGAGCGATTTCTGTGCGAATCGGTCACCCTTCTTGCAGGATTCAACCAAATTATTGATGCTCTTCTCTTCCATTTGGTTGCATAGAACACGCTAAAAATTTCTCTTCCGATGAAGAGGAAACAAAAGTACAAAAAAATTTGCTTTTCTCTCGGCTTGCTCGTAAATTTGTAAGATATAATGAAAAGAAAGTTCGCATATATTTTTGTCCTCTTCTCCCTGCTGTTCTCCCAGCATCTGGGCGCCCGTCCGGCTGATGACGAACGCCGGGTGATGGTAGGGCTTATCGATGCCGTGGACCTGTTTGCCCAAGGAGAATACAAGGAGGCCTCCCGCATTTTTTCCGCGCTGATCCGCCGCTATCCTGAGGATGATGCCCTCAATTATTATATGTCCCTGTGTACGATTGCCGATTACAAAGTCGCCAATGCCGTTTATTTTATAGAAAAGGCCGCCGCGATCGATTCGACCAATTTCATCTATCGCCATCGGCTCGCGCAAATCTATGCCGTCACCAAGGACTACGACAAAGCCATCGCGCAGTATGAACGCCTGAAGGCCGAGCGTCCCTATCAAACCGAACTGCAGGATGAACTCGGTGAGGTCTATCTGCATTCCGGCCGTTTCAACGACTATTATCCCATTGCCTATTCTTATATGGTAGAGGAGGGGCTGAGCGAAGAAGACAAATTGCGCTACCTGTCCAGCGTCTTCGGCGATTTGTCCCGCGAAGAATTCCGTTCTAAGCGCCCGTTGGCCGATTCCTTATACTTAAAGTTAACGTACCAATATCCCGAAAGTGCCAACGCGCTTGTCTCCTGGACCAAGGTGCTGGCCTGGCTGGGCGATTGGGAAAATCTTGATCGCTATGCCTCGGAGGGGGTGGCCCGTTTCCCGCAGGATACCACGCTCTGTCACTACAGCGCGGCTTCCAAATTCTTCCGGAAAGACTATGACGGAGCCGCCAAAATGCTTGAAAAACTCATCGTCCTGCAAAAAGACGAGCCCAAGAAACAGCTTTCTACTTATAGTTGGCTAGGGGATTCCTATTATAAAGCTGGCCGTAGCGCCCAATGTTTCAAAGCCTACGACAAAGCCCTGGCCCTGGATCCGGACAATGTTCCCATTCTCAATAACTACGCCTACTTCCTTTGCCTGCAAAAGAAGAATCTGAAAAAAGCGCTGGCGATGAGCGAAAAGACCATTCAGGCCGAGCCGGACAATGTCACCTATCTGGACACCTACGGTTGGATTCTCTACCTGATGGGCAAGCCCGAAGAAGCCCGCTTGCAATTCAACCACGCCAAACTCTACGGTGGCAACGACCAGGCGGTCATCCTCGACCATTTCGCCACGGTCCTTTATGAACTTGGCGAATATCGTCTGGCATACTCTTATTGGGAGAAATGCAAGTTGAAAATGACGGAAGAAGACAGCGGGGAGGTGAAAGATCTGGAGCAAAAGATAACAGCGGCCAAGGAGGCCATTCAGAACGGACATGGTAAGAAACTGGGCAAATAGGCTGGCCGCCGGCGTCTCGGCCTTCCTGTCGGCTTTCTTGCTGGTCCTCCTGGTAGCACTTCCCCTGTCTGCGCAGGATACTTCGCAGCAGGAGCGCAAAAAGAAAGGTCTTGAGCAAGAAATCAAGATTCTTGAGTCCCAGATTCAGAAAAATGAACTTCAAAGCAAGGATGCCCTGGAGAAATTCAAATTGACCGGCAAACTTATTTCTTCCCGCAAAGAATTGATTGCCCAGACCAATCGGGAAATCAGCGGACTCGACGGCCAGTTGACCCAACGCCGCAAGGTCGCCGAGCAGATGCGCCAGCGGGTGGATACTCTTGATAAATATTACTCGCGCCTGCTCTTGAGTGCGTACAAAAGCCGCAATATGAGTTCGTGGTACGTCTATATTCTCTCGAGCGAAAGCCTGGGCCAGGCCTACCGTCGATACAATTATTTCAAGAGCCTGTCGGACAATCTCAAAGCCCAGGCCGTCGAACTCAAGCAGGCCCGCGGCGAGTTGCAGGTGGAAATGGACAGCATCGCCGTGCTCAAGCGTCAGCAACAGGTCCTTCGCGGTGAGCAACAGGCCGATCTGGAACGGCTCAAAAAAGAAGAAAGCAGCTACAACAGCCAGATTAAAGCCCTCAATAAAAACAAGAAGAAATATACTGCTGAACTTTCCCGCAAGCGGAAGGAAGTGGAAAAACTGGACAAGGAAATCGAGCGCATCATCAAAAGTGCGATGGCTCCCTCGTCCGGCAAGAAATCGCCCTCCCAACCCATTGATTACGTGCTGGACGGAGAATTCTCCAAAAACAAAGGAAAGCTGCCCTGGCCTGTGCAAGGCTCCATTGTGGAAACGTACGGGGAGCATTACCATCCTGTGTTCAAGAACGTCAAACTTCCCTTTAACAGGGGAGTGAATATTGCCACCAACGAGGGCGCATCCGTCTGTTCCGTATTTGACGGCGTCGTGTCCCAGGTGGTAATCATTCCCGGCTATAACCTCTGCGTGATGGTGCGACATGGCAACTATTTCACCTTCTACTGCAAACTCAAGAGCGCGCAGGTCAAGTTGGGGGAAAAAGTCAAGACAGGGCAGGTGCTCGGGACGGTGGACACGTTGTCCGGATCCACCCTCCTGCACTTTGAACTGTGGAAAGAAAATCAACACCAGAACCCCGAAAATTGGTTAAGATAATATGAAAATCAGAGTTTTAGACATTATTGAGCAGACGATGGCCGACGGTCCGGGCCTTCGCACTTCCATCTATTGCGCCGGCTGTGCGCATCATTGCGAGGGCTGTCACAATCCTCAGTCCTGGGACTTCAAAGGGGGAAAGGAAATGGAAGTGGACGACCTGGTCGACCTGGTGGAAGCCGACGAATTCAGCAACGTGACTTTCAGCGGGGGAGACCCCCTCTATCAGGTGGAGGCCTTCACCGAGCTGGCCCGCAAGATCAAGGAGCGTACCGGGAAAAATATCTGGTGCTACACGGGCTTTACTTATGAAGAGGTTCTCGCCGACAAGCGCCTGTCCCAGATTCTGCCTTATATCGACACCTTGGTGGAAGGTCCCTTCGTGATGGCCTTGCGCGACACCCACCTGCTCTTCCGGGGCAGTTCCAACCAGCGTATCATCCACCTCAAACCGCAGGTAGAAGATGAAATTCCCGGCACCGTTCCACTGATAAAACCTAGGTAAATCCAATTTTTTTCCTTACTTTTGTACGAAATAGAAATTTTAATTAAACCTGATATGAAAAAACATTTGATTCTTATGGCGGCAGCTTGTCTTTTGATGACAAATGCCTTCGCCCAGCAGTCTGAAGCCCAGAAAAAGGATGAACCCAAATTTGAACTTCAGATAACAGGAGGAAGCGGTCTCTCCACTTTGCTTTATGACGTTCCCGTTGATGGCCAGTGGATGAAATGGCTGCATCAGACGGATGAGTATCAAGCGGCTCATGTCGATCTGAACGATATGAAATGCAGCTCAATTTTGAAATCCGGTTGGAATGCAGGTCTGAACTTCACCTATAACTTTACTCCCAACTGGGGCCTGATGGTCGGCCTGGAAGTCGCTCATTACCGGGGAGAGATTTTCTCCAAGGAAATGCTCAGCGCCCAGTTTATCAATGTCCCCTTGCTTATCTCCGGGCAGAACCGCGACGGCCTTCTTTTCAATCGTCTGAGCCGTTTTGACGAGACCCAGAGCGTCTATAACCTTCAGTTGCCCATTATGGTCAAATGGATGCCCGGCGCCGGTGACAAAGTCCGTTTCTATATCGCGGCCGGTGTAAAACTTGGCTATGGTGTTTCCGCCACATTCAAACAGACAAGCTCCCGTCTGGAATATCTCTATTCCGTTCCCGGCACAGTTTATCACGAGCAAACGAACGCAGGCAGGCTTCAATTGCCCTTTTCCAGGAATCAATGGACGGCAGCCGGTCACTACCATTATGTGAACCCCGGGGATGTGGAGGCCATCACGGGAGGAACCAAAACTGTCGAAGATGCGATTCTTGATCCCAGTATGGATGCGCAGGGGAATTTTTCCTTTGGCTTCAACACGGCCGCCGCTTTGGAATTGGGCGCATATTGGCACGTCAATCATCTCATTCGTCTCTATACGGGTGTATATGCCGATTATGGTTTCTATATCGCTCGCAGTCAGGCTGGCGCGCTCTATCAGAACGATTTTTCTTGGAATGATAATTGGGAAAATGATTTTCGTCCGTACGATCCGAGCAAGGAAAAAACCGTCAGTATTCTTACGGCCAACAATCCCGCCTATGCTCGTCGTCACAACGATGAAAATGATGGAGCTTGGGAAATGTATCGTGAAGAAGGCAATCTGGTGAACAAACTGGCCTATCTTTCCTGCGGGTTGAAACTCCGCTTGTCCTTCGCGCTGGACAGCAAGCCCGCTCCGGCTCCCCAGCCTGTGGTCCAGTATGTGGAGCGCATTGTGCGGGATACGGTCAGTGTCGTTAACACGGTTGTTCAGAAAGATACCGTCACCAACACGGTGGTTGTCCGCGATACGGTTACAGTCATCAAGGAAGTCCCTGTGGAAATCCAGAAGGTGATGACTGACCTGTCCAACTCCCTGTTCGACTCGGGCAAAGCCATCATCAAAGACCAGGCGAAAGGCCCCCTCTACACCGTCGTGATGTGGCTGAAGGAGAATCCCAACGCCAAGGTGGAAGTGTCCGGCCACACCGATAACGTGGGTGGCGCCGCCTACAACCAAAAACTCTCCGAGGCCCGTGCCAAGGCGGTCTATGATTACTTCAACGCCAACGGCGTGAACGCCGACCGTCTGTCCTATGCCGGTTACGGTATGGATCGCCCGATCGCCCCGAACGACACGGCGGAAGGACGTCAGAAGAACCGCCGCGTGGAACTCAACCTGGTAGAATAAGATGAAGCGCTGGATGCGACATATTTCCCTGCCTTTGCTGCTGATGGCAGCCTTGTTATCGGTTGCTTCGTGCGTGGGCGTGAACAACCTGCGGCAAATGAACATCCGTTCCGGGAAGATTGTCAACGTCCAGTTGCCTTCTTTTGGCGAGAGAACCCTTGCCGTTACCGTCTTGCTGGATTTGCAGAATCCGGCGGGTTATGTCAAGATGAGCGACATCTCCGGAGTCATTCGTTCCAAAGACCTGACCCTCGGTACTTTTACGGCCGATGACTTTTCGATAGATGCTCATAGCGACAAGGAGTATCTGTTCCGTATGCATCTGACACCCGACAGCAGCTTGTCTTTTTTCAGGGTTCTGGCTTTGTTGAAAGACTTTTCGGTAGATGATTATGTGTTTGATATAGACCTGCGTCTGTCGGGCAGTCCTTCTGCTAAAGGAGCGCGCTTCCAGCTGAAGAATCAGCCGGTCAGTGTGTTGATTAAGAATATTCGTTCATGATGAAAAAATTGACTACGCATATTGTCGCAGGTTTGATGGGAGTGGTCCTGCTCTCGTTGCTGACCCTGTCCATGCCCCGTGCCGCCGCCCAGGCTCCGGCCCCGACCGCGTCATTCCCGGCCCCGACCGGGAATCTCGCCGACTCCGTCCGATACGAAGTCCACGACTCCTTGGTCTATGTCCTGGTGTCGCGGGTGGATACCAGTCTGGTCGGTTCCAATATTTTCAACATATTGAAAGACGACAGCAACGGTCGGGCTCCGGTTCAAATCCGGCAGAGCAAGACGGTTGAGGACGCCATGGCCGCTCGGGTTCAGGCGAATAAGGACCGTATTTTCGAAGGTTACCGCGTGCGTATCTTCTTTAAGGAATCCGCCCGTGCCGAATCAGAGGAAATCCAACGCTCGTTTGCCGTCCGTCATCCCGGTGTCCCAGCCTACCGCAGTTATGCCAATCCCTATTTCAAGGTGACGGTAGGGGATTTCCGGACCAAGTCGGAGGCCATGCAACTGATGTCCCGGATTATTTCTGAGTATCCCACCGCTTTCGTCGTCAAGGAGGCCATTCATTATCCGGTCGTCAACAAGGAGAATACCTATTATATAGATACGGTCAAAGTTTACAAACCGATTGTGAAGGAGTAGGACGATGGGTCAAGGACTTTCATTGGAGCAGAAGTTGCAGCAGCGGCTTTCCCCGTTGCAGGTGCAGACCATCAAGATTCTCCAACTTCCCCAACAGGAGTTGGAGGCTTTGGTGCGCAAGGAACTCGAAGAGAACCCCGTTCTGGAAGATACGCCGCCCGTCCGTAGTGAAGAGGGAGCCGGCGCCTCCGGGGAGTCCCCCTCTGAAGAAGCGCCCAAAGATGTTTCTTTGGAAGAGTACAAGGAGGATTCCACCCCCTATTATAAATTATATGTCAATAACCGCGGTCGGGACGAAGACCCCAAAAGGGAAACCCTGTCCGTCAAGGAGGGTATCACCGAGTCGTTGATGGAGCAGCTGGGCTACAGCGAATTGGACGAGCATCAGTACCGTGTCGCGGCGTTCATTATCGGCAGTCTCGACGAAGATGGCTACCTGCGCCGGACCGTGACCAATGTGGTGGACGACCTGGTCTTTCGGGTGGGCCTCGAGACGAATGAAGAAGAAGTGGAGGCGCTTCTGCACGTGATTCAAGAGTTTGAACCGGCCGGAGTGGGGGCCCGCGACCTGCGCGAGTGCCTGCTGCTGCAATTGAAACGTCGTCCACAGACCGAAGATGTCAAACGGGCCACGCTGATTCTGGAAAAATATTTCTACGAGTTTTCCAACCGTCATTACGATAAAATCCTGTCCCGTCTCGGTATTACGCGGGAACAACTCAAGGATGCGCACGCTGCGATTCTCAAACTCAATCCCCATCCCGGAGGAATCATTGATGACAGTTACAGCTACAAGGCGCAGCAGATTATTCCGGATTTTTATCTGACCTACAAAGACGGAAAGTTCGAGTTGGAATCGATTCGGCCAACCTGTTGATTGAAGCCCTCAAGCAGCGTCAGAATACTTTGCTCAAAACGATGCAGGCCATCATCGACTACCAGCACGACTACTTTATCGACGGGGACGCCAGGCATCTTCGTCCGATGGTGCTCAAGGATATTGCCGACATCACGGGCTTCGATATTTCTACGATTTCCCGCGTGGCCAATTCCAAATATATCGAGACGCCTTTCGGGGTTTTCTCCCTCAAATCCTTCTTCTCCGAGGGTATGGAAAATAAAGAAGGGGAGGAGATTTCTACCAAAGAAATCAAGCAGGCCCTCCGTCAGTGTGTGGATGAGGAGGATAAGCACAACCCGCTGACCGACGATGAACTGGTGGAGAAACTTTCTGCAATGGGGTACAAGGTGGCCCGCAGGACGGTGGCCAAATACCGCGACCAGCTCTCCATTCCAACCGCCCGCCTTCGCAAGGAGATCTGATGGCACGGCTCCTGTCTTTTGTCAACCGTTGGATGCTCCCGATTGCGATGTCCGCAGGAGCTTTGCTCTATTTCCTATATCGTTACGCTTTTCCTTTTTTGCATCCGTATGGACCGCAATTCGCACGCGGGGTGGGATGGCTGCAGCCTCTTTTGATTTTCACGATGCTCTTTATGAGCTTCTCTTGTATCAAGCCCTCCCAGTTGCGCCCTCATCGCTGGCAGTTCCGTCTGCTGGCGATTCAAGCCCTTGTTTTCGTGGCAGCGGCCCTGATGACCCTGTGGGGGACGGAGTCCGGTTCGACGGGTGCTTTGGCGTTGGAGTGCCTGATGATCTGCGCCATTTGTCCGACGGCGGCGGCCGCTCCGATTTTTACCGCCAGAATGGGCGGCGACATCGCTTCGCTGGCCTCTTATGTCGTGCTGGCCAATCTGCTGACCTCCGTGCTGGTGCCCCTGTTCGTTCCTATCTTGCACCCTTCTGTAGAAATCTCGTTCTGGGTCGCTTCCGGAATGATTCTGGCCAAGGTCTTCCCCCTTTTGATCGGTCCTTTCCTGGTAGCCTGGCTGGTGCGTCGGGTCTTTCCTTCCTTTCATAAAATGGTCGTCAAGCATTCGTGGGCGAGCTTCTATGTCTGGGCTTTTTCCCTGATGCTGGCCATCTTGATGTCGGTCCGCTTTCTGTTCGCCAGTTCGGCCGGCGGACAGGTGATCGGCGTGCTGGCGGCGGTCTCTTTCTTATGCTGTCTGGCCAATTTTGCCATCGGGAGAATTGTGGGGTTGCGCGTGGGTCGCAGCCGGAAACAGGGGCCGGTGGACGCGGATGGAAATGTCGTGGTCAGCGTCACCCAGTCGATGGGACAGAAGAACACCGTGTTCTCCATTTGGATGGGTTCCACCCCTTGCCCCGGAGTTTGGTTCGCTCTAATGCCATCTATTTTGTTCAATAGTGTGTGAATATTTTTCTTATTTTTGTATTCATTTATGTGTTAGCGCAATTAAAAACTTGAACTTCGTAAAATGAGACTGTTGAACGAGATTTGCGGAAAATACACTTTGCCGCAAGAAACCAAAGCCAGAGGCATCTATCCCTACTATACACCCATCGAGTCCGAACAATCCACTGTCGTCAAGATTTACGGCAAGGATGTGTTGATGTTCGGCTCCAACAGTTACCTCGGTCTGTCCAACGACCCCCGGCTCAAAGAAGCGGCCATCGCCGCCATCAACAAATACGGCACCAGCTGCAGCGGCTCCCGTTTCTTGAACGGAACCCTCGACATTCACGTCGAACTGGAGGAAAAGCTGGCCAAATTCGTCGGCAAGGACGAGGCGGTGACTTATTCCACCGGTATGCAGGCCAATATGGGTGTGATTTCCTGCCTGGGCTTCCACGGCGGCACCATTTTGCTGGATGCCCTGGATCACGCCTCCATCATCGACGGCGCCCGTCTGGGCCTGTCCCGTGTGCTGAAATTCAAGCACAACGATATGGAGTCGCTGGAGGAGAAATTGAAAGCTTGCGATATCGACAGCCCGAAACTCATCGTCATCGACGGTGTCTATTCGATGGAAGGCGACATTGCTCCGCTTCCCAAGATCTGCGACCTCTGCGACCAATACAACGCGTCCGTGATGGTGGACGATGCCCATTCCCTCGGCGTGCTTGGCAAGAACGGCCGCGGTACGGCCGACCATTTCGGTCTGACCGACCGGGTGGACCTCATTATGGGTACCTTCTCCAAGAGCTTCGGATCCCTGGGCGGTTTCATTGCCGGTGATTCCATCGTGTTGAACTACCTCAAACACAACTCCCGTCAGTTGATTTTCAGCGCTTCGATGCCCCCTTCCAATGTGGCGGCTGTCAATTGCGCCCTCGATATCATGCTCAGCGAGCCCGAGCGTATCGAACATCTCTGGGACCTTACCCGCTATGCACAGAAGGCATTCAAGGAAAGAGGTTTCGACACCGGTCACACCCAGTCCCCGATTATCCCGCTCTTCGTCCGCGACACGATGAAAGCGCTGGCCGTGGTGCACCTTTGCCTCGAAGAGGGCGTGTTCGTGACGCCGGTCATCGCTCCCGCCGTTCCGCAGGAGGATGTGCTGATTCGCTTTGCCTTGATGGCGACCCACACTTTCGAACAAGTGGATTTCGCGGTGGAGAAAATTGAGAAAGTGTTCCGCAAACTGGATATTCCTTTCCTGAAATAATTCCCCAATCTTTCGCCTATGGCTGCTCCGAAAGTCGTAATGATCACAGGCGTCAGTTCCGGCTTCGGCCGGGCGATGGCCGTTAAATTAGCCTCTCAGGGGCATAAAGTCTATGGCACGGTACGCCGGGAAGTCGAAGCGCTTCCGGGCGTGACCTATGTGCAGGCCGAAGTACAGGACGAGGCGTCCGTGGCGGCTGCGGTGGATGCAGTCATTGCCGCGGAAGGCCGTATCGATGTGTTCATCAACAACGCCGGTATGGGTATCGGCGGTCCCATCGAGTTTACGCCGCTCGAAGATGCCTCCCGTCAGATGGATATTAATTTTATGGGCATGGTGCGTTTCCTGCATTATGTGGTGCCGCAGATGCGCCGCCAGGGCGGGGGACGGATTCTCTGTTTCAGTTCCATCGGCGGTCTGATGGGTCTGCCTTTCCAGGGTTTTTACAGCGCCAGCAAATTTGCCATCGAGGGCTATTGCGAGGCGCTTCGGCTGGAATTGCGGGGCAAAAATATCGATGTCATTCTGATTGAACCGGGCGATTTCGCTACGAGCTTTACGGCATCGCGCAAAAGCACCCTCACCCCCGAAGCCTATACTGCCTATCCGACCTATGCGGAGAGCCTCAAGAGTATCGAGCACGACGAACAGAGCGGTCTGAAGCCGGAATATCTGGCAGAGAAGGTGGCCCGTATCGTCGCCTGCAAATGCCCGGCCTACCATTATATTATCTCTACGCTGGAGCAACGCTTGTCTGTCACCCTCAAGGCCATTCTGCCGCAGCGTTGGTTCGCCGCGATTCTGGCTTCCTATTATAAATTGAAATAAGATTTTGGCCGTCTGCCGGATGGGAACATCCTGAAAGGCGCGTTTGGACGAATGATCAAAGCAAAGAGCATAACCAAATCTTTCGGCTCTCTTCAGGTCCTGAAGGGGATTGATTTCTGTGTCTCACAGGGGGAAGTCGTTTCCATCATGGGCGCCTCAGGAGCCGGCAAGTCCACCTTCCTGCAAATTCTGGGCACCCTGATGCGCCCCGATGCCGGTTCCCTGCTGATTGATGGCAAGGATGCGCTGGCGTTGAAGGGCGACCGTCTTTCGGCTTTCCGTGCCCGCCGCATCGGTTTTGTCTTTCAGGCGCACCACCTGCTGCCGGAATTTACCGCCTTGGAAAATGTGATGATTCCTGCTTTGATTGCGGGGGAAAAGGATGGATCTGCTCGTGAAAAAGCAGCGGCCTTGCTCGCTGAGGTCGGTCTGGCCGAGCGAGTTTCCCACAAGCCGTCCCAACTTTCCGGCGGGGAGCAGCAGCGCGTGGCCATCGCCCGTGCGTTGGTCAACAATCCGGCCGTGCTCTATGCCGATGAACCTTCCGGTAACTTGGACAGCGCCACCAAACAGGAGATTCACAAGCTTTTCTTTGATATGCGCGAGCGTCACGGACAGACGATTGTCATCGTTACCCACGACCCTGATCTCGCCGCTCTCTGCGACCGTTCCCTCATGATGCGCGACGGTCGTTTTGAATAAGCACTTTTAGTATAACAGCAGTCCCAACACCGCACCGGAGAGGATGAGGAGGATGGGGCTGGTTTTGCGCCAGTAGGAGGCGACGAAGGCCGCCGCCAGCAGAAGCCAGCTTTTGTAGTCGGGGAAGTTCTCGGTGACAAGTTGGAAGGAGGGGGTTTGGCCGTCCCAGGTGGTGTTGACGATGAGGATGAGGGCGGCGGCACCGATGAGGCCGACGACGCAGGGGCGCAGGTAGTCCATCGTGCCGGCGTAGAGGCGGCTGTCTTTGAAGCGCAGGTAGAAACGCACGATGAGCAGCATGATCAGGAAGGACGGCAGCACGACGGACAGGGTGGCGACGGCAGAGCCGCACAGTCCGAGCAGGTGGCTGCCGCTGGCCGTGTAGAGCACATCATAGCCGACGAAGGTGGCGCTGTTGATGCCGATGGGTCCGGGGGTCATCTGGGAAACGGCGACGATGTCGGTGAAGGTGCTTTCGCTGAGCCACGCGTGTTCGACGACGACCTGGTTCTGAATGAGAGACAGCATCGCGTAACCGCCGCCGAAGGTGAAGGCGCCGATGACAAAGAAGGTCCAGGCGAGCTGGCCGAGCAACATCAGCGTTTCCATTCTTTCCAATAATTTAGGCTGAATCCTATGATCAGGACGCAGAGGATGATGTAAATGGGTGAAACGTTCAGGAACGCGACCAGCACCAACGAGACGAGAGCCAGCAGCCAGGCCCACCATTTTTTACAGGATTTTTGGGCCATGCGGACGGTGGGAACGGCAATCAGGGCAATGACGACGGGACGGATGCCCGCGAAGGCCTTGGCGACCCAGGGATTGTCCTTGAAGGCGGTGAAGAACAGCGCGATGGACAGGATGATCAGAAAGGAGGGGAGTATGCTGCCCAAGGTGGCGGCCACGCTTCCTTTGAAGCCCCGCAGCCGATGTCCGGCGAAAATGGAAATGTTGACGGCCATAATGCCGGGCGCGCTTTGCGACAGGGCGACGATGTCGGGAAGTTCTTCTTCTGAAATCCAGCCGCGACGGGACATTTCCGCCTGGATGAGGGGAATCATCGCGTAGCCTCCGCCGATGGTGAAGGCTCCGATTTTGGCGAAAACCGTGAAGATGCGCCACAGGGACGCCCGCTCTGTCGTTGTTTGTTCCATTATTGCAAAGGTAAGCAAAAAATTTGCTTTTCTCTCCATTAGATTTTATCTTTGTAGGTTATGTCAAGCAATGGAAAAATATTGATTGTGGATGACGAGCGCGCCATCCGCAATTCTTTAAAAGAGATACTCGAAGATGAAGAGTATGAGGTGGAGGTGGCCCCCGACGCTCCTACGGCTTTGCAGATGGTGGACGGAGATCATTTTCAGGTGATTCTCTGTGACATCAAGATGCCCGGAATGGACGGGGTGGAGCTGCTTTCCCAATTACACGAGAAAGTGCCCGACACGGCGGTCGTGATGATGACCGGTCACGGGGATATCGATACGGCGGTGGACTGCATCCGCAAAGGGGCCTATGATTTTCTGACCAAACCCCTGGATCTCAACCGCATTTTGATCACCATCAAAAACGCCCTCGACAAGACCCAGTTGGTAGGTGAGACCAAGACCCTCAAGAAAAAAGTCTACAGCGGCGGTGATATGGTCGGCGAGTCGGAGGGGATGATGGCCCTGCGCGAAATGGTGGACAAAGTGGCCCCGACCGAGGCCCGGGTACTAATCACGGGACAGAACGGAACGGGGAAGGAACTGGTGGCCCGCAGCCTGCATCAGCGGAGTCTGCGTGCGTCCAAGCCCTATATCGAAGTGAACTGCGCCGCCATTCCTTCCGAATTGATCGAGAGTGAACTGTTCGGTCATGAAAAAGGTTCTTTTACGTCCGCCATCAAGCAGCATAAGGGCAAGTTCGAGCAGGCCGACGGCGGCACGCTTTTCCTGGATGAAATCGGAGATATGTCCTTGGCCGCGCAGGCGAAAGTGCTGCGCGTGCTGCAGGAAAAGAAACTCTCCCGCGTGGGCAGCGACAAGGATATCGAGGTGGATGTGCGCGTGCTGGCGGCCACCAACAAAGACCTCAAGGCGGAGATTGCCAAGGGGACTTTCCGCGAAGACCTCTACCACCGTCTGAGCGTCATCGTCATCCACGTTCCCTCTTTGGACGAGCGCAAGAGCGACATTCCTCTGTTGGTGGAACATTTTATCAACCAGATCGGCCAGGAGACCGGTATGGCCCGCAAGGACATTACGCCGGAGGCGATGCAGATGCTGGTGGACAAGTCCTGGACCGGAAACATCCGCGAACTCCGCAATGTGGTGGAGCGCCTGCTGATTCTGGGAGCCCAGCCCATCAACGCCAATGATGTCAGAAACTACGTATTTTAAAAAATAACGGTATGAAATTCACCCCTTCATTTTTCGGTACGCAGCAACACCGCAAGTTCCACTACACGCCGCGTTATTACGACCCGGAGAAAGAGCGTCGCAAGGAAATTTTCGGCGAAGTGGACGGGACCTATGCCAAAGAGGACCACAAGCCGGGCGACTACATCCGTCGCAATATGCGCCGGGAGCGCGGCAAGGTGGATATGACGACCACGGCCCAGAAACTCATCGGATGGGTGGGGTTGGGACTCTTTGTCGTCGTCCTGATTTATATTGTCAAATTCTACGCGATACTGTAGGCCATGCACGTCAAGATTCTTCCGGACAATCTGGCCAATATGATTGCGGCCGGCGAGGTGGTTCAGCGCCCCGCTTCGGTTGTCAAAGAGTTGATGGAAAACGCGGTGGATGCCGGCGCGGACAAAATTGACGTCGCCATTGTGGACGGGGGACGTACCCTGATCCGGGTGGTGGACAATGGCTGCGGGATGTCTCCCGATGATGCCGTGCTCTGTTTTGAACGCCACGCGACCAGCAAAATTGCGGACGCGGAGGATTTGGATAACATCTTGACTTTCGGTTTCCGGGGGGAGGCGTTGGCCAGTATCGCAGCCATTTCGGAGGTGACCCTTCGTACCCGTCGGGAAGAGGATGAAACGGGCTGTGAAGTTACCTTTGCCGCGTCCAAGCAGACGGGCATTTCGCAGGTGGCCGCGCCCAAGGGTTCGCATTTTGCTGTGCGCAACCTGTTCTATAACGTGCCTGCCCGCCGCAAATACCTCAAAAGCGACGCCATCGAGTTCAAGCACATCGTCGAGGAATTCCAGCGTGTGGCCCTGACCCGCTGCCAGATCGGTTTCACCTTGACCCACAATGGTAAAGATGTCTTGATTTTGCAGCCGGTCAGCAGCCTCAAGCAACGCATCAAGGATATTTTCTCTTCGATGATTGCCGGGGATTTGCTCGACCTTTCTACCCAGACTTCGGTGGTGGTGCTGGGCGGCTATGTGGGCAAGCCGGAGTCGGCGCGCAAAGGCCAGACCTGCCAGTTCTTCTTTGTCAACGGCCGGTATTTCCGTAGCGCCTACCTGACCAAAGCCGTGCTCAAGGCGTACGAAGGGCTGATTCCCGAAGGGACGATTCCTTCCTATTTCATTTCGCTGGAGGTGCCGCCTTACAGCATCGATGTGAATGTTTCACCCACGAAAACGGAGATTAAATTCGAGGAGGACAGCATTATTTTCCAGACCCTGGCGGCGGCGGTACGCGGCGTGCTCGGGCAGCAGACTTTCTCCGATACCCTCGATTTCGAAGGGTCGAAGGCGACGCAGATTCCCATCACCAGCCGTCCTTTCAATGAATTCCACCCGATGCGCAGTCCGGACAAGACGCCCGATGAACGCTACAATCCTTTTGAGACGGACGGGTTTCCCAACGAGCCGGATTTTTTCCCGCCTTCCGCCACGGTGGAACGGACGCAGGACTATGGCAAGTTGTTCGACGACGCCCCGATGATGAGCGCACCCGCCTTGGTGGTGGGGGACAAGTATATCGTGACAACCCTTGGCGGCGGTCTGGTATTGATCAATATTTTCCGGGCCCGCTTGCGGATTTTGTTCGAGAAATACCGTTCCATACTCTCGGACCAGGCCCATTGCACGCAGACCTCCCTGTTCGAGACGACGGTTTTCGTGGGGGTGGAAAACGCTTTGCTGTTTGAAGCAAATGCCGATCTTCTCTCCCGCCTGGGCTTCGATATCCGCCTCTTTGGCAACGATACGGTCGTGGTCGGGGGCGTGCCCGAAGGCTTTTCCGCCGAAGAGGGGAAGGTGACGCAGATGGTGGCGGATGTCATCGACATTCTCAAAGACAACACGGTGTCTCTCGAAGAGACGATGATGGACAATCTGGCCTTGGGTTTTGCCCGCAGCGCCGCGTCCGGGACGGTGCATCTGAGCCCGGCTTCCGCCCAGCGCCTCATCGGCGAATTGTTTGCCTGCACGGACAGCGAGATCACCCCGCAGGGCAAGAGAATCTATGTCCGCATCTCGCAGGAAGAATTGGATAAAAAGTTTTAGTGTATGATTGAATTTCGCAGCAACGGCTGTATGAACAGCGTGCCTCCGGTAACCAAGAATATCATCTTGATTAATTTTTTCGTGTATATTTTCACCGAATTGCGGCCTGAATTTATGTACGAGTATTTCTCGCTGTTCTATCCGACTTCGCAATATTTCCACTGGTGGCAGCCGGTCACGCATATGTTTATGCACGGAGGGTTCTGGCACATCTTCTTCAATATGTACACGCTCTTCTTGTTTGGTGCCGTATTGGAGCGGACGTGGGGCCCCAGGAAATTCCTGCTGTTTTACTTCGTCACGGGACTGGGGGCCGCAGGCTTGCACATCGGAGTGCAAGCCCTGCAAGTTGCGCACTTGCAGGCGCAACTTGCCGCCGGCGTTCCGTCGGCGGCTGCGGCCCTCGGTCACCTCTACGCGATTCCGACCGTCGGTGCCTCCGGTGCCATCTACGGCCTGCTCGTCGGCTATGCCATGCTGTTCCCCGACAGCCGTCTGACCCTGCTTTTCCCGCCGGTTACCCTGAGCGCCAAATGGATGGTGATTATCTTCATCATCATCGAACTGACGACCGGCGTCTTCGGACGAATGACGGATATCGCCCACTTCGCCCACCTCGGCGGCGCTTTGTTCGGCTGGCTGATGATACTCTACTGGAAGAAGAAAGGCAAGATGTACGATTATGAGCAGTAAGCGTCCGGCTGCGAAAAATCCCCCCAAAAAAGCAAAAAAGAAACTGACGTTCTTCGGGGTGACGGCTCGTCTGGTGATGCTAGTCATCGCCGGTCTGCTGGCCCTTTCGTACCTGAGCATTCTGGTGTCTCCGGCCTCTCTGTGGGTTCTGTCTATCTTCGGCCTGCTTTTCATTCCGCTGGCGCTGATCGATTTTTTCCTGCTCGTCTGGGCCATTTTCCGCCGCTCCTCATCCTTCTGGATTCCCTTGCTGGCCCTCATTCCCTCCTTCTTTTTTATCGGGGAATATGTCAATTATCACCAGCGCTCAGACGCGGCTCCCGAAGTGAAAATCGTTTCTTACAATGTGGGGCGTTTCGGTGCGGCGCAGGATGGGGTCAAACGCACGGAAGAAACTTGTCTGAACGAGGTGTTGTCCCGTCTGCAGAAAGAGAAGGCCGATATCATCTGTCTGCAGGAGTTCCGGGTCGGGAGCGTCCAGGATATCAAAGCCATTTGCAAACGCTTTTTTCCTGATTTCGAGTGTGCCTATTTCGCATTCCCCGGTTCCCGCAGCAAAGTGGGCAATGTCACGCTGAGCCGTTTCCCGATTCGGTCCCGTTCTTCCCAGACTTTTGAAGAAAGCACCAATCTGGTCCTCTATACGGACATTGATATGGGTCCCCGTCTGATGCGCGTATGCAATTGTCATCTGGAGAGTTACAGTATCTCGCTCCCAGGTCTGCTCAAACGGGTGGACGACGAAGAGTACTGGAAGGAGACGGGCAAGAAGATGAAGCGTTCCATCACGCGCCGGCCCCGTCAAGTGGACCAGGTTCTGAAAAATATCGACAACTGCCCGCTGGATTGCATCGTTTGCGGGGACTTCAACGATACTCCGATGTCCCACACCTATTTTGCCCTGCGCAAAGATATGAAGGACACTTTTACCGAGGCCGGGCGCGGATTCGGGGCGAGTTATTATTTCCTGTGGCCGCTGCTGCGTATCGATTATGTCCTGCACGATTCCTCCTTGCAGGCGACTTCGCATCGGAGTCCCCATTGGGGCTGGTCCGACCATTATCCTGTCATTACTGAATTTGTATGGACGAAGAAATAAAAAAATGTCTGCAAGTGCTCCGTGCCGGCGGGGTGATTCTCTATCCCACAGACACCATCTGGGGGCTCGGCTGTGATGCCTCCAATCCGGAGGCGGTGGCGCGCATTTTTGCCATCAAGCAGCGGGCGGAAAGCAAGTCGCTGGTGCTGCTGGCGGCGAATGTGGATATGGTGGCTCGTTATGTGCGGGAATTGCCGCCGATGGCCCTGCAGCTCATCGAGGTCAACGACCGACCGATGACCCTCGTATATCCCCAGGCCGAAGCGGCCTTGCTGGTGCCTGCTGTGATTGCCGAGGACGGCAGCGTGGGCATACGCATTCCGCAGATGGATTTCTGCCAGAAACTGGTCTTCCGCCTGGGGCATCTGCTGGTTTCCACTTCCGCCAACCGTTCGGGGGTCCCGGCGCCGCGTTCTTTTGCGGAGATTCCGGCCGAGATCCGGGAGGCGGTGGATTATGTGGTGGACCCCTCGTTGGAAGCGGGTTCTACAGGCTTGGCTTCACAAATCATCAAAGTGGAAATGGACGGTCGGATTCAGATTATTCGGGGATAATATGGAACTTTTCTACAGCCAGGACATAGACGGAACGCTGCTGCGGCTCGATGAGGAGGAGACGCGGCATTGCGTCAAGGTGCTTCGGCATCGCACGGGCGAAGAAATTTTTGTCATCGACGGCCAGGGGAGACTGCTCAAGTGCATTTTGACCTCTACCGCCGGTTCCCGGGCGCAGGCGGAAATCGTGGAGCGCACGCCTTCCTGGGGTTCTCATCCCTATCATCTGACGATGGCCGTGTGTCCGACCAAGAACAATGAGCGTTTCGAGTGGTTCTTGGAGAAGGCCTGCGAAATCGGGGTGGACCGCATCGTGCCTCTCATCGGGGAACATTCCGAGCGCAAGGTCTACAAGACCGAACGCGCCCGCAAACTGCTCGTTTCCGCCGCCAAACAATCCCTCAAAGCCGCCGTTCCCGTCATCGACGAGCCCGTCAGCGTCAAAGCATTTCTGAAAGGCTTTGGTCCGGAGACTACCACTTCAAAGGCTCCGCAGGCGTCCGTCGAGGGCTCGCTCCGCCTGATTGCCTATTGTTTCGAAGATGAAACAGACCTGCGTCGCTCTATCAACGATGTGCTGGCCGACTTTACCGATATAACCATCATGATCGGTCCCGAAGGCGACTTCTCTCCCGAAGAAGCCCGCGCCGCCCGCGCCGCCGGCTTCCTGCCCGTCCACTTCGGTCCCTCCCGTATGCGCACCGAAACCGCCGCCCTCTTCGCAGTCAGCGCCGTCTATCAACACTTTCTAAAAATTAGATAATATTTTTTATTTTTAGAATATTTGCTTATCTTTGCAGAAAGATTCAGAAATGAGAGTCATAGCCAAGAAGACTTTGGTCGCTTTTTATACCAAGCACGCAGATGCACAGACTGCGTTGGAGGAGTGGTACGAAAAAACGGAAAATGCGGAGTGGGAGAATTTTTCCGAACTTCGAAAGACTTTCAATTCTGTGGACAGTGTGGGAAACAAGCGCTTTATTTTCAATATTAAAGGAAATGACTATAGACTGATTGCTATCGTTCTATTTAAAATAAAGATGGTGTATATCCGCTTTATTGGCACACATAAAGAGTACGATAAGTTATCAGAAGAGCAAATTAAAAATATCTGAATATGGCAAAGATTGAAACGCAGGCACAATACGAGGCTACCATGGCCCGCATTGATGAACTTTTGACGCTCGTGGATGAGAACACGCCTCTTGATGACAAGAATAGCGTGGAACTTGTTCTTTTGTCAAATCTTGTTGCGGATTATGAAGATGTTCATTATCCGATTAAATCGCCTGCGCTCGTTGATGTCTTGAAACTTCGTATGTACGAAATGGGCCTCTCTCAAGCTGCGCTGGCCGCGCTTTTGGACATGAATCAGTCCAAGATAAGCGAAATTCTTGCGGGAAAGAGCGAGCCTACGCTTAAGCAGGCTCGAAAAATGTCAACTACATTGCATATTTCCCCCGCCGTCGTTTTGGGAATCAATTAGGGTCTGTTCGTCTCAGTTTGGGTAAAATATGAAAACAATAGGGGTCATATCGGATACGCACGGGAGTCTGGACAAGGATATCATGGACTTCCTGGCGCCGGTGGATCAGGTATGGCACGCCGGAGATTTCGGCGGGGGAACGGAGGTGTACAGCCGCCTGGCGACGCTCAAGGACCTCGTCGGGGTGTACGGAAATGTGGACGGCTACGACCTGCGCGACTACTGCCCCCGCTACCAGTTTTTCGAGTGCGAGGGGAAGAAGGTGCTGATGACGCATATCGGCGGTTTTCCCGGTCGGTACGACCCCGAGGCCCGGCAGAAGATTCACGTGTATAAGCCCGATATTTTCGTCTGCGGCCATTCTCACATCCTGCGCGTGATGAACGATACCTATTATAATATGCTCGTCATCAACCCCGGGGCCGCCGGACACCAGGGCTTTCATCTGGTCCGCACCGCCCTGCGCTTCAAAATCGACGCCGGCAACCTCTCCGATATGGAAGTCTACGAAGCCCCGAAATAGAGGAATAAAAAATTGCAAATTCACAAAAATTTTGGAAAAAATGTAAAAGTGTCAAAAAAAAGAAAAACTTTTCTTGACATTTCGACTTTTCCCATTCCCATTGTCTATCTTGCGCGCCAAAATTGTGCGTATGGAGACAAAAGAATCATGCAATGTCAATGTGGATGCCCTATTTGAGAGAATTTCAGCTTTAATTGAGGGCGCAAGAAAGATGGTGGCCACTGCGGTGAGCGTCGCAGAAGTGTATACTAAATATGAAATCGGTCGCTATATTGTCGCGGACGAGCAGAATGGAAAATATAGGGCCGCCTATGGAAAACAAGTTCTGAAATGTCTTGCCGATAGATTAAAACGTGAATATGGCAATGGCTGGTCTGAGGATACTCTTGGTCGTTGTCGTAAATTCTTTGAGATATATTCAGAACCTCGGATTTCCGCAACGCCGTTGCGGAAATTCAAATCACCCATTCCGAATGTACATAATTTCGTTTTAACATGGAGCCATTATCTCGTGCTGATGCGCGTTGAAAATGCAGATGCGCGCAGTTTCTATGAGGTGGAATGTGCTAAACAAAACTGGAGTGTTCGCTGGTTGCAGATGCAGATGTATGTCAATTATTATGACCGCTATCAGAAACAAAATTTTGAGAATCCGACAGTTGGAATTCTGCTCTGCAAAGAGAAGAATGATGCGCTTGTAGAGCTGACTCTTCCAAAAGAGTCAAATGTCTATGCTGCTCAGTATGAGCTATATTTGCCAAACAAGAAAGATTTACAGGCCAGATTGAGGTCTTGGATTGAAGAATTCGAAGACCAGAATGAAGAGAATCAATAAATTTCTCTGCCGATGTGTCTCTGGCTTGCTTATAGGGCTTATTCCTATGGATTGCCCCTCGCCGTTATAGGGTCGCGGGTGAGCGGAATGGTGCATTGTCGAAAATTGGGGGAAACTGAAAAATTATTTTTATCTTTGTGGGTCAATAAGATAGGAAATTTTAAACAACCCTCTATGAAGACTGTTCTGCACCACTTTTTGCACCTTTTCTTGGCTGCCTTCCTTTTTATAGCAGCATTCTCTTTTTCTTCTTGCAGCCGCAAAACTGAAAAAATTTCCGTCGGGCAGGTATTTTTCGATCAGGAGTATTTTGTGATGAAAGTCGGCGAGAGTGCGGTGCTGACGGCCAGAGTCTTTCCGGATAACGCGGATGACAAATCTTTGATTTGGACCTCCTCCAACAAAGGTGTCGCCACGGTTGACCAAAATGGAAAAGTGACGGCCGTCTCAGCGGGAACCGAAATCATCACAGCCACGACAAAAGACGGCAGTTGGCAGTCTGCGAGTTGTTCTGTCGTGGTCATAGACGAGCCTACTGCTGTCGATTTGGGATTAAGTGTCAAGTGGGCTTCTTTCAATCTTGGCGCGTCTGCGGCTGATGAGTGTGGGTTGTATTATGCTTGGGGCGAGATTGCGCCCAAGTCGAAATACGACTGGTCAACGTATCAATGGAGCAACGGCTCATATACTTCTTTCATCAAGTACAATACAAGCCGTGATTTTGGCCCTGTTGTCGACAATAAAACTACCCTTGAGCCCGACGATGATGCGGCTCACGTAGTACTCGGCGGCGGTTGGCGTATGCCGACCATTGAGGATTGGGCGGAATTGTGGTATGGCTGCGATTGGAGTTGGGCTACGCAAAATGGTATGAATGGTTACAAGGTTACGAGCAAGAAGTCGGGCTACACGGGTAAGTGGATTTTTCTTCCCGCTGCGGGCAGCCGGCTCGACACCCATATCGGCGATGTTGGTTCCTACGGCAATTATTGGTCTTCTTCTCTCGGTACGGTCGACCCGGACTACGCGCGTTTCGTGTACTTCCATTCCGAAGGTGTCTATTCTACCGGAAAAAGCCGTTGCTTCGGGTACTCTGTCCGTCCCGTATTAGAATAAAGGACGGTCGGGACCAGCGATTGTTGAGTCCCCCGGTTGGGGATTGTGTGAAGTAAATAAAAATTTGCTTTTCTCTCCATTTGAATGTATCTTTGCAGAAATTATGGATAAGAATCTTCATAGTAATCGATAACGACAGTTCCCGCTGAGGGAACTGTTTTTTTTATAATGTGCGTATGACCGACACTTGGCTCCTTAAAAATGTGCTTTTTGTTTCGCAAGGACAGGTTTCCCGCGAAGAGGTCTATGTGACGAAGGACGGCGTTTCTTTTCTTGGAGAAGACGCACTGGCCGTAGGAATCGGGGTCACGCCGTTCGGTGAAGGGGGGATTCTTTTCCCGGATAGCGGAGCTTCCCGTCGCGTGACAGAAATCGATGCGAGTGGCTGCCTGCTTTGTCCTTCGCTGGCCGATATGCACGTGCATTTCCGCCAGCCGGGCTATGAATACAAAGAGACCATCGCCAGCGGCAGCGCGGCTGCGGCCCGCGCGGGCTATGGCCTGGTGGCGGCCATGCCCAACCTCAATCCCGTTCCCGATAGTTTGGAAACTTTGGCGTTGGAGCAAGACATCATCGACAAGGACGCTGTGATTACCGTGTTGCCCTATGCCGCGATTACTAAAGGGCGCAAGGGGCGGGAATTGGTGGATTTGTTCGCCCTCCAAGAACATTGCGTGGCTTTTTCCGACGATGGAAGTGGGGTGCAGGACGATGCGATGATGGAGAAAGCGATGCGGCTGGCGGCCTTCTATGATTGCATTATCGCGGCCCATTGCGAAGACAACCGACTGCTCAACGGGGGGTATATCCACGATGGAGCATACGCCCGCGCCCACGGCCACAAAGGCATTTGTTCCGAGAGCGAATGGGGGCAGATTGCCCGCGACCTCGAACTGGCCGCCAAGACCGGCTGCCGTTACCACGTCTGTCATATTTCCTGCAAGGAAAGCGTGGAGATTATCCGTCAAGCCAAAAAATCCGGCGTGAAAGTGACTTGCGAGACGGGTCCGCATTATCTGTTGCTCAGCGACAAAGACCTGCAGGAGGACGGACGCTTCAAGATGAATCCGCCCATCCGCAGCGAAGCGGACCGCGAGGTCCTGCTGGAAGGCTTGGTGGACGGCACGATTGATATCATCGCCACAGACCACGCGCCGCACAGCGCCGAGGAAAAGTCCAAAGGGCTTGCCGGCAGCGCGATGGGCATCGTGGGCCTGGAAACGGCCTTCCCCTTGCTCTATACCTATTTGGTGGAAAAAGGAATTCTTTCCCTCGAAAGGCTGGTGGAAGTGATGGCCGAGGCCCCCCGCCGCATCTTCTCGCTGGGTTCGGCCCTCGACGAAGGCTCCTACGCCCTTTTCGACCTTGAAACCCCGTATGCGATCGATGCGTCCACCTTTATTTCCAAAGGAAAAGCGACTCCGTTCGACGGCTGGACTGTCAAGGGGAATTGTTTGTTGAATGTCCATAAAAACAAAATCGTCTATGGGACGCTTGAATAAGAGCTTGTTTACGATTGTTTCGCAAGAGGAAGTGGCGCCGCGCTCCTTCCTGCTGCAGTTGGAGGGGGATACCTCCGCCATTACGGGCAGCGGACAATTCGTGCAGGTGGCGCTCCCGGGACGTTATCTCCGCCGGCCCATCTCCGTCTGCAACATCACCGCCCCGCAGACCCCCGGCTTGACCAGGCATCTCACGCTTTTGTATAAGATTATGGGCGCCGGTACGGACCAGATGGCGGCGATGCAGCCTGGCGAGCGCCTCGAACTGCTCACCGGCCTGGGCAACGGCTTCGACACGGGCGCTTGCCGCGAAAAGGCGTTGCTAGTCGGTGGCGGAATGGGCGTAGCTCCTCTATACCTGCTGGCCCAAGAACTGCTCTCCCAAGGCAAGAAAGTACAGGTCATTCTGGGTTTCAACCAGGCCTCCGAGATCTGTCTGGAAGAAGAATTCCGCGCCCTTGGCGTGGAGGTGCTCATCAGCACGGCGGACGGCAGCAGGGGAGTGAAGGGCTTTGTCACGGACGCGATTAAAACGCTCGACATCCCAGAGCCTTGCGCCTACGACTATTTCTACACCTGTGGACCGATGGTGATGATGAAGGCGGTCTGCGCCCTTTGCCCCACCGACGGCCAGGCCAGTCTGGAAGAACGGATGGGCTGCGGCTTCGGCATCTGCTACGGCTGTACCGTCGCCACCCAGGACGGCCCCCGCCGCGTCTGCGCCGACGGCCCCGTCTTCACCAAAACCCAGCTCGGCTGGTAAGCGCTCAGGGCTCGTCTTTTTCTCAAACGAGCACTTCCCAATTCATCTTTGTTGCAAGAAGTTTCAAAAGCGTAAAGTCGGCGGACGGGATGGAGATTCTGATTTCCTGTTTCTTCCCGTATTCAACTTCGGGTTCACCCAGCATAGCTGCCGCTCGCGTGGACTGGAATGGGTCGTAGCCCGAGACATAGCGGGAGGTCCCCATCGACCGGCGATTCTTTTCCGTATTGAATCGTTTTTGCAAGCCCAGCCAAAAGTCAGCAGAAATGCCCTCCAAAGCAGAGGCCAATTTGTCTGCGACTGCGGGAGTGATATTTCGGCTGCCGTGGATAATGGCGCTTAGGTGCGTGGGCTGAAGCCCGGCCATTTTGGCAAATTCTCTTCCGCTGAGGCCTCTGGCAGTCAATTCCTCGCCTAAAATCTCTCCGGGATGAACGGGGAAAGCCGCTGAACTCCCATTGACAGCGAACATAATTTCATCGTTTGTTTCCATAATGCGTATCGTCTATTTCAATTAGTTTTACTTCTATACCCTCTTCGTTTTCTGTAAAAATAAGTCTGTGAACAAAAGAATTGGAAAGCCTTACTGAAGAGAATCCGGAATATTCGTGCTTGAGTTTTTCGTAGTGCAGGCGGCTGAACTTACTTAATTCATTGATGTTAGATACTGCCAACATTGTTTCAATCGCCATAATGTACCCTTTGAGAAGAACGGGATTTCGAGCGACATCTTTATATCGCTTATTGCTCCCGGTCTTATAAAGCTCCAGCAAGTCTCCCGTCATCTTTACAACCATACCTTTATTATTTGCAAAGATATGTAAAAAGATAGAATTATCATAATAATTATAATAATTATTTGTGAAATCCGGGTCGAAGCAAACAAGTTTGTTTTGCCCTCGCTAGCTGCGTCGGTTTCCTTCCGCCTCGGGAATACAAATTTCATTTGCATTTCTCTCAGTTATCGCGTATCTTTGCAGAAATTATGTGTAAGAACCTTCATACTAATCGATAACGACAGTTCCCGCCGAGGGAACTGTTTTTTTATAATGTCGTTTTGTACAATGGATAAGGACCGTCAAAAATGCGACCTGCAGGTGCGGTTGGGGGATTTGACCCTGAAAAATCCCGTCATTCCCGCCAGCGGAACCTTCGGTTTCGGCTTGGAGATGAAGGAGGTCTTCGACCTGAATCTCTTGGGCGGCATCAGCATGAAAGGGACGACGCGGGACGCCCGTTTCGGCAATCCTACTCCGCGTATCGCCGAATGCCGCGAAGGAATGATCAATTCGGTGGGCTTGCAGAACCCGGGCATCGAGGCGTTGGTCAGCGAAAAGGCGCCGGCTTTGCGGGCGGTGTATGACGGCTGCATCATTGCCAATATCAGCGGCTTTTCCGTGGAGGAATATGTGGAATGCTGCCGCCGGGCCGATGCTTGCGCGGCCATCGATATGCTCGAAATCAATGTCTCCTGTCCCAATGTGCACGGCGGGGGAATGGCCTTCGGAACCGATCCGGCGATGGCTGCCCAGGTGACTGCCGCCGTCAAACAGGTGACTTCCAAGCCCGTCTATATCAAGTTGAGCCCCAATGTGACGGATATCGTGGCGATGGCGCGGGCCTGTGAGGAGGCAGGAGCGGATGGTTTGGTACTGATCAATACCCTGCTCGGGATGCGGATCGACATCCGTCGCCGCCAACCCGTGCTGGCCAACAAGATGGGCGGCTTTTCCGGTCCGGCCATCTTCCCGCTGGCCCTGCGTATGGTCTATCAGGTGGCTCACACCTGCTCCATTCCGGTCATCGGCTGCGGGGGCGTGGCGAGCGCGGAAGATGTGATCGAAATGATGATGGCGGGGGCTTCCGCCGTTGAGGTCGGGGCCGAAAACCTCCGTAATCCCTACGCCTGCCGCGACATTGTCGAAACTTTACCCCAGGTAATGAGAACGCTTAAATTAGATACTTTAAACAATTTGAAAATATGATTCGCAAGGACGTAATCATCGCGTGCGATTTTGCGAGTAAGGAAGAGACCCTGGCCTTTCTGGACCGTTTCGAAGGCCGCAAACCCTATGTAAAAGTGGGGATGGAACTCTATTATGCCTGCGGCCCCGACATCATTCGCGAAATCAAGAAACGCGGCCACAAAATTTTCCTGGACCTCAAACTCCACGACATTCCCAACACCGTCAAAAAAGCGATGGTCGTGCTCTCCAAACTCGATGTCGATATGTGCAACGTTCACGCCGGCGGCACCATCGAGATGATGAAAGCCGCCCTCGAAGGCCTGATGCGTCCCGACGGCACCCGTCCTTTGCTGATTGCCGTGACGCAACTGACCTCCACCAGCGAAGAAAGGATGCAGAAGGACCTGCTCATCAATGCCGGTATTCGGGAGACCATCGCCCATTATGCCCGCAATACGAAAGCGGCCGGTCTGGACGGGGTAGTCTGCTCGCCTTTGGAAGCCTCGTTGGTCAAAGAAGCCTGCGGCCCGGATTTTCTGACCGTCACCCCCGGCATCCGCTTCAAAGACGCGGCAGGGGACGACCAGGTGCGCATCACCGACCCCGCCGGCGCCCGGGCCATCGGATCGGATTTCATCGTTGTCGGCCGTCCTATCACCGCCGCTCCCGACCCCGTGGCGGCCTACAAGCGTTGTGTGAAAGACTTTTTAGGGGAGGATTTGTAAAAATGGATAAAATGGAAGAAAAAATCGCCAGCGCGCTGCTCAGTATCGGCGCCGTGTTTTTGCGGCCGCAAGAGCCCTTCACCTGGGCCAGCGGCATCAAGAGTCCCATCTACTGTGACAATCGTCTGACCCTCTCCGCGCCCGAGGTACGCACGCTCGTCGAAGAATCCCTCGCCGCGACGGTCAAGCAATACTATCCCGCCTGCGAGATGTTGATGGGCACCTCCACGGCCGGTATCGCCCACGCCGCCATCACCGCTCAAATGATGGGCCTTCCGATGGGCTATGTGCGCGGTTCCGCCAAAGATCACGGCCGGGCCAACCGCATCGAAGGCAAGATGGAGAAAGGCTGTAAAGTGGTGGTCGTCGAAGACCTGATTTCCACCGCCGGAAGCGTTATCGAAGTGGTGGAAGCCCTGCGCGAGGAAGGAGCCGAGGTGCTGGGCGTCGTGAGCATTTTCACCTACGGGATGCAGAAGGGTCTTGACCGCCTGGCAGGCGCCCAGGTGGAAAACCATTCCCTGAGTAACCTCGACGCGCTTGTGGAAGTGGCAGCCCGCGAGAACTACATTGCCCCCGAATGGAAAGACCGCATCCTCTCTTTCCGCGCCAATCCTTCCGATGAATCTTGGATCAAAGCATAAAACTATATGAAACACCTGATTGACCCCACCGATCTGACCAAAAAAGAGACCGACCAAATTATCGCGCTGGCCGGCGATATGATTACCAACAAGGAGAAGTACCGCGACAGCCAGCGTTACGGCAAGCTCGCCACCCTCTTTTACGAGCCCAGCACCCGTACTCGTCTGAGCTTTACCTCCGCGATGATGGAACTTGGCGGCAAAGTCCTTGGATTTTCCGATGCCAAAAACTCCTCCGTCTCCAAGGGGGAAACGGTGCAGGATACCGTGCGT
>CACZWF010000004.1 GCA_902784785.1 uncultured Bacteroidia bacterium
GAGAGGTACCCAGCGCCATAATGACGGTCTCTGCCGGAATCTCAAACTCGGAACCGGGGATGACCTGCGGGCTGCGGCGACCGCTCTCATCGGGCTCGCCCAACTCCATCTTCACGCACTTGACCGCGCGGACGCAGCCGTTCTCGTCACCCAGGATTTCCACGGGATTGGTCAGCATATTGAAGACGATGCCTTCCTCGATGGCGTGGTGCACTTCCTCGCGACGGGCAGGAAGTTCCTTCTCGGTACGACGATAGACGATATGGGTCGCGGCGCCCAGACGAAGGGCGGTACGGGCCGCATCCATCGCGACATTGCCGCCACCCACCACGATGGCCTGCTTGCCGGCCCGGATGGGCGTGAGGTAATCCTCGCGGAAGGCCTTCATCAGGTTGTTGCGGGTCAGGAATTCGTTGGCGGAGAACACACCGTTGAGGTTCTCACCGGGGATGCCCATGAAACGGGGAAGACCGGCGCCGGTACCCACGAAAACGGCCTTGAAACCTTCGTTGTCGAAAAGTTGGTCGATGGTGACGGTACGGCCGATGACCACGTCCGTTTCAAACTTGACACCCAGGGCGCGCACGGCCTCGATTTCGCGGGCCAGCACCTTGTCCTTGGGCAGACGGAACTCGGGAATACCGTATTGGAGCACACCGCCGAGTTTGTGCAAGGCCTCGAAAATCGTCACATCATAGCCCCACTTGGCAAGGTCGCTGGCGCAAGCCAGACCGGCCGGGCCGCTACCCACGACGGCGACTTTGATGCCGTTGGCCGGAGCGATGACCGCCTCGGCGGTGGAATGGTCGGCGACAAAGCGCTCGAGTTGACCGATGGCCACGCTTTCGCCCTTGATGCCGAGGATGCAACTCCCCTCGCACTGGCTCTCCTGCGGACAGACACGGCCGCAGACGGCGGGCAGGGAAGAATCCTGGGCGATGATGGAGGCGGCTCCCTTGACATCTCCCTCGAGCACCTTGGCGATGAATTCGGGAATGTTGATGTTCACCGGGCAGGCACCCACGCAACGGGGGTTCTTGCAGTGCAAGCAACGGGAGGCTTCCAACTGGGCCTCTTCCAGATTGAAGCCGTAGCAGACTTCGTCAAAATTGGTGGCGCGCACGAGCGGTTCCTGCTCGCGGGCCTTGGTTCTTGCTATTTTGTTTGCCATAATCTTCGCTTATTTACCTCTGCCGATGCGGCATACGTGATTTTCCTTCGCCTCTTTCTCTTCCGTCAAATACATTCTCTGACGACGCATTGCCTCGTCGAAATCCACCAGATAGCCATCGAATTCAGGGCCCTCGACGCAAGCGAAACGGGTCTTGCCGCCCACGCTCACACGGCAGGCGCCACACATGCCGGTACCGTCCACCATCAAGGTATTGAGGCTGACGGTGATGGGAATGTTGAGTTTCTTGGCCGTCAGGGTGGCGAATTTCATCATGATCATAGGACCGATGGCCACGCAGCGCGTGTACTGTTTTCCTTCCGCGACCAGTTTCTCCAGCATCGCGGTACCCACGCCGTGGAAACCGGCGGAACCGTCGTCCGTGCAGAGATAGAGGTTGTCGCAGGCGGTCTCCATCTTATCGGTGTAGATGAAGAGGTCTTTGTTGCGGGCGCCGATGATCACGTCCACCTTCACGCCGCGCTCGTGCAGCCATTTGGCCTGGGGATAGACGGGAGCCGTTCCCACACCGCCGGCGATGAACACATAGTGCTGGCGGGCCAGTTCTTCGGGAGACATTTCCACAAAATCGGAGGGGATGCCCAGCGGGCCTACCACATCGGCGAAGGCCTCGCCCGGCTCGAAGGAAACGATGTCGTTGGAGGAGGCTCCAATCATCTGGGTAACGATGGTCACCGTTCCTTTTTCCGCATCATAATCACTGATGGTGAGCGGAATACGCTCGCCCTTCTCATCCGCCCGGACAATCAGGAACTGTCCCGGTTGCGCCGCCCTCGCCAGCCTTTCGGCCTTGACATCCATTTCGCAGATGTTCGAGGTCAGCATCTTTTTTGTTACAATTTCAAACATAATGATATAGGTTGGTTATTTTGTTTCTTTCACTTTGTAGCCCAGTTTCTCGATGGCCTTCGTCAGCGTGGCGACATCCGTTTTCGTACTGTCGTACTGGATATACACCGTCTTCTCCGGCACATTGACTTTAAGGTCCTTCACGCCCTTCTCAAAGACAATGTTGTCTTCGATTTTCTGCGCGCATTTCTGGCAATGAATATCCGTGACAAAGGTCACGTTGGAAAAAGCGGCCAGCAAGGCCAGGGTAATCAACAGTTTCATATTTCTTCTAAGTTGTTTTCCATAAAGTAATCCGTACGCCCGCGTAGACTTTGATGCCCATCAGCGGTCCCCACACGCAACTGGCGTCGAAGTCGGGCAGCGAGGTGTCCACCGAACCATCCGCCCTCCGGGTACCCAGAATCACGTGTTTTTGGGTAAAATTCGTCAAGTTTTCGCCGCCCAGATAGACGTCGCAGCCCTTGAAGCGGCGCGTCACCTGCAGGTACAGCATCGGATAGACCGGAGTGCGGCCATTCGGATACAGAAGATTTCCGTTGGCATCCGTCAGTTTCGTCATAAAATCATACACCCGCGCGGAACCGTTGAGCGAGGCGGTGAAATCGAATATCCACTTGCGCAGGTGCGTCGCATATTGCAGATTCAGCACGGCTTTGGCCCTCGAGACCATCGGTTGCTCGCGCAGTTGTCCCCGCCATACCCCCGTCACGCCCGGCAAAGCATAAGTACAGCGTGCATTCGTATAACGGGCGGTCAAGCTGATGGTGAAACGCTCCACTGGTTCGCAGGAAAAGTCCAGCTGATAATTGTCGGTGAAGGAGCGTCCGTCCGTCAGGCTCTTCAGTTGATAGAGGGAAATGGTGTTGGTAAAACGTTCGTAATCGACCACCACCTGCTGGGTGAATTGCGTGCGGAAATAATCGAAACTCACGCTTGCTTCCCGGCCGGCGATCGGGAAATGGACGGTGGCGTTGCCCCCGAAAGTCCAGGCATCCTCCAGCGGATGGCCGGTAAAATCCCAAACCAGCGTCTTGGCCGTAGAGAATACGCCGATATGGTCGGTCAGCGGATGGGAATAACGCAGTCCCCGGCCCCCGTTGGCCCGAAGCACCAGTCCCTCGACCGGCTCGTATTTGAGGGTCAGGCGGGGTGAAAGCTTGAAACCTTTGCCCGCATACCAGTCAGCGTGCAGTCCGGCGATGGCCGTGAATTTTTCCTCGTAATGGAAGGTGTATTCCCCGAACGCGCCGGCATTGCCCAGACGGCTGTTCTCAAAGGGAACGGTGGCGGAGCGAAGTTGAGAAAAAGCGTCGTAGAAACCGGTCAATCCAACGGTGAAATGATGCATCTCCGCCATTTGGTTCTGATAGAGGAGGTTCAAAAAGAGGGATGTCTGCGTCGGAGCGAAGAAGTTGCCGCCGAACCAGGCGTCCATCCGCTGCCAGGTGGCATCCGCCACGAGAGCGATGTTCTGGCTGTTGTCCTCATTCAAAGGCACGCCCGCTTTCAAATATCCGTTGATATAGGTGTTGGTGATATCCGTTCCCCACTTGGTTCCCGGCAGGCGTTCCGCACTCTTCTGATAGGCCGGCTGGCCGTCCGCGCCGATTTCACCGCCCCGGCTCCGATGCCACAACGCCTTTCCGCCGAACCGCACCTGGACCCCGCTGGGCGCATAGTAGAGCCAGCGGTTCGACAAACTGAACATCGTCTGGAGCGGATCGTCCATAAAGAAGTCCTTGTTGTGGTCCATGCTGTAGAAATTGCCGGACGCGTGCCCCAAAATGGCCGTACTCCACTGGTCGTTCAACTGCAAGGATGAAGCAACATTCAAGTCCGCCTTGGTGTCGCTCATCACGGAGGCATTCACAAAGAGAGGTTTTTCATCCGTGGGTTTGCGGTGCTCCATATTGATCAGCCCCGTGACACCCTCCAGGCCGTTGATGACCGAAGAGGCGCCTTTCGCAATCTGTATGCTTTCCAGCCACTGACCGGGAATATAGGACAGGCCGAAGGGAGCTCCGAGACCACGCATCACCGGACGGTTCTCATCCAGCATCTGGGTGTAGATACCGCTCAGGCCGAGCAAACGGATCTGGCGGGCGCCGGTCACCGCGTCGCTGTAACCCACCGTCACGCTGGCCGAATTTTCAAAACTCTCCGCCAGGTTGCAGCAGGCCATCTTGCACAGGCCGGAAGCCGAAATGACCTCGGTCCGCAAATCCGAGCGCTTGGAAATGAAATTCCCGCCCGTCGCGCTGACCGTCACAGCCTCCGACAACGAATCCGTACGGTCGCGGTACAACCCGGTGGTATCGGGTTGTTCGGCAGCCGCCATCGGGAACACCGACAGGAGCGTCAGCAGCAGCAAACAATATGAGCGGACTTTCAGCATATTTTTAACTTGCAAAGATAACGAAATTTACCTACTTTTGTATCGATTTTGCGTATAGACTTAATTTAAATGAATATGAAAAAGTTTTTCAGAACGTTTTTTGCCGTCTTTCTCAGCAGTATTCTCTGCTTTTTTGTGTGTTTTTTCCTCGTGATGGGCATCATCGGATCGTTGAGCAGTCCGCAGGAACCGGTGATGCCGGAAAAAGCCGTCCTGCACATCAATATGGAAGATATTGTTCTGGCCGAACAGACCGTGGAAAACCCTTTTGGCGCCTTGGCAGGAGATGAAGTCGAGAATAAACTGGGCATTCTGAGCGCCGTGCAGGCTATCAACCTCGCCGCGACCGACCCACAGGTGGCGTTCATCTACCTCAAACCCGACTACACCGCCGCCGGAACGGCCCATATCGAGGAACTTCGGGCCGCCCTGGAAAACTTCAAAAAATCCTGCGACAAGCCCATTATCGCTTGGATGGAAATGCCGGGCAACGTCGCCTACTACCTGGGCAGCGTGGCCGATGAAATCTGTATGACCTCGGCCAAAGGCGCCGGCAACCGCATCACCGGTCTGTACAGCCAGCAACTATTCTTCAAAGATCTTTTGGACAAACTGGGCGTCAATGTCCAGCTTATCCGTCACGGCAAATACAAATCCGCCGGCGAACCCTTCATCCGCAATTCGATGAGCCCCGCCAACCGCCAACAGCTCGAAGCGGCCGTGGGAAGCGTTTGGAACGCCTGGTGCGCGCAAATCTGCGCCAGCCGCAACCTTTCTGAAGACAAACTCAACCGCCTGATCGACCAGCTCAGCCTCAACTTCCCGGAAGATATGCTGCGGGAAGGGCTGGTGGACACCCTGGTCAGCAAGGAAGAAATGGACGCCAAACTCTGCGCCTTGTACGGCTGTCAGGACCGCGACGAAATTCAAGCCATTTCGCTGGCCAACTATGCCAAAATCAAGGTTCAGCCCAATTATAAAGCCAAGGAGAAAATCGCCATCATTTATGCCGACGGCGATATCGTGGAAGAAGCCCCGAAACGCTCGATGGATCCCGCCATCGTGGGAACGGATTTCGCCAAACTGGTCAGCGCCGTGCGGAAGGACGCCGATGTGAAAGCCGTCGTGCTGCGCGTCAACTCCCCAGGCGGTTCCGTGCTGGCGGCCGACAAAGTGCGCGCGGAAATCGAACTCCTCTGTCAGGAAAAACCGGTGGTCGCTTCCTTCGGCAACTACGCCGCTTCGGGCGGTTACTGGATTTCGGCCGGCTGCCGCAAGATTTACACCAACAAATCCACCCTCACCGGCTCCATCGGCGTGTTCAGCATCATTCCCGATTTCAGCAAGACCGCCAAGAACCTCGCCCATCTGGGCGTGGAGACGGTCCGCACCCATAAGCACAGCGACATCTATGGGGCGATGCGTCCGCTGGATGCTCAAGAGCTGGCCTATATGCAGGCCTCCGTCGAAGACATCTATGACGGTTTCACCGGCATCGTCGCCCAAGGCCGCGGTTTGGAAAAGAAGTATGTGGACGAAATCGCCCAGGGCCGCGTCTGGTCCGGCACGGAGTCGCTCGGCATCAAACTGACCGATGAATACGGCACGCTGGAAGACGCTTTGCAATACGCCGCCTCCATCGCCAACGGCGACAATGGCAGCGACTTGAGCCTGTGGCAGGTGGTCGCCTATCCCGAACCCGCCGATATGCTGACAATGGTCGCCAGTATGTTGCAAAGTGCACCCGCCGAGGAAGAAATTTTGGCCGGCACCCCGTTCCAAGGAGCCTTCCGCCAGTTGCGTTCGCTCAAAGAAAGCGACTACGGCAAAGCCTACGCCCGCCTGCCCTACGAAATCGTCATCCGCTAAAAATTTGATAATATGAAAAGGTCAAAATCCCGGGAGATTTACGTTATGCCTAAATCTAAAATCATCAAAATGTCGTCCGGCAGCCCTATTCTTTCCGGCTCCAATGAGAAAATCACTGGGGAGGACCTGACTATGATGGGCCAATTATCGGATATCCCGTTCACCATGATTGTCCTCGTGGCTTTAATGTTGTTCTCTTCCTGCTCGCTGAAAGAAGATCGGAAGGATAATTCCCAATTGCGGCCGGGTAAGGAATGGGTGTTCGAAGCGACGACGGAGGGCGACACCAAGACCGTTGTCCAAAGCGACGGGGCCAGCGTGTGGTGGAGCGCACGTGAGGAGATCAACGTGTTCTACGCAGGCCAGGAAAATGCCAAGTTCGTTTCCCAGAATGACGAACCGGTCGAGAAGGCCCGTTTCAAAGGGACGCTGGAATATTTCTCCGGTGATACGGAAGGGAATACGGCTCCCGTCATCTGGGCCGTGTATCCTTATAGCGCCGAGAACAGTTCGGACGGCGAGAGTGTGACGACCAGTCTGTCCTCCCGCCAGACAGCTTGCGCGGAATCTTTTGCCGACAAGCAGTGGCTGACCCTCGCACGCGCGGAGAATATGTTCCTTTCCTTCCGCGCCGTATGCGCCGGTTTTCGCTTCTCCGTCACGAAAGAAGGCGTAAAAACGGTGACTTTCCAAGGTAACAATGACGAGGTACTGGCCGGAAAGGTGAAGTTGAGAATGGATGGAAACAATTGTCCCGTCATTCTCGATACGATGACCCGGGAGAAAAAAATCACGTTATCCGCCCCTGCCGGCCAGACACTGCAGCCGGGGACATTATATTATATGACTTTCTTCCCGACGAATTTCACAAACGGCTTTACGGTAACCCTCAAGACCTCGACCCAGCAGGCTACCGTCGTTTACAGCCAGGCGAAGGACTTCAAACGCACGGAGGTACACAGAGGAGTAGACTTTGACAAAGATGCGGAATATACCGACATCCCGGAAGAGCCTTTTGCTGGCGGAACCGGCACGTCCACCGATCCGTATCTCATCGCCAATGAGCACCATCTCGAAAGTATGATGAAACTCTACCGGGACTCCGACGCTCCCGCCGACAAGAACTCGTTCAAATACTGGTTCAAGATGACGGACAATGTCAATGCGACCTCCATCGCGTGGACCCCGATCAACAACAGCGACAGTTTCTACAAGGCCATTGACTTCGACGGAGGCGGCTACACCATCAGCGGACTTACCTGCAGCGGCACCTATGCCAGTTTTGCCGGCGTCCTATATGGTTCCGTCCGCAACGTCACCTTTGACGGAGCCGTCATCGGCGGCACGACCAAGAAAGGCGTCGTAGCCGGTTTCCTGGGCGCCGAGGGTCTTCCCGCGTCTTGCGACCATGTCATCGTCAAGAACTCCACGGTCTCCGGCGGAAGTTACTGCGGCGGTTTCGCCGGACACGTCCGTACTATCGGCAGCGTGACGAACTGCTCCGTGCAGAACTCCACGGTCACGAGCACCAGCGGCCACGTGGGAGGTTTCGCCGCCTATGCGGACATTCTCGGTACCGACAAGTATGAGGTGCCTGTCCGTTTTGTCAATTGCCACGTGGTGGATGTGACCGTCAATCAGGACTACGCCACCACGAGCGACGCCTTGTTTACCGGCGGATTCATGGCCTGCGCCAATACGGGTGTAGGATTTAACGGCTGTACGGTCAAGGCGACCGTCTTGGCGACGAAGGCCGCGATCAAGGATGTGGGCGGTTTCATCGGCCGCACCAGTTACGCCTGCCCGACGTTCAAGGACTGCCAGGTGCTGGCGGGCTCTTCGGTCACCGCCATGGGCGCCCATGTGGGCGGCTTCGTCGGGTATTCGATGGTGGCGGCTTCCTACACCGACTGTTCCAGCGCCGCAACGGTCAGCAATTCTTCGGAAGATACTGGCGGTTTCGCGGGTTATTCCGAAGGCTCGTCGACCTATACGAACTGCTCTGCCAGCGGCAATGTATCCGGTAACAAACACGTAGGCGGATTTGTTGGAACGGCTGAGAATTCCGGCTTCACGGGTTGTTTCTATACGACGGGAACTGTGACGGAGAACGCGAGCGGAAAGTCCCAGAGCGGCGGTTTCTGCGGCTATGCGACAACGGGTGTTTCCTTCCGCGGCTGCGCTGTCAAGAATGCCACTTTCGTCTCCAACGCGGGCATCTATGTGGGTGGTTTTATCGGACAACACGGCTATAGCTACACTGGCGGCAACAATGTCGTTGCGACGCAGTGTCGCGTGGAGGGTACCTCCGTGACCGGCAGCACCAATTGCGGCGGCTTCGTAGGCGTTCAGTATGACCTTATCTCCAACAGCTATGTTTCCGGCGGCAGCGTGACGGCCAAGAACGCCCACTGCGGCGGGTTCAGCGGCTTTGTCCAGAACGGCAACCTCCAGCATTGTTATACTACGACGACCGTGGAAGGCGGCGCATACGCGCAAGTCGGCGGTTTCGCGGGCATCACCTATGCCACGAATATTTCCTACTGCTATGCGGCGGGTACCGTGAACGCCTCCGGCTCAGACAGGGGCGCTTTCATCGGCCAGTGCGCACAGCAGTCGGGTGTGGCGGATGTGTCCTACTGCATCGGCTGGAATGCCTCGCTTCCTTTGTACGGGACCAACACCGTCGGAGCCACATTTACCAATTGCTACTGCGGCACAGAAGGGACGGTCTCTTCGCAAGCCACCGCCTTGAGTTGGCCTGCGGCCATCTGGGATTTGAGCGGAAGCCTGCCCGTTCTTTTGGATACGCCCCTGCGCATCAACGCCATCTTTGTCGGCGACAGCATCACCTGGCAGTGGGCCGTTACTTCCCGGACGGACGACAAGAGCAATATCAAAATCAGCCTCGACCCGCTTCCTTCCTATATGAGCATCAGCGGCGACAAAGTCACCACCCGCTTCCATCCGAGCTTCTTTACCGCCAACGGCTACCTGGACAAGGGCGTCAGCGGCCAGAATACGACCCAGATGCTCTCGCGCTTCCAGAAGGATGTCGTGGACCAGAATCCCATCGTGACGGTCATTATGGCGGGCACCAACGACCTGGCACAGGGCGTGAGCAAGGAACAGATCGTTGCCAATATCTCCGCGATGGCGGAAATGGCGGCTGCAGCCGGCATCAAGGTGGTTCTCTGCACAGTCACCCCCTGCAACGAGACCTACTCACGGCTCAATCCCAAGAACAAAGGAGGTCATATCATCACCTTGAACGGAATGCTCCAGTCTTATGCGAATTCCAAGGGCTTCTCCTGGTGCGACTACTGGTCATCCTTGGTGGCGGACGACGGCCTGGCCCTTCATCCGAACTACTGCCTATACGACTATCTCCATCCCGGGCCGGCCGGCTATGATGTGATGGAGTCCATCATCAAGCCGATTATCGACGGACTCTGCGCTCTATGATCATGAAGAAAATTCTTTGTAGGGTATGAAAAGCGAGAAGAAAGCATTGTATCCGCTGACTTTCGAGGCAGAATCTCAAGAAAAAATCTGGGGACGGGAATGGTGTCTTGTCGGAGATACCGGCTTGCAAGACTCTACCGTGACGGAAGGATGGCTGGCAGGGAACACCCTGTCCGAGATCATGGACACCTATACGGAACGCATAGTCGGCGACGTCGTGATGAGTTGGTACGGGCGTCAGTTCCCGCTGATGGCCAAAGTACTGGACATCCGGGGACGCAATTCCCTGCAGGTGCATCCCGATGATGAAATCGCCGCTCAACGCTATGATGCGCTGGGGAAAAAGACATTCTGGTATGTCCTGGAGGCCGGAAAGGATGCGCAAGTCTGGCTGGGATTCCGCAAAGATACGAATGCCGGAGAACTCTATACGGCTTGCGCGGACGATAGTGTCAAGAAACTCCTCAACGCCCTGACACCCCACCCCGGGGACGCCTGGCTGATCGAGCCGGGCACCGTCCACGCCGCGCAGGATGTCAAGATTCTGGAAATCAGCGAGGCCTCCGAAATGAATTTCCGCCTCTACGACTGGGGACGGAAGAGCGAAGACCGCGTGCTGCTGCTTGAGGACGCATTGGACTTCATTGATTATCGCAAACTGTCCGACGAAGCGCTCAAACCGCTGCGGGCCGCCAAGACCCCCGATCAGGTCGGGGGTGACGACAACATGCCCGGCTCCGACCGGGCATCCCTCACCCACTGGGTGGACGAAGAGGAGATGATCATCCACTGCCTGCCGCTCAGCGACACCCTGCACATCTACACCGACCGCTTCGAAAGTTTCATCCTCTACACCTGCGTCAGCGGAGAAGTAGCCATCCAGACCCCCGATCGAGTCGGGGGTGACGGCAAAGCCGGGGCGTCCATCGTCTCAGCCAAGGCTGGGGTTCCCGTCACGCCCGGCCCCGACCGGGCATCCCTCACCCTCACCGCCGGCACATGCACGCTGATTCCGGCCGACCACCCCGACTTCTTCCTGGTCCCCTGCCAGAAAGATACGGTGGTCCTCGAATCCTATATCGCAAGGACAGAACCGGACGACACCTATCACGGAGAAGAACCCGAATAATGCGATGAAACAGCCCATCACCACCCTATTGTTCGACTTTGACGGTACGTTGGCCGACACGACCCGCACCATCCTCAAGGCCATGAGCCTGACCATCGCGGAACTGGGACTGCCCCAGACCTCGGAGGAACAGATGAGAAGCGGCATCGGACTCCCTTTGCGCGCCTGTATCAAAAAAGCCGGCGATGTCCCCGAAGAACTGGCCGACCGTGCCGCCGACCTTTACCATTATTATTTCAAGCAAGTCGCCTTCGGTACGCAGCAGATTGACGCTTTGGGAGAAGGTCTGAAAGAAAAGACCGAAGGAGCGGCGGTTCTGTATGACGGAGTGAAGGAGACGCTGGCTCTGCTGCGCGAGCAAGGGTATGTGCTCGGCATCGCCACCTCCCGCAAAGGGGAGACCCTCCAACTTTTCCTGCGCCATTTCGGCATCCTCGAATGGTTCAGCGCCATCGCCACCGTGGACAACGTCGCCCGCCCCAAGCCGGAACCCGACACCGTATTGTACGATTTGGCGAAACTCGGCCGCAAGCCGGAGGAAACACTGGTCGTCGGCGACGCCACCTATGACATCCTGATGGGCCGCAACGCCGGCTGCCGTACCTGTGCCGTCACTTACGGAAATCAGGGCCGCGACCTGTTGCAGACCGCCAGCCCTGACTGGATTATCGATTCGATGCGGGAACTCCCCGCGCTGTTGTAGCTATTCTCTCAACCGCCGCAAGCGCTATTCCTGCGCAGGAGCCTTGGTCTCCAGTTGCAGTTCGTCCAACTGCGTCTGGTCGATCTGGCTCGGCGAGTCAATCATCACATCCCGTCCCTGGTTGTTCTTCGGGAAGGCGATGTAATCACGGATGGTCTCCTGACCGCCGAAGAGGGCGCAGACGCGGTCGAAACCGACGGCCAGACCTCCGTGCGGGGGCGCGCCGAACTTGAAGGCGTTGATGATGAAACCGAACTTGTATTCCGCGTCTTCCTTGCTGATGCCCAGCACTTCGAACATACGCTCCTGCATCGCCGCCTCGTGGATACGGATGGAACCGCCGCCGAGTTCGGTGCCGTTAAGCACAAAGTCGTATGCATTGGCACAAACACGCTCCAAATCTTCTTTCTTGTCGGAATAGAACCACTGCTCGTGCTCGGGTTTGGGCGCGGTGAACGGGTGGTGCATCGCGTAGAAACGGTTGTCCTCCTCGCTCCATTCGAGCAGCGGGAAGTCCACAATCCACAAGGGAGCGAACACCTTCGGGTCACGCAGACCCAGGCGGTTGCCCATTTCGATACGCAGCACGCCGAGCTGACTCTGGGTTTTGCGCTTGGGACCGCAGAGCAGCAGCAACAAATCGCCTTTGGAGGCTTCCACGCGGTCGGCCACGGCCTGCAACTGCTCGGGTGTATAGAATTTGTCTACGGAAGACTTGATGCTTCCATCCTCGTTCAGTTTGATATAGACCAGTCCCTTGGCACCCACCTGCGGACGCTTGACCCATTCGGTCAACTGGTCGAGTTCCTTGCGGGTATAGGCCGCGGCACCGGGCACGCTGATGGCGCCGATATAGTCGGCTGCATCAAATACGCCGAAACCTTTGTCCTTGACCAGGTCGCTGACTTCGTGAATGGTCATTCCGAAACGGATGTCGGGCTTGTCGCTGCCATACTGGTCCATCGCATCGTACCAACTCATACGAGGAAGTGGGTTGGGAATATCCACGCCGAGAGCGTTCTTGAACATCTGACGCATCATGCCCTCGAAAGTGTTCAGCACATCCTCCTGCTCCACGAAAGACATCTCACAGTCGATCTGGGTGAATTCCGGCTGCCGGTCGGCCCGCAAGTCTTCGTCGCGGAAGCAGCGGACAATCTGGAAATACCGGTCGTAGCCGGCCACCATCAGCAGTTGCTTGAAGGTCTGCGGCGACTGCGGCAGGGCGTAGAACTGACCGGGATTCATCCGGGAAGGCACCACAAAGTCGCGGGCACCTTCGGGAGTGGACTTGATCAGGTAAGGGGTCTCGATTTCCATAAATCCTTCGGCATCGAGATAACTGCGGATTTCCTGGGCCAGGCGATGACGCAGGGCAAGGGCCCGCTGCAAGGGTTTACGGCGCAGGTCGAGGTAGCGGTAACGCGCCCGCAGATCCTCACCCCCGTCGGTATTCTCCTCGATGGTGAAAGGCGGGGTCTGGGCTTTGTTCAAAACCTTGATGGTGCTGACGGCGATTTCGATGTCGCCCGTCGGCATCTTGGGGTTCTTGCTCTCGCGCTCGATGACTTTTCCCGTCACCTGCAGGACGAATTCCCGTCCCAGGCTCTCGGCCGTCTGCTGCAACTCTTCCGGCGCCGAAGCGTCCACCACCAACTGCGTGATGCCATAACGGTCGCGCAAGTCGACGAAGGTCATTCCGCCCAACTTTCTTGATTTCTGCACCCATCCGGCCAGCGTCACCTCGCTGCCCACATTTTCCAAACGGAGTTCCCCGCAAGTATGTGTCCTGTACATATTCGTTCTATTAAAAATCCTGCGAATTTAGTAAAAAAAATGATTGGGGGCTTAATTTTTACTACCTTTGCACTCGTTATGGAAGTTCGGGCGAAAAAATCTTTGGGACAACATTTCCTCACGGACCAGCGCATCGCGCAGGATATTGTGGCCGCGCTGCGGACGGAGATTCCCGGCCAGGCCGGGAATGACGGAGCGGCACAGACGGAGAGTGCTGCGCACGTCACCCCCGACCTGATCGGGGGCCTCAACGGACGAGCCCAAGTGCTGGAGGTCGGTCCGGGAATGGGCGTGCTGACGCAATACCTCCTTCAAAGAGACGACATCGACCTGCGGGCCGTGGAAATCGACCGCGAGAGCGTGGACTACCTCTATGTCCACTACCCCGCCATCGCCGGCAAACTCATCCAAGGTGATTTTCTCCGCCTGCCCCTCGACCGGATGTTCCCCAGCCAGACCGACGGCAACGCGCCAGCCAGCCCCATCCACATCATCGGGAACTTCCCCTACAACATCTCCTCGCATATTTTCTTCAAGGTGATCGACAACCGCAGCCGCGTCCCGCAGGTGGTCTGCATGATTCAGAAGGAAGTGGCGGAACGCATCGCCGAGAAGCCCGGCACCAAGACCTACGGCATCCTTTCCGTCCTGCTGCAGGCGTGGTACGACATCGAATACCTGTTCACCGTCGGCGAAGGGGCCTTCAATCCCCCGCCCAAGGTCAAATCCGCCGTCATCCGGCTCACCCGCAACAGCCGCCAGAGCCTGGACTGCGACGAAGTCCTGTTCAAAAAAGTGGTCAAAACCGCTTTCGGCCAGCGTAGAAAAACCCTCCGCAACTCGCTCAAAACCCTTCTCCCCGAAGGATTCGACACCTCAGACCCCATCTTCGACCTCCGCCCCGAGCGCCTCTCCGTCGAAGACTTCGTCCGCCTCACCCGGATGCTATAAAAGAGTTTTAGGTTCGAGAGAAAGACAAAGTCCCAATGTTTCGGCCAGTTTCAGCAAGACGGACAGCGAAGGATTGCCACGCCCTCTTTCCAAAGCAACAATTGTATTGATTCCCACCCCGGACAATTGCGACAATTCTCTTTGCGTTATTCCCAACTTCTTCCGTTGGTTTTGTATCTGAGAGCCGATTGTTTTCATTTTTGCATCGTTGACAGACGGTACTTATATGAATTGAAGTATTCTTCCTTCGCCTTGTCGGACAAAAGACTGTTTTCTATCATTTCGTCCACCTCCGGACGAACAAAGGCAAAGTCATCTAATTCCCGTTGAATCATCACGTCAGGCAGCGCAATTCTCCGGCCGAATTGTTCAAAAAGAAGACGGCCGATCGGTGTCGTATCCAGAATCGGCGTTCCTTCTTTAAACAGGCCTTTCTCCAACGCAAAGATGGATGTCGGAAGATGAATCTGCGTGTTTAATAAATCGTACGCTGGAGCAAGATGATAAAAACCCCTCCCATCTTCCATCAGCGAGAAGTTTTTCAAATGTGCGTCCGCGTTGCAGAACAGATAGTTGAAAATGATAAGCCGAAAGAAACGCAACAAATCCACTTGATAGGCCGGACAATACTGCTTAATCCATCCCGCACAATCTTCATAACTGAGATGATACTTATAATCCGAACCTGAAGTTGACACATTGAGGCCTGCAATGGAAGCCAAATCTTCCATCCCGGCCTTGCGTCCATCATCCAAATAGTCAAACCGCCTCGTCAAATAAGCGGCTTGCCCATTTTCAAAGAACACAAGTCCGTGAGCCGCGACCGGCAAATGATAAACATGCTTGGCGATATGCATCGTAAGATACTCATTGGCGGGCATATCTTCCCTGAGATAGAAACGATAATCGGCCGGAATGGGTTTGAGAATATACTTCCCTCTTTCTCCGTTCCGGGTAAATCGCAGACGTCCGCCATCTTCCACCATGGCGAATTTTTCTTGAGCCCCGGAAATAGACAATCTGCCATTCCCCTCACGAATGATTTCCAACACTTGCGCATTTCCCTCAATGCCGTCATACGGCAAGAGAGACGATACGTGCTTCCCGTCGAACAACTCTTTTCTTTCTTCTCGGCTAAAGGGTCTCATATCGCGCGTACGGTTACATTCCCAATCGTATCATAAGAAGCAGTGGCCAGCAAAAGGCCAAATTCATCATTGGGAGACAAATGATGGAGGCGCGTTTGAAAATCCCGGTTACGCCCTTCTGACAAAAGATTGCTGAAGAACGGAAACAGATGGTCGGAAAAATAGGGTTCACGCCGCACCGGCAAAGCAAGACAGACCGGCAAAACGTTTGATTTCACATAATCTTCGTCGTAGGCAAAACAATAGGTATGCGAATCTTCTTCCGTCAACAGACCCGCATAGACCCCGTTTACATATACTTCTGCCAGCCGCATAAATCACAATATATTGTTATTTCCTTGCAAATATATGCCCTTTTTAGGAACAAAACAAGAAAAATCACAACAAATTGTGATTTTAGGACGCACATTGGGGAAATTATTCCCCTACTTCCCCAAATGGAATTCGAGACCGAGGCCGGCGGTGACAGGGATGGCTTCGGGAACGACGGAAGCGCGGCCTTCGAGGAAGAGGGACATCCAAGGGATGATGCGAGCCTTGATTTGGGCGCCGGCGGAAATGCCGCAATAACTGAAAATATCTTCGTGCTTGCTGCGGAAGCCCATTTCAGGACCGGCAAAGAGGGATAAACTGACCACTTTCCGTTCGGGGTCAAGCTTCGCCAAAGACAGGAAATCATACATGGCTTCAAGTCGGGCGCAATAACTGCGGAAAGCGACGACATAACCCTCATACGGGAAGCCGCTGAACGCAATGCCCAACTGGGCCCGCCATGAAAAGCCACTCAAAAGCGGTCGCGAAACACCCAGCGCCCACGAGGACCCCAAGGCTCTTGAAAAATCGCGGCGTACCAAAGGAGATGGAATGATCTGCGCACCTCCGAAAGCCGAGATAGTCCAAGGACGGTCCGCCCGCAGCGTACGAGACTCATCCGTAGCATAAGAGCCTTCATACCTGGAACCGCCCCTCGCTCCTGCCACTGAGGGCAGGCGATACTCGAGACCGACAGACAAGGAGGTGACCAGGTCGGAATAATTCAAATAAGCCACTTGCAGCATATTGGAACGCGTCGTATAAGGAACGGCACTGACCCGGGGCTCCAAGAAAAAGGCGATATCACGCCAGGGCTCCCAGCGGAACTGCAAACCGCCCGACAGGCCCATATACGGGAACATCTCCAGATTGGCGACATCAGACTTGTGCAGCAAGCCCAACTCGGGACCCGCCAGGACAAAGAAGCGGAAGCGCCGCCAGTCGGACGCCGGCGCCCGGAACATCGCCGGGATATCGAACATCGCATCCAGGCGGAGATAGAGCGACGCTGCACTACGCAAATCGCGGGAATACACATCTTGCCGGTTCTCGAACCACGAATCCGTCGTCTGCCCCAACTGGAAACGCCAGTCAAACCAATCGTTGTAACTGCGGCCGAAGCCTAGCACCAGGCTGTAACCCATCAACTGGAAGACTTCTTTCGCCGAGCGGATGTTGGCGGCCGGCTGCAAAGCAGGACCCGCCGCCAGACTGACCCGCAAATCTTTCCCCGGGTCACTCAACTTGTTCCAATAACTGCGGTCCAACTGAACGTGCAAGCCCACATTGCCCCGGAAAGTCGGGATGAACGTCTTCCAGACATTCTGACGCGGCAGCCGGCGCGGATCTGCTTGCAATTCAAACAAAGGCTCCAGCACGACATCCACTCCCGGGAAACTATGCACCACCCAATCCAGGCCCAGATGCATCGAAAACGCAGCTTTTTCATATCTCCGATGCTCCCCGTCCACAAAAGAGACGCCGACACCGATTTGGGGGACGAAAGAGAAAAGACGACGCGGGTCATAGCCGGAAGCATAGGCGCTTACATCAAACAGATAGGTAGCCCTCGCCTCGATCGCATGGATGCGCGAAGCGTCAAAATTATCATACGACCAGCCGGCACTCACCCCCAGCCGCATACCGTGATAACGGTGCAGTCCTTTCGCGTCCGAAAACCATTTCCCATAACCAATCTGCCCGCACGCACCGGGACCGTACTGATTGACAAACTGCATCAGATAAGTTCCGTAGGCATACACATACGCGTCATTCACCAACCAGCCCAGCCCACTCGACGCCTTCTCGTCCGCAGGCCGCCAACGTTTCTGCATCGCATATTTGGAGATGTCGATACTGGAAGGACGTTTATTCCGGGCCAAGGCGCTGTCTGCCGCCGCCAACGAGTCCGCGCGATACAGACTGTCCAACTGCGCCGCCGACAAATGGTCCCCGCCGGCCGTACGCAAAGAATCCGAGACGGGGGCCGCTCCCTGCCGGGACGCGTAGGCGCCAAAAGGCAGCACCCACGCCAACAAACACAATATGACAATAACCCTTCTCATTGCTTCGGCTCGTACACTTCTCCGGTATCGACATTGATAAACTTCCCGTCCTTATATTCATAAGAACGATACCGTTCATCATAATACAAATCGACCGTCTCGTCATAAGTCAGCCCCGGCGGAACGAGAATCTCCTCCTTCTCCGGCTCTTTCGACTTCTCCACGGCCGCCTTGGCCAGATCCTCGAAGATATCGAAATCGGTATCCGCTATCGCAATATACTTCGGATCCTTCCGGAAACAACGCGTCAAGGAAAAAAGCGCCTCCTGCTGGTCGGTCTCCGACGGAATCGTATTCCAAGACTGGTAATTCTTCTGGTAATATTTCTGGCAAATATACTGCGCCCGCAAGTAATCGGTCAACGGGTCTTCCTGCGACATCTCCTCCAAATCCGCTTCCACGCTGGAAAAACGCCCCAGCGCCAAATCCATCACGCACGCATTGCGTTTCGAAGTCGAACAAATCACCCGGTAGATTTCCTCCGCATCCCCTTTGTCGTCCTGCCAGAACCCGGCCAGGCAGCGCGTGATATAATACAGCCGGTTGTAGTCCTCGTTCGTCTCCCGCGGCAACATCACGACCAACTCGGCGGCCCGTTCATAATACCCCGCCTTGAGCATCATCACCACTTGGTTCGCGACAATGGGAGAAGGATTGATATAATAACTGTCAAACTTGCGGTCACACCAGAGCACCGTTCCGTCGGCCCGTCTCAGGTAATAATTCTCATCGATATGTTTGGCCAGCAAGGTCGTGTCCACCTTTCCTTGGGAGATCAGAAACTGAGCCAGTAGATTCTCGGGCAACTGCCAGTTCTTATCGGCATTGCGCGCCCGCTTGACCGCCCGACGATAAATGGTCTCCTGATCTTTCACATCGGGAATACGCCCCTGGGCAATGAGCTGGAACAAGGTCCAGAACTCATAAATGGCAAACTCCTTCTTTCCACTGTGGAAATCCGGGTCATAACGATATTTCGCCAAAATCTCGTCCGGCGTCAACTCCCGGAAGATATCATATTTGTATTCGACCTTGACGGAACGAAGGCGACCCAACAGCGGCTTGATCACCGTCTGATAAGTGGGCAGGTGGATGATCTGGGCCCCCTGCGCATCGGGATTGCGCGGGAAACGCCGGGTAATCTTCCGGATGGAGGTCGCTTCGACGATATGATTCATACTGTCGAGCAAGTCCGCCATATCATCCCAAGAAGCCACTTTTGAAGAAACGTAACTCTGCGCCTTGCTGCCCGGAATGGCCGTACGAAGACGGGAAAGTATATAATCCAGCCGTTGGCGGGCCAGCACCACATTACTTTGGTAGGCCCCTTCGGGCGAGGCGGTACCGGACACCCGGTATTCGTGCAAAGTCTGCCCTTCGGTCGAATGAATCAAGCGGAAAGTCTCCAGCAAGGAATCCAGCTGGGCGACCGTGGCTGAATCGCGCAGATCGAGGGTCGCCTTGCCCACTTGAAATTCGAGGGCCAGGTCCTGGGCCTCATCCATACGCTGCTTGGTGGGCAGGCGCTTGTATTGCGGGGCCTCGGGATCCAAAGGAAAAGTCCGGACATCATAGTCCAGGAACCGCATCGGCCGGCTGACACGGCGGGAATCAGCCAGACGGACCGTATCGCGGAAATAAACCTGATTGTAATCTTCGAACCACAGGCTGCAATCAATCAGCACGCGCTGGTCCGGTGAATCCATCACATACGCATCATCCCACGAAATCAGGGAGGTGGTATCCGAAAGGAAACCGCCCTGCCCCAGGGACTCACGGTAGCGGCGCGTGGAGTCGGCAAAAACGATGAGCGGGTCACGTTTGCTGTCAAATCCCTTGCGGCGCAGCTGCGTCAAATGATATTCTTGCCCATCCAATACAATGGGATAATGGTATTCTATCGTGTCTTTTTGGCGCTGGGGATTGAGATCCAGCACATAGGTCTGCACGGCGAAACGGGCGGTCGACTTGCCCAAACGGGGTTCCTTGAAAGGATAGACCAGGCCGCAGTTGAGCGTATTGCCCACGACCGTCGGTTTCTTGGGAACCGGGCGGACCGTCTTGACCGACACATAGGTCGCTTCCAGCAAGATGGAAAGGTCGAAAGAATGATTGATTTCAGCCTTGCCCTGTACCCGCTTGATGACGGCGCTTACATCAGCGCTGGGATAACAGAAGAGCAAGGCTCCATCTTTGGGAAGAGGCATCGGATCATACTGACCGCTATCCACATCGACATAGGCCGTCACACAAAACCCCGCGTCGAAAGTTTCACCTTTTTTCCCAAACTTGACATATTGTTCCCATCGTTTCAGCGCGTCTCGGGCCAACTCATAAGTGCTGTATCCATACACACGCATCTGCGGCTCCCCGATGACCTTACCATCCTTACGGTTGGTGACCTTCCCTGTGACAGTGATGAAATCCTGTGCCGACAACAGAGCATACGTTCCCATCCAGAGGACCGTCAGACAGGCCATCCGAAACAAAACAGGTAATATGCGGCGGGACCAATACATCATCGGATGATATACACAAATGCGACGGACAATTTCATCGGGAAAAACTTGAAGCCCCAGGTGTTGGCAGAAGATACTTCATCTGCGAAATAATCTTCGTAGCGGTCACCGGCGCGGTAGTATTTCTGCCGAAAGCCCATCAGGCCCGCTCCCGCCGTCAAATCCAGGCTCCAGCGCTCGCCCAAAATGAAAGAATAACCGCCGATGACGCCCAGACCGATAGCCGTTCCCGCGTAGACGCGTGACGTGAAATTCATATCGTAACTGGTTCCCACAACGGTGGCGCCGATGTATTCACGTGTCAGCGGACGGCCGTTGAACCAATAGCGGAACTCCCCTTGAAGCCCCCACATCTTGGAATTGACCCCGTAAGGCTTGTAGTGCCCGAAGGCGGAAAATAGCAGACTGGTATGCTCGCCGGTGATGACATCGACGCCCAGTTCGGGGGTCAGCAAGGCCAAAGACAAGGCGTTCGCGCGAATCGCAACTTGCTGCGCCGCCGCCTTTTTACAAGGCAGCAGGCACAGCAAAATCGCAATCAGATAGACGGCAAGCCGCCTGCGCGCGCCGGAAGCCATCGTCAACCCAGGTTGGCAATCAGCGCTTCCTCTTCGCTGAGATTATCCGCGGGCTCCCAAGGTTGGAGCTCCACATTGATCACTACAGATTCCAGGGATTTCACCACGATACGGAAGGTATAGGACTTCCCGGCGATGAAACCGCCTGTCAAAGAGACCTTGTACGGCTCGGCGGGGGTAAAGGAGCCCACCGGCGTGTTCAAGGTGAAACTGACATAGATATCGTCCGTGGTCGGCACGATGAACAGACCGTGTCCGTACTCCACGCCCGCCACCGTCGGCATCACAGAGCCGCCGTTGATGGACAGGGTGTCGGCCGAGCCTTCCACCGGGGTGAGCGTTCCCGTCAGCACATCCAGCGTGGCCTGCGTGGGCAGGCTGGACACTTGCAGGTTGGAAACGGTGACCAGCGTGTCGCCGCCGGCATTCACGAAGGACGCCTCGGCTTCCGCGTCCGCGGCATACAACTTGAAATGCAGCGCGGCCGTCAGGTGGTTGAAACGCAAGGTCGGCATATAGCTCATCCAAGCGGAGGGGTACCATTTACGGGCGGTACGGGAGAAATCGGAGTTGAAGCCCAGTGTCCAGGCCGTGCTCTCCGAATTGTAGAGGGTGTCGCAATAGGCCGAGGCCCAAAGGATATCCGTCGTATCGATCTGTACCGTCTTCGTAAAATGAGTCCCATCGAAATCCAGGTCGAAAACCGTCTCGTCATCCTGCAGACGCGCGTCGCTCGTTCGGTAGCCGAAGAAGGCATACCGACGATCCTCCACGCTGTCATCATTGTCCGCATAGGTCTCCAGCGGATAATAATAGTTGACGGGAACGACATCCGCGCCCGAACGCTCGATGAACGAGGCCTGCCCGCTATGGGCGTATGCCGCCTTCCCACGAAGCAATATCTGCCAGTCATTGTTGTCGGCCCAGCCTGCGCGCGCGGTTTCCCCCACGTCGACGGCCAGAACGCCGAACTGCACGTCCTCGATACTCTCGACCGCGGCCTTGGTCCCGAAAGAAGTTCCGCCCATATTGAACAAGATGGGAACCTTCTTCGTCAAGTCCGCCGCCCAGGGGGCATCGGCAAAATCATCCACCCAAGGTGTCGGGAGGTTGGATTTTGCGCAGCCCGCCAGAAGGACGCAGCACAAAATGACCGTATATTTCAAACTTCCTCTCATCGTTCTAAGTCTTTGTCTTAGTCTTCGTCTTGTCCGATATTGATGGGCTCGGTATCGTTATCCCAAGGTTCAAGTTCCACGCTGATCTTGACCGGCTGGAGGTTGTACACCGTGAGCGTGATGGTATAACTCTTGCCGGCGAGGGCGCCGCCGGAAATGGGAATGCTCTGCCCTTTGACCCATTGATGAACGATTTCAGATGTACCGGCAGGTTGATTTCCGATTCTGAACTTGAGGTTGTAAGATTCCTGACCGGGCATCACCATCATACTTTCGCCCAAAGTCAGGGCGGTGGTTCCTTCCACCAGCACCGGAGCAAGATCAACACCCCGGTTGGTCAGATAGAACTCTTCCATTTCGGCGCCATCGGGAACAGCCAGTCCACGGTTCGCACCCACAATCGTCATCTCGGCATCCGCGAAAGACTCGACACAAAGAGAGTCTACATACACCTTTGCCACGTCGGAATTGGGGTCTTCCCCTTTGATCACTTTGAAAATAAAACGGGAAAGCTGGTGCTTGAAGGTGAGATTGGGGATGATGCCCTTGCGGACGCCATAAGCGCTGAACATCTTCTCGGCGGAATAAGTCGTGCCCTTCACGGCGCTGTCGCGGTCGGCATAAGCCAACATCACATCCTGGGTGCCGTCGATCTTGATCGGCAAGGTGATGGTGCCGGCGTTGTTCTCAGGCGTTTCCTGTCCCGTCACGAAAGCATCGTCCACATAGTATCCGAAGAAATCATAGCGGGCGCTGTTGTCATAATAATAGGGATTGTCGAGCGCATCTTTCACCAAGATGGTGTCTTTCACGCCACTCTCAGGAACGACAGGAACGTTCTCAATCTCGACGCCGTCTTTCCAATACAAGGTATCGGCGGCCACGTCACGGGTGATGCCGTACACATAGAGCGTCTGGTTGTTCCAAGCTTCGATGGAACCACCGCCCTTGACCATCGCCTTCGTGGTGACCACGTTGGAAGCGAAGGCAATCGGATACTTTTCAGAACCCGTGAAAATCTCATCGGGATCAACGACGGCTTCACCGGCATTGACGGACTCCACAATAGGAGACTTGCTGCAAGCGGCCAACGCTACCAGCGCGGCGGCTGCGAGGAAAAAATACTTTTTCATCATTGTATCATTGTTAATTGTTATTAATCAGCGTCAGGGTCCAGGACGAAGGAATCACCCTCCTCCCAAGGAGCCAAAGCTATGACAATCTCCACGGGCTTCGTCTCATATACCACGAGGGTCACATTGTATTTGTAACCGGGTTTGGCCATTTGCTCGCCAGAGGCTAAGGTGGTGAAATCAATGTTCAACCACTGGGTCTTGGTAACAGGTTCCACCACTCCGGGCTGCTCCAGCTCCATTCTCAAGGCATATTTCGCATCACCAGGAATCACCAGGATGCTGCCGTCGATGTTTTTATCGAGACCGGCATATTCGGGAGCGAGAATGCCGCCGCCGGTGATATTCTTCAGCGTATCCAGATGGTAGGCTCCGGTACCCGCGTCGTCAATCACCTTGACTTGCAGCAGCAGCGTGTCGGGGGTCGAGACATTGTTCAGACCCTCGTAGATACCGTTGCCGGCCACGACGACATCCGCCGTCGTGTTGGAAACCACGCTGATGCCGGTCACTTTGACTTTTCCTGCCGCAGCGGCTTCACCGCTTCTGACACGGAAGTCGAAACGGGACAGCTTGTGCCGGAAAAGCATTTCCGGTTTGGCGTCCCACTTGCGGATGCCATAGGCGCTGAAAAGACGGTCCTTGTTAACGGCGACGGGAGGATCCAGTTTTCCTTTGTGGAGGACGACCATATCGCGGTCGGCATAACCCACCAGCACATCCTGGGTGCCGTTGATCTCGATATGGGCCACATACGCGTCATCGGTTTTCGTAATTCTTTCCCCATCGGGACCCTCTATTCCGGCGTCATCCAGGAAATAGCCATAGAACTCATAGTTTCCGTCGCCATAGTAATAAGGCTCTTCGTGGCCGGTTCCGATAGCAGGATTGAAGAGTGTGATGGTGTCTGCGGGATGGGAAGACACATTGTAGATGAAAGGATCCGCCAGATTCAAGCTGTCGGCCCCCGTCTGGTCTTTCAGGCGTTCGATGCCAAAGAAATAGAGGTCTTGTGAGGAAACCCAGGCGTCGAGAGCCCCGATGCCTTTGGTCGCCACGCGACCCACATTGGACGCAAAGCGCACGGGGACGGCGGATTCCAGTTCGAACCCGGATTGGGACGAAGCGGAACCGGTCGAAACCGGCTGTTTGCTGCAGGCGGCCGTCAGCGCGACGGCGGCAACTGCGAAAAGAATGTACTTCTTCATAAAAATGGGATTAAATGGTTTATATTCTACTCAATATTTTCATCAGGATCGATTTCGAAATAGCCGTGATTGTCTTCCCACGGAGCCATCGTCACTTCGATCTTTACGGGTTCGAATCCGTAGACTTTCATCGTCACATTGTATTTGTGTCCGCCCACCGCTTGAGCATCGGCCGGCAGCCCGGATCCGGAGTCCTTTATATCATTGAAATTGATTTTCACATACTGGGTAATCACTCCGCCATTGACGGTATACCCATTCTGCTTGACCTTCAATTCCACCATATAGACATTCTCTCCGGGCATCACCAAAATCGAGCCGCAATTTCTTCCGGTCATAGGAAGCGCGCCGGCGGCTCCTTGCAGGGTCAACGCCACCGAATCCTGCGTCGTGTCCGGGAAAATGCCCCGGGGATTTGCGAGGGTGTCATTGCTGGCAATCACCAACGTGCCGCGCGTTTTGGAAAAGACTTTCAACGACTGGACCGTCACATCGTTTTCCGCCGCGGTGGTGCCGCCTTTCAACGTGAAATCGAAACGAGCGAGCTGATGTTTGAAAATCAGATTGGGCTTGATGCCACGCCGCGCCGCATACGCGCCATACACCCGGCTGGTGTCCACCGATGGGGTTCCTTTCGCCGCGTCGGTCACACGGTTGGTATGCGCCAGCATAATATCCTGCGTGCCGCCAATCTTACTGATGCGCTCATTGTCGCCGATGTCCACCTTCAGGGAAATGGTGTTGGCGTTCTCAGTGGGCTGGGGGGCTGTCACCGCCGTCGCAGAAGCAGGAACGTGGGCATTATCCACATAATAGGCGTAAAAATTGTAATAATAAGGCGTATCCCGGTAATAGAAATACTCCGTCCCGACACGATAGACATTGATGTCTCCGTGTGAGACATTCGAGGGAGACTTCGCCGACACATTGCGAATCAGATAGGCGTTGGGGTCGTCAGGATTAGTCGCGTTGGTGGGAAGCACATATTTCCCATTCAAACGACGCAGGCCGTAGATGTACAAGTCCTCGTTGCCGCTCCATTGGTCCAACGCCCCGCGCGTCCGGGTGGAGATGGAGGACTGCAGGTTGGAGCTGAACAAAACGGGCATGGCCTTGCTGTCATCCACCGTCGCCCGCGGGACGCTTTCGCTTTTCCGGCAAGCGTTCCACGACAGCAAAACCGTCGTGGCCATCAACAAAAAGACAATCGTTTTCTTCATATCAATAAATCATTAAATATCGGGATTAATCTCAAATTCGCCGTATCCGGCACCCCAAGGGTTCATCGTCACCGTCATAGTCACCTCGTGCGGGCCGAAGATGGAAAGGTTGATGTCATACCACATACCCGACTTGAAAGTCAGGCCATATTGGCTCATATCCACCGTCACATTGGTCGTTCCCTCGCCATCCTTGCCGTCCTGCTTGATCGTGAAGAACACCATGCATTGGGTGTCGCCGGGCACAATCATACAATCGCCCAGATCCTGGAAACGGTCGGTGGGAAGCTCGGACTGGCCTAATGAGGCCGGCGTCTCAACAATCAGGGTTCCGGGCGCATCCTCGGGGTCAATCTCCAGCGAGGGGGTCGAGCCGGGATTGGGACGCACGGCCACCAGACGGGCTTTATTGCGGGCGTTGACGCTGACATTCCGCACCGTCAACCCGGACGAAACGGCCTTCGCCTTGATGGAGAGGCGGGAAAGCACGTGGGAGAAATGCAGGGTGGGATAAACGTTCTCGCGGGCCGAATGGGAACTGTACGCCTCGTCCGGAGAGATGACATCACTCCGACGGCTGTCCGCCACTCGGTCGGCGTAAGCGGTCATAACATCCTGTGTACCATTCACTGTTATATTGAATGCTAGCGTCATAGCCTGCGAATTTATATATTTTTCCGCAATTCTCCGCAAAGTGCGCCCGCTTTCTGTATAAGTCTCAAATAAATCAGAAGGATAGGTGGCTCCGGCAAGGCAGCAGGAGAAGAAATCGAGCGTACCTTGAGTGGGGTAGAAATAGGGATTGTCGGTTTGCTCGTTATTCAAGGAAATGTAGCCACCATACCCGCCGGACGGAGCCGAGGTCTTCACACCGTCGATATAACGGCCGCTCCGGCTGAGGTCCAGCACTCCGTTCCGGCGATGAATGCCGAATACCATCAATTCCTGACCCGACCAGGTGTCGATTGCCGATTTGGGCTCCTCCCGTTCTTCCTGCTGGATAGTCATCGAAGTCTGGAACAAAATGGGAACCGGTTCGTCGTTCGACGCGGGCACACTCCCCCCATTCTCTTTTGCACAAGAGAACAGCAGCAGCGACAACGCCATCCATATGAGCCAGCGAACTTTCATCTCCTACCAGTCATTGTCAAACTCAAGGGATTGCCCCGTATATTTATCCCAATCTTCTTTTTCCACAAACACCGACACTTGACTCCGTCCGAAAAGCTGAAAAGTAATCACATACGCATTCCCCGCCTTGAAGGGTTCACCTGTCGAAAAGGCCAAGTGAGATTTCACCTTGTCAGTGGCTTCCAAAGACGTGCTCAAGTCGTTCACATAAAACTTGCAATCATAACTTTGCGCAGGCGGAACCAGCAGATAGGCGTTCTCCCCACCCAGTTTCACCGTTTTGTCCGGGGTCATCTGATTCTCGTCCGGGACGGTCTCCATGAACTGTTCGACAAAATATTCATATCGTCCGTCGTTTTTGCCGATGATGAGCGGCAGCGGCAAAGGGACGGATGAAAAATCCGCGGTCAGTTCGCCTCCGCGAGAAGCGACGGTCAGATAGCCCCTGTTGGAGGCTTCCAAGTCAAATTCGGACACTTTCAGCGTTTTTGTCACACCAGACGTAATGCCGGGCTTGAGTTGAAAACGCAACTTGACCATCTGGTGCTGCATCTTGAAAATCGGGTTCACATCGGTACGGGCGGCCAGGTAGCTGAAACTGTAGCCCTCCGGAGCCTGGGCGCGGCTGGTCATCAAATCCTGCCAACCGTCAATGCGCAATTCATAGCGGATCTCATTGGCCGTCCGCTGCGTGCTCAAGGGAGCGAGGTCGTCCAAAAAACAAGCGGTGAAATCGTATGTGTGGAAGTAATTTTCGTTGTTGGGGTAATAGTATTGGGAGGAGCTTTCCCAATTCACCTGACTGCCGGACAAGGTGCCCTGCGCGCCGTTCAACAAGAAATCGGGAGCGTTCGCAGTACCGCCCTCCCGGTCATAGCGGACCCCTTCACGGGTATTCATCGCAAACACGCGTACGCTCTTTTCTTCCAACTGGGCCAAGCGGTCCACCGTTCCCATTCCGGAACGGACATCGACACCGGCGCTCGGATTACCCACGAACACATGGATCGGCTGAGGGATGCTCAAATCATAATGGGAATCCTCATAGCCCAGATAGGGATGACAGCCCGGAGCCATTGTCAGAACGGCCCAGAGCGCCAAGCTCTTGATAAGCGATATGAAGGATTTTCTATTCATCTTCGGGTCTCAAATCCAAACCGGCCCCCTCGTCGATCCACACGTCCAACGCCGTTTCATCTTCCAACTCCGAAGAGGGACTGATGGACAGATAGGCATAGGAGGGCACATTGAGCGTTGCAGAAGAAACAGCAATCCGATAATCCCCTCCCGCGCCCAGTTCGGACATCACAGGATGCTCCTTCAGCAAGCGGTATAAATTGATTTTTCGGCTCTTGACATTCTTGTCTTTCAACTTGACGGCGATTTCCAACACGCCCCAGCCGCCCGTCTCCACTTCGCTGGCCGGCGAGAACAGTCCCAGCGTCGAAACTTTGCAAGAATAATAATGTTGCTGGCCGTTCCGTCCGGTCAAAGAAAGGTCTTTCGTCAATATCGTTCCGATATCGCTTCTGTCGGAAGAAGAACTCACGGTCTCACCTTGGTGTACGCTTCCGTTAAGCAGATTCAGCCGGCGCGGGACACCGTTCAGAGAGAGCGCCAGTCCTTGCAGTTCACATTGGCTTTCATCATAATCCAGACGGATGACCAGCGTCAATTCCTGAATCATCTTGCGCATCGCGAAGTGGAACGTGTTGACGGTCTCTCCGCTCTCCAAAAGAAGATGGTCGGAAGCCAGCCAGACGGGACGGGCCTGCCGGACGACGGGAAAAGGCGCGCCTTGACGCAGGTATTCCACACAAAGTTCATTGGGGTCCGTCGGGTTATCCGGGGTTAGTTCGCGTTCCGTAGGCAAGAGCAGGGATATGTCCGCGAGACCGAACGTGGTCGGGTTCAAGAAGAACTGGACATAATTGTCGACACGGTAGAAAGTATCGAGCTGGCCGCCGAAAGCGACAGCGTGATAATCACCCGCCGGGGTGGACCGGACGAGGGTATCGAACCTGGGATGGAGGATGTGGCAGGTGTCGTGGACGGTCTGCGTGGTGCGGGCCATCGCGACATACAGGGGCGCCACCGTATCATTGGCCGTAGGCTGCACGCCGGCGGGCAGTCCCCAATCGATCTCATGGACGTAACTGGCCTTCGGAGTGGGGCCTTCGCTGATGTTGATGCGAACGCAGGCGGACAGGATCAACGCCCAAAATATGAGGGTCGCGCGTCTCATCCTTCTTCCTCCTTTTGGGGTTCCGGTTGCGGGGCCGGGGCTGGTTGCGGAGCAGGCTGCGGTTGCGGCTCATGTTGGGGCTCGGGCTCCGGGGCTGGTTGTGGCTCGGGCTCCGTAGCCGGTGCCGACACACCCTCGTCATCCCCGGCCTGACCGGGGATCTCCGGCACAGGGGCAGGGGTCGGCGCCGTATAGACAAAAGGCGCTACCATCAGTGGTTCCTCCTCCAGCGGCAGATCCACCGGCTCCGGCTCATAATAGAACACCGGATCCGTGACCGGCTCCTGCAAAATCATCAATTTGATCAGCTCCGCAGAATCCCGCCGAGCCTGAATCGCCCGCTTAACCGCTTCGATCGAATCCCTGTGAGCTTGGCGCACAGCTGCAATCGAATCCCGCCGCGCTTGCTCCACCCTCGCGATCGAGTCGCGGATGGCTTTCTTGCGCGCCTCTTCCCGGGCAATCCGCTCTTGTAGGACTTCCCGGTCAAATTGGCGAAGATTTTTCTCCTTCTCCGATTGCAGGTAACGATTCAACTTACTCTTCATCGAAGAAGTGATTTTATCATTCTCCTTGATATTTCTCTCGTCGGCTACGACTGCATCCATCAAGTATTTTTGATAATCCGCTTTGTATTTTGCTTCGTCTTGCTGGTATTTCAGCGAGTCTTTAGACGTCGTCATGAAGATGGAGTTAAATTCCTGACGTGTCGAAGACTGCATATCGTCGGTGATTTTCTTCTTGGCTTGCGCATAATAGGCGATGACCGGATCGGGTTCCAGGTACTTATAACGCACGGATTTGTGTCGCCAGGAGAAGGTGGCGCGAACCTCCGTCAGCATGGGAATCACCATAAAAGGCGTATCCTTGACCTTGTCCGCCGCCGTCACCGGGACATAACGATAGATATCGTCGCCGTTCTTAAAGGCCTGATTGGTCGTAGCCACCAGACCGGCGGACAAACCCAGGTCCAAGTCTATCGCTCCGGTTTTATATTCGTACAATGGCACTTCAAAACCGATGGTAATACCGGCTCCGGCCGCCCAGCCCTGACGGCCATATTCACCAAACTTCAGACTGTAGTTGGTGTATTCCGCGTACGCACCGATATACCAGGCCTGCCAGGGTTTGGGGTGTTTGCGCTTGGTACTGGAAAGCGGCGCTTTATCCCAAACGAGGGAATCACGTCCGTTCACGTCCTTTTCGATATGGCTTCCCAGTTGGGTTTGGCGATAATAATGACGATATTCCGGACGGATGTTCAGCACATTGAACAGCAGATAGGGGGCATAATTGTGGTAGGTATGGGGCCGGTACTTTGCCCCCAAGAGCAACACCTCCTGATTGTACTGCGACGCGGACAGATCGAAACCAATCTGCAGGTTGGGAATCGTGAAAAGCCAGTCCACCGCATTGGTTTTAACGGTAAAGCCATTCACCCCCGCATTATCGGTCTTCCCCGTCGGTGCTTTTTGCGCCGACCCATCCAAGCAAGGAAAAAAGAGCAGCGCCAGCAGCACAAACCCCATCCCGAGCATTTCTGAGACAGAATGACCCATAATACGAAAAACCTTCAAAAGTAGAGATTTTTTCGTAAAAAACAAAAAAGTATTTCCGACGGACAGAATAGGATATCAGGCTATTACGGTCGCCAGCCAGTCGGCGTCCACGCGCTGGAAGCCCTCTCCAAGTTGCAGGGAGGGATTGCGGGAAAGTATGCCGAGCGCGTCCTCATAGACATTTTTGCCCAAACTTAGACTTGCCATCTGCCCCTCGGAAGGATAAGAAAAAACGAGTTGGTCGTCCTCAACATGGTGGAAGTGCAAAGGCGCGTCCGCTGGTGCGTCGACCCGTGTGTCTGCAGTACTCGAGCCTGCAGCCCGGCCTTGCTGAGCCCATTCGCCCCGAATGACATATTTGCAGATTTCAACGGCCACATCATTCAGCCCGGCGTTCAAAATCAGGATTTTCTCGATCAGGCTGCCAAGATCCGGACAAATCCGCAAGGTGTAGCCCCCCAACAGCTGGGCGTGACGGGTGACCGACGCCATTTCCAACGAATTGTCTTTGTTCTGAGGCAGCAGCCAAAGCATACGCTTTTTGGCCGGGTCGTGGTAGAGGCATTCGTAACTCACCAGATTCTTGCAGCCACAGTCCGGACAGGACCACATAAACAGGGAGCCGTTCAGCACGCGAGCCTCCACATCGGCGTCTTCCGCCGTGTTGATGCTCTTATAAATGGTGATTACGTGCTCGTGGCCGCAACGGGCACAACGCGCAAGCGCTTTTTTAACAAGGGACATAGACGCTACACGTTGAAAAGGAAATGCATAATGTCGCCATCCTGCACCACATATTCCTTTCCTTCCACCCCCAGTTTGCCGGCGGCGCGGCAGGCAGACTCCGACTTGAGCGTGATGAAATCCTCATACTTGATAACCTCTGCACGGATGAAGCCCTTTTCAAAATCGCTGTGGATGACACCGGCGGCCTTGGGAGCCTTGTCTCCCACGCGGATGGTCCAGGCGCGGCACTCATCCGCCCCGGCGGTAAAGAAAGTACGCAGGCCCAGCAGGGCATACGCGCTCTGAATCAGTCTCTCCACACCTGATTTTTCCAAGCCGATGTCTTCCAAGAACATTTGCCGTTCCTCTTCGGATTCCAGTTCGGCAATGTCCGACTCGACCTGGGCGGCAATCACCAGAATTCCGGCATCCTCCCCTTCCACGGCCTTGCGGACCGCCTCGACATAGGCATTGCCCGTCGCGGCAGACGCCTCATCCACATTGCAGACATAGAGCACCGGTTTGTTGGTCAGCAGGAAAAGGTCGCGCGCAAGCTGCTCCTGCTCCTCGTTTTCAAGGGTCACGCTGCGGGCGTTTTTGCCCTGCGAGAGCGCCTCTTTGTAGCGGCCTAGGAGTTCCACCAGTTTCTTGGCGGTCTTGTCCCCGCCCTGCGCCTGTTTGACCGATTTGGCCAGGCGGTTTTCGACGGTCTCCAGGTCCTTGAGCTGCAACTCCATATCGATGACCTCCTTGTCGCGGACGGGATCCACGGAACCATCCACGTGGACGATATTGTCGTCGTCGAAGCAGCGGAGCACGTGCAGGATAGCGTCCGTCTCCCGAATATTGGCGAGGAACTGGTTGCCCAAGCCCTCTCCCCGGCTCGCTCCTTTGACCAGGCCGGCGATATCCACGATCTCCACCGTGGCGGGAATCACCCGCTGGGGCTTGCAAATCTCCGCCAACACCTGCAGGCGGGCATCCGGCACGACGGTCGAACCCACGTTCGGGTCTATGGTACAAAACGGGAAATTGGCGCTCTGGGCCTTCCCGGAACTGATACAGTTGAACAAGGTGGATTTTCCCACATTGGGCAATCCCACAATTCCACATTTCAATGACATAATCTCTGCTTCTAATACTGGATACCGGACCGGAATGAGACGTTGCCAAACACATCTTTTCCCAGACCGCCTGCAAAGATACACATTTTTCCTTTCCCGCCTGTCGAAGGTCCCACTTTCAGCGGGACCTTCAGCGCCTGCCGAGGTCTCGGCCTGAAAAGGAAGCCGCGAATGCCCCTGTCACGACAATGAGACTTCCCTATAGGTAAAAATCATTCCTTTCCCGCCGGGATTTTATCGCGTTCCTTTGCCGTGATGACGCGAAGGATTCTCATATCGGGGCTGGTGATGTGTTCCAGCCTGCTCGCTTGGACGCAGACGCGTCCTACGACCCTGCCAGCCCACGCAGGTGAATGCGCTGCCAACCCGTCAATCCGAGTGCCGGAATGCCCCGACAGCCTGCTGGTGCTCTTCTGGAATGTGGAGAACCTGTTTGATTGCGAGGGAGAGAACGGTGGGAAAGAATGGACACCGGCCGGAGAGAAACATTGGACACCGGGCCGCCTGCGAGCCAAATGCAACGCCATCGCGAAAACACTGCTGTGGGTGGGCGAAAAGTGGGGCCGGCTGCCGGACATCGTGGGCTTGGCTGAGGTGGAAAACGCGGGCGTGCTGCGCCGGCTTGTCTATTCCGCTCCTCTGCGGAAGGCCGGGTATCGCTACATCCATTTCGATTCGCCGGACCCTCGGGGCATCGATGTCGCCTTGCTCTACCGGAAAGATGTGCTGGCCCGCCCGAAGGCCGAAGCCCTGCCCGTTCCGGGCTTCCGCACCCGCGACATCCTCCGCTGTCGTTTTCCGCTCTCTGGTGACTCCCTGACCGTCGTCGTGGTCCATCACCCCTCCAAACTTGGCGGTCCGGCCCGCTCCCAGCCTCGCCGCCAAGCCGCAATGTCCGTACTCCGAGAAGCCTGCGGCGACACTCGTGCCGGCTCTTCCGGCACAGACTCTTTGCCCACCGCAGCGTCCTGTTCCCTGACGGTGGTCACCGGCGATTTCAACGACACACCGGATGGAGAGGCTTTTCAGATGCTGGATTCTTGCCTTGTATGCCTCTCGCGTCCCCTCTACCGCCAGGGTGAAGGTACGCTCAAATATGACGGGAAATGGGAGTTGATCGATCAGTTCTGGGTATCGCCCGACTTGGCGGAAAAAGAGACAGGCGCCCATGCAGGACGGTGGCGTTGTGAGACCGCCGTCCTTTACGCGCCTTTTCTATTGACACGCGACAGCGCGCACGCGGGGGAGAAGCCGTTACGCACTTATTCCGGCCCCCGCTATCTGGGCGGAGTCAGCGACCATTTGCCGATTGTGCTGCGGCTGAGCAGAAAAGACTATTCGTCCAGGGAGTGAATGGCCAGACCGGAACGAAGTTTGGGCTCGAACCAGGTCGTTTTCGGGGGCATGATGTTGCCCGTGTCCGCGATGCGGATGAGTTGGTCCATCGAAACGGGATAGAGCGCGAAGGCGACCTTCATCTCTCCGCTGTCCACCCGACGGGACAGTTCGCCCAGACCCCGGATGCCGCCCACGAAATCGATGCGTTTGTCCGTGCGCAGGTCTTTGATGCCGAGCAATTTGTCCAGAACCAGATTGGAAAGGATGGTCACATCCAGCACGCCGATGGGGTCCTCATCGTCATAACGGCCTTCGCGGGCGGTGAGGCTGTACCATTTCCCGCCCAGATACATCGAGAAATTGTGCAGGTCGACGGGCTCGTAGGGTTTGGCGGCGCGGCCGTACATCGGTTCGGAGACGAGCGTCACCTTGAAATCTTCCTCCAAGGCCTGAAGGAAAGTTTTCTCATCCATTCCGTTCAAGTCCTTGACGACGCGGTTGTAATCCAGAATGGCCAGGTGGCTCTGCGGGAAGCAGACCGCCATAAACCAGTTGTATTCTTCCTCACCGGTATGGTTCGGATTCTGCGCGCGTTTTTCTGCGCCCACCCGGGCCGCGGCCGCCGTGCGGTGATGGCCGTCCGCCACATAGAAAGCGTCCACCTGGGTGTTGAAAAGGCGGGTGACGCGGGCGATGGTTTCGTCGTCGCGAATCACCCAGAAGGTGTGGACGAATTTATTCTCGTCGGTAAAGCGATATTCAGGTTCTCCCGCCACCGTCGCGCTGATGATGCTTCCCAATTCCGCATTATCCTTGTAGGCGAAGAATACGGGTTCGATATTGGCGTTCTGGATGCGGACGTGCACCATACGGTCGTCTTCTTTGTCTTTGCGCGTGAGCTCGTGCTTCTTGATGATGCCCTCGGCGTAATCGTCGGTGTGGGCGCAGAGCACGAATCCGTATTGTGTACGCATTCCCATCGTCTGGGCATAGACATAATAGCAGGGTTTCTCATCCTGAACCAGCCAGCCGCGCAATTTCCACAGTTTGAAATTCTCGACGGCCTTGTCGTAAACGGGTTGGGAATGTTCGTCCGCGATGGGTTCGAAATCGATTTCCGGGCGGGTGATGTGCAGCAAGCTTTTCTCGCCGGCCATCTGCTTGGCCTCCGCGGAATTCATCACGTCGTAAGGGGGAGCCGCCACTTCAGTCACCAAATTTTTCGGGGGGCGGATCGCCGCAAACGCTTTTACTCGTACCATAGTTTTAATAACGCTAAATTTCGAGACGCGAAGTTATCAAAAAGTCGCAAATATTCAAACAAAAGTTGTATCTTTGTTTACTTTGGCGACGGTGTCTCATAAAAGAACAAAGATGAAAAGAGTCATAGCTTTGATTTGGGGTTTCTCCTTGTACCTGCTGTCTTTCGCGGCGGGAGACGCTGTCCGCGGGGGCAGCACGCCCGAGCGCATTCTTCCCCAAGTGGCCCGGTGGGTTCCAGCGAACGGCGGCAGTTTTGTCCTGACGCCGGCCTGTTCCTACCGTCTGGAGGGGAAAGGAGTGACCGGTGATGCGGCGGAGGCATTCCGCGTCTATCTGGACAATTGTCCCTTGGCGATGCGGTCCGCAGACAAAAAGGAAAGCCCGGCCATCCGCATCAAAATCGGCCCCAAAACTTTGAAAGACACACGCGAAGGTGCCTATCAATTGATCGTGGAGCGCAAAGGGATCAGCATTCAAGCCAACGGTGTGGCCGGCGCTTTTTACGCCATTCAATCCCTGCTTCAACTACAAGCGGCGGATGACGAAGGGCGTATCGCCTGCTGCAAGATAGAAGACGCGCCCCGCTATGCTTACCGAGGCCTGATGTTCGACGTCGTTCGTCATTTCCACGGCAAAGATTTCATCCTCAAGCAGATTGACTTGATGGCCCAGTTGAAGATGAACCGCCTGCACCTGCACCTGACCGACAACGAAGGCTGGCGCATCGCGTTGGACTGCGCGCCGGAAATGGTTCGGAAAGGCGCGTTTGGAGAGAGTTGGTGGTTCAACCACGTGATGAGCAGAAAGCCCCTCGTATTTGCCGAGGAGCCGTCAGGCTATATTCCGGGGACCGTTTATGACGACGGCCGGGTCTATGGCGGCTATTATAGCAAAGAGGACCTGCGCGAAATCATTGCCTTCGCCGCTACCCGCCAGATAGAAATCATTCCCGAGATTGAATTTCCCGGTCACAATCAAGCCCTGTTGCACGCACACCCCGAATTCTTCTGTCAGGGCGAACACAAGGTCAACAATGTCGTCTGTTTGGGGAAAGAGAACGTTTTTACGTTTTACGAGAAGGTTTTGGAAGAGGTGATGGAACTTTTCCCCACCCAATATCTGCATATCGGGGGCGACGAAGCCAAGAAATCCAATTGGAACGCGTGCCCGCTCTGCCAGCAACGCATTGCCGACGAACAGCTCAAGGATGTCTACGAATTACAGAGTTATGGCATCCGCCGGATGGAGAAATTCATCAACGGCCACGGGAAACGGCTTATCGGCTGGGACGAGATTCTCGAAGGCGGCCTGTCGGACAACGCCACGGTGATGTCCTGGCGCGGCACCGAAGGGGGTGTGGAGGCGATTCGGATGAACCACGATGTCGTCATGTCGCCCAGCACCTTCTATTATCTGGATTTCGGACAGGACGCGCCCTACAAAGAACCGCTCGCCTTCAACTCCTATCTGCCGTTGGAAGTCGTCTACAGTTATGAGCCGGAAGACGACATCATCGCGGCCTGCGGGGAAGACTACGACCCTTCCATCCTAAAACATCTACTGGGCGTGCAGGGCAACTTGTGGTCGGAATGCATCGTCAGCGACAGCCAATTCGAATATATGCTGTACCCGCGCGCGTTCGCGATTGCCGAGAACGGATGGAGCCCCAAGGGAAGCAAAAACTATCCCGCTTTCCGCGAGAAGAGCCTCTCGCTTATCGAGCGCGTCAAAGCACAGGGGTATCATCCTTTCGAACTGGCGTCGGAAGTCGGCCATCGTCCCGAAGCCGTGCAACCCGTTCCCAATCTGGCCCTTGGTGCGAAAGCCACCTGGACCTGCGGGGGCAAGGCGGAATCGGCGGACAAGGTGGTGGATGGCTGGCTGGGCGACTGGGCCATTCGTAGAAACCCCAGATGGCAGGAATTCGGAAAGAAAGAAGTGACCCTGGACGTTGACTTGGGCGAAATCAAGAGCCTGCATTATATCGGAACTGAATTTGTCGATTACAAGGCGCGGCGGTTCTGCGTGCCAGCCGATACGGAATTTTTCGTTTCGGAGGACGGCGTTCACTTCACCCCTTTATCCATCCCTCAGATGAGGCTCTCCGAGGACCGGATGCACTTCTCCATTCTCACGGTCGGCGGCACCGTCGATGTCCGCGCTCGCTATGTCCGTCTTCGTTTCAACACAGGGAAACAGAAGGTCCGGGGCTACATCAGTGAAATTATGATCAATTAAAGATATGACTTTTGCAATGATTATCCAGCTGCTGATTGTTCTGGCAGCGCTCTATGTGGGTTCGAGGTACGGTTCCCTCGCCCTCGGCGCCATCTCCGGCATCGGACTGGCGATTCTGGTATTCGGATTCGGGCTCAAGCCCGGTACGCCGCCGACCGACGTTATCTACATCATTATCGCCGCCGTCACCTGCGCGGGCACCTTGCAGGCTTCGGGCGGTATGGACTGGATGATACAAGTGGCGGAAAAGATGCTCCGCAAGCATCCGGACAACATCACCTTCCTCGGTCCCCTCGTCACTTTCTTCCTGACGGTGCTGGTGGGAACGGGACACGTGGTCTATACCATTATGCCCATCATCTGCGACATCGCCCTGAAGAAAAACATCCGCCCGGAAAGGCCCTGCGCCGTCTCTTCCATCGCCTCGCAGGTGGGCATTACCTGTTCGCCCATTGCGGCGGCGGTCGTGGCATTCGTGACCATTTCCAACGCCAACAGTTTCAACGTGACCATTCCGCAGGTGCTGATGGTGACCATTCCGTCCTGCGTCTGCGGTTTGATGTGCGCGGCGGCCGCTTCCTACCGGCGTGGATTGGACCTGGACAAAGACCCGAAGTTCCTCGCCCGCAAGGCCGATCCTGACGCGTTCCAATTTATGTATGGGAGTACGGCTACGACGATGGACAAGGAGATTACCCCCTCCGCCAAGGCTTCGGTGTTTGTTTTCCTGGGCTCGCTGCTCATCATCGTGGGCTTCGCTTTCTGCCAGTTGTTCCACACCGCAGACGGAGAAACGGTGGCCAAGGCCATCGGGCTTCCCAAGATGAACATCTGCATCCAAATCATTATGCTGATGGCCGCCGCCGCCAACATCATGTTCTGCAAGGCGGCTCCCCGCCAGGCCGTAATGGGCGCTGTCTGGCAGTCCGGCATGATTGCGGTCATCGCCATCTACGGCATCGCCTGGCTGGCGGACACCTATTTCGGCAATTATATGGACGAGATGAAAGCGATGCTGACCGGGCTCGTGACGGCCTATCCCTGGGCCATCGCCTTCGTGTTCTTCCTCGTGTCCGTGCTGGTCAACTCGCAGGGCGCCGTGGTGGTGGCGATGCTGCCCCTGGCCTATGAACTGGGCATCGCCGGTCCTATCCTGTTGGGCGTGCTCCCGAGCGTGTACGGTTATTTCTTCATTCCCAACTACCCTTCGGATATCGCGACGGTCAACTTCGACCGCTCCCGCACGACGGTCATCGGCAAATACCTGCTCAACCACAGTTTTATGATGCCGGGCCTGATCTGCGTGATCGTCTCGACCCTCGTCGGCTACCTCATCACCAACGTCCTCTTCGCCGGCTACTTCGCCTCGATTTAAGCGGGGCTGTAACCGTTCCGCATTCCTAAAGCGGCCCCGCGTTCCCAGCGAGGTTCTGCATTCGCGGCTTCCTTTTCAGGCCGGGACCTTCGACATATGGAGCATAGATAGAGATTACTCCCAAGAAACGGATTGGGTCCAGACGCGGCCGAAGCGGTCGGTGACGGAGACCGTGCCGCCCTTGCAGCCGGACGGAACAGCCACGCGGAACAAAGTGGTGATGGCTCCGACCTGACTGGCCGTATATTCGGGATCCTGCTTGAACGTGTTGCAATAGGTCTTGTAGTGGGTACGGATTTCGGTCATCGCCAAATCGTGGCGCGTTTCATCCGTGACTTGGGTCATCGCAACGGGGGTTCCACTCGTCGGGGTGAAGACCGGGACATTCCAAGCCGTATCCCAGAGGAAGACATTGGCATAAACACAATCGTCACCATAGGAGCCCGCCGGATAGACGTGCATCTGATAGTTGTCATCCAGGGTCGCGCCGCCGTTTTTCATCTTGGCGATGCCGTTGGCATCATAGGTCCAATCACGCCGACTGTAAGTCGGCTCTGCCGTAGTATATCCCTTCTCGATGCCGATGAAAGCGGGACGCTGGTACTTGTTGGGATGGAAAGTCCAGGTGATGTTGTCTCCGTTCACATCCACCACGGTGAATCCCCTCGGCGTACCGGAAGCCAGATACTCGTTGGTCCACAACTCGCCGGTCGAACGGGCCAGGGTATGCACATTGACGTTGCGGTGACGGTGATTGGACGGGTAGACATAATTGAACGACGTGTGCGTATGTCCCGCCCAGGCGTGTACCTGCGCGAACTTGTCGATCAAGGCACCGTAGTCCGGACCGTGCACGGCCGTATTGGAACGCTCGTTGCCGCTCTCCAACTTGAACATCGGAGAGTGGGCGCAGACCATCAGCGTGGTGTTCTTGTCCACCAGCGCCAAATCGGACTGCAGCCAGGCCCAAGCCTTCTCGTCGAGACCCTGCTGGAACGCGCTCAAAGTCCCATTGTTGACATACATAATCAAGTTGTCCAACACGACATAATGCTGACGGCCGATATTGAAGGAGTAATTCCTCGGGCCGAAAAGCGCTTCGAAAGGCTCGGCGCCCGCATCATCATCCGCCGCAGAAGTCCTATAGTCGTGGTTGCCGATGACATTGTAGGTCATAAACGGCAATTTGTTCAAGTAACTGGCGTAAGTGCTGAGCAAACTGGGCGTGTTGTGCACCAAATCGCCCAGGCAGATGCCGTACACCGCGCGGTCGGACATCGTGAGCGCGACCTCCTTCAACTCCTGATACATATCCTTGGCTATATCCAAGGAGTGGTAGGCGGAATTTTCGTACGCATACCAGCCGGAAGTGTTCCTGGACTGCGGATCTGCTGTGAAAAGCACGGTGTAACGCTCGGGATTGGCCACCGCCTCCAGCACGAAATTTTCACAGGTGTAAACTCCGCCCGAGGGCGTAAGTTCGGACAAACGCTGGTAGAAACGCGGAAGTCCGTCCACCCGGGGCGGCTGATAGCCGGAGGGTGTGCTGACGGAAATGAATATCGCATCCGACAGGTTGGAATTGAGGTAGAAACTTCCGTCGAACATCGTGCGGACACTTTGCAGGCCGTCCGAAACGACCACTCCCCCGAGTCCTTCCCCGTTTTGGTTCACCACGCGGCCCGTCACATTGAACACATCGGGAGCCAGCACGACTTCCTCGATCTCGCCCAAAGAAAATTCCGACGCCGCCGGAGACGGGACAAAAGTGAACTCAGGCAGGCTGTAGAGTTTTCCGGCCGCCAATGTGGCGGCGGCGGTCTTCACCTTGGTCATCGTCCGGTTGAACTCATCCGTCAGCACGACGCTGAAGCCCTTGTATTGCCCGGCCGGAACAACGAGGAACAGTTCCAACGCGGTGGATTCCGACAGGTCCTGGGACAGGATGAGCGAAACCTCTTTTCCACTCCCCGCCGAAGTCAGGTTGCCGTTGGTATAGTCCAAGGTAAAGTCCCCGCAAACCTGCTCGCCGTCCTTGCCGCTGAATGCGGCGGCGGTGAGTTTCGAGGCGGAAACGCCGCTGTCTTTTTTCACCGACAGATGCACGACGGCACAGAGATGACGGACAGAAAGATTGGATGCGTCGGCCGAATAACCGCAGAGCGGGGCCGTCTGGGTCGCAAAAGTTCCCGCCGCCCAGGTTTGGGTGGACGGAAGGGTGACGGTCGTTGCATTTTTATAGAAGGACGCAGGGTAAAGCACGCGGTAAGGGGTACTCAATACGCCCGAAAAAACAAAATCCGCTTGGTTGGAACCGGCCTCCGCTGCGGAAAGCGGCTGGGAAACCGCCCCGTTCAAAGCAATCTGATCCCCCTCACTCCAATATACGTGTCGTTCGCCTCCCTCGGACGGGCTCATCGTGGTTTTGGTGAGTTTGTCAGGCAGACTGATTGTGAGGACGGTCTGCCCATCCATCCGAGGCTCGTCGGTCTTGGCACAGGATAAGGCCAAGACCGCGAGAGCCAACAGAAAATAATTTTTCATCGCTACAGATCCGCCGCGTTGCCGCCGCCGTCGGTGAAGGTACCGGAACCGGCGATATTGGCAGAAGATCCGTTGATCGTAGGCTTATAGTGACAATTCTGAATGGTGTTTCCAGTACCAGAAACACCCACAATAGCTCCACCGGCGACATCAGCATCCTTAACATTCGAACTATCCGTATGGTAAATATCCGTTACACTACTCTGGCATCCATCAACCAATGTCGCGTCCAACTTGGCAGCAATTCCACCGCCAGAGTTCGCCTGAATTTGTGAAGAATAGATTGAGGCACCTGTGAAATCGCAACGAGTAATGCTGCCGTTCTGTACCCAGCCGGCAATGCCACCGGAACAGTAAACACTGCCACCAAGGAATGACGCATTATTATCGCTATCCGAAAGCGAGACATAATTTGCATATCCGACAATTCCGCCCTGATAACCACGGCGAGAGGCAAGATTAGCCGTTTTATGTTCGCAATTGCTGATCGCAATAGGTGAGCCATCGGCTCCCATAACAAAGGCGGCAATACCGCCGGTAAAAGCGTTCGTCGTACTCGTGGAATTAACAAATTGGTCGTTGTAAACATTACCCGAATTGACACACCCCGCAATGGATGAATCTCCGGAAAGATAGGCTGCAATACCGCCGACATACATGTTTGTTCCATTCCGTTTTTTGGAGTTACCTCCGTGTATGTAACCCGAGTTGGTGCAACCGCTGATGGCAAGGTCGCTGTCGACTGTCTTGCCCACGATACCGCCCGCATAATTATCGGTATGGGCTGCATCGGAGAAGGCGATATAAACTTCACCTGCATTGCTTGCGCCGCCCACATTATCACAGTCAGTGATGGAGCCGGATTCATTCATCTTACCAACTACACCAGCAGCAATAAGATCCGTACACGCCGTTGCGATATTACAATTAATATGGACATATCCGCTGTTTTCACAATCGGAAACAGTAGTAGCAGATTCTCCCGTAACGAAACCGACAATACCACCGATGTAGTCACCCGTATGAGCCGCAGCCTTTGCGTTAACATTGAAATACACCTCCCCGGTATTCTCGCAGCCGCTGAGTTCGACATTGACCGTATTGTCGACTTTGCCGACAACACCCCCCATAAAGAGCTTGCTCACGACATAGGCGTTATTCAGCGTGTTGACAACGATGCCGGAATTGGATACGTTCTTGACAGAGGCCTGTGAAAGTCCGACAATACCCCCCAATTCAAAACCAATGAAAGGATTCGAAGGTGTGGTCGTAAGATTGACTTTTCCAGAGTTCGTGATATTTTTGGAAGCACCGCCATCAATTTCCGCCAGATTGTAAGCGACAACGCCACCCATTCGTATTTCACAAACAGGCTTCTTATTGTCTGCGTCATAGTTGTCTTCTATAGCAGAAATTTGAATGTTGGCCGTATTGTGAACATCCGACACTACGGCTCCGGAAGCATTTTCTCCAACGACTCCGGCGATACTTACAATTCGACCGCCCTTGTTGGTTATACCGGATACACCGGTCGTCATATGATTGACAGCCGCATTATTGGTACAAGAAGAAATAGCACCGGCATTATAACCAGCTATACCACCAATATCTTGCAATCGGGGATTGGAGCGATGCTGGACTAAACCGTTATTGTTACAACCAGTCACTGTACCGTTAGCATCCACCTTCCCTACAATACCACCCGTCTTCATATACCTAGCACTGGCATCACCTGCATCACCAGCACCTCCGTCCTTAAAAATAGTCAATGCTATATTGGCGGCATTTGTACAATCTGAAACTGTACCGTTGGCCAACTGACCGACTATACCACCGACAGAAGAATTGTAGGCAATAGTAGATTTGTTTACGATTTCACCATTGAATCCACTATATGCACTGGCCTCATCCGCATGATCAGCAGTCGAATTTGAAGAAGAAACACTGGCACCACCATCAACAAAGCCAACAATGCCACCAATGATTAAGTAAGGATTACTTTTGTCAGTAGAAGAAATTTGCGCCGAATTGCTGATAGCACCTTTAAAATAGGATTCGGTAATGGTAGATGCAGAAGTCTTGATTCTTCCTGCCAACCCACCGATGATAAGTTTTTTTGTAGAAGTAAATTCAGCCGGAGTAGAAATAAGGCCGGAAAATTCACTACCATTTTGAATCTTTCCACCATTCGCATAGCCGACAAGACCGCCAAGGGAGGTCATTTGAGTAACACTCTCTTTTTCAGCCAAACTGATATCAGCCGCCACCTTAACATTGTCGATGATTCCTTTGTGATAACCGCTTATTGCGCCAAATTGTCCTTCGCTTTCATTCTTGTGAGTAAAGTTGAAGGAGCAAGTGTTGTCCATGGTGAAATTCTTTGCAATACCGGAGGAACCGATTGCCGCAAACAAAGGAACGGTGGCGGATAAGCCGGAAATGGTATGGCCCGCCCCGTCGAAAATTCCATGAAAATAATTCTCTGAACTAACACTGGCAATACCCTTTGTTGCATCAAAGGCGGCGGAGGTTTCGGCATCGAACGTGATGTCACTCGTCAAAGTAGCCACCAGAGCGTCACCAAGGGGAACATATACTTCGTTGTTGTAATCCGTGGCGAATTGAATCAGATCCTGCGCGCTGGCAATCTCGACGCCGAGCTCGGTGGCGGTGGGCACGAAGGCGAACTCGGGCATCGCATACAGATGTCCGGCCGCTAAGGTCACCGGCTCCGTCTTGGACTGGGTCATAATGTGGCCCTTCTTATCTTGGACGATGATGTCAAAGCCATTGCTGTACGTCCCGGCGGGAACCACGACATAATAAACGGCTGCCGTGGAGGTGGAAGTCTCCTGCTCTTTGATAATTTTGACTTCCTTGTCGGCGGCGGCCGTAGAAGTGCCGGTCAGCGTGGCGGTTTCATAGTCAATGGCGAAAGAACCACAGACCTGCTCGTCGTTGCGGCCTTTGAAGCGCACGGCAATGAGGTTGTCCTCATCCGCATCGGCAGCGGCGCGCAGGACGGAAATCTTCACCATCGCGCAGGGGTAACCCAGCGTGATGCCTTGGCCACCTGCCGAATAACCGGCCATCGGGTACATCCCTTCCGCGAAGCCGCCGGCGCGATAATCCTGGATCGCGGGCAATGCGACGTGCGTCGCATCTGCATAGATGCTTGCGGGATAGACAATGCTATACGGTGTAGAAAGCACGGCGTCGAAATTGAAATCTGCCGTCTGGCTGTATTCCGGAATCTCGGAAAGAGGCTCGGAAGAAACGCCGTTGACCGCGATTTGGTCGCCGTTGGACCAATATACCTTGTGTTTGCCGTCCATCAGAACCAGATCCATATGGGTCTTGGTGTTCTGGGGAGCGACGGCTTCCGGTTCGGACAGACCGACCGTCAGCGTCGTCACGCCGGCCGAAGTTCCCTGCTCGGCAGGAAGAACATTTTCATTTTGGATGGCCTGTTCTTTGGCACAGCTTGCCAGCAATCCGATTGCCGCAAGTACGAAAAAGATGCGTGTTTTCATGGTTACCAGTCCAAATTTTCTTCCGTAATATCCGGAATTGTCATTCCCGTGTTGCTTCCGGTCATAAAAGACCGACGGACCTCAAAAGGCCC
>CACZWF010000005.1 GCA_902784785.1 uncultured Bacteroidia bacterium
GCCTGCCCGGCAGACGGCGTCACCGAGAAAATAAGGGCGTCATTCGCGGGCGTACAAGACTTGCGGTCGCGTTCATTATTAAAACCATCGTACAAGGCGACATAATCGGGGTCGGTGCCGGGCGTAAACGCCATATCCGCCACTTTGGCTCCGTTTTCGTACCACTCGGGCGCGCTCCAACCCTCGGACCAGTTCCAGATGTTGACCTTGACGGTGCCGTCACCGGTACGGACGGGAGAATAGGCGCGCATCTGGTAGTCTTTTCCCTGGCCGACGCTCTTGTAATACCAATCGACCTGGTCTCCCTTGACATTCATCACCATATAGCCTTGGGGGTCGCCGAAAGGGCCGAGGTACGCGTTGAAACGAAGGGCGCCGGTAGCGCGGGCCACGCTGATGCACTGGATGTTGGCGGCGCCGTGCTGGGTATCCTTTCCGAAGTGGTTGGCGTAGTTGTAATAGAAATTCTTGTGATAGTGGCCGTTCCAGGCATACACCTCGCGATAGGAAGACAACAGGTCGAGATACTCCTTGTAGTTGAGATTATACACGCTGTGCGAGCCGTGGGGAGAAGTGTTCGGGGTCTTGAAGATGTTGTTGTGGGACGCGGTCATAATCACCTTGTCCTTCGGGACATTTTGAAGGTCCGCCTTGAGCCAGGCGAGGGTCGCATCGTCAATACCGTAACTATACTTGTCAGCCGGGGTCTTGCGACCGTACATAATGCCGTTGACGGCCACATAATGAATGTCGCCCAGATCGAAGGAATAATGCTCCGGCCCTACATAGGTTTCAAAATAGATATTGCCCAGATTGGTGTCAAACAGGTTGTTCTGGTCGTAATCGTGGTTGCCGATGACATTGAAAGTCGGGCAGTTGATCTTGGCGGCCGCATCCAGATAATCTTCCCAGGCGGACGGCTCGTTGTACACGAGGTCGCCCAGATTGATGCTGAATACGGGGGTGGAGCAGGAAGCGCGGAAGGCTTCCGCATCGGGAGCCACCGTATCGTGCCAGCGCTCCATCGAGTTGTCCCAGCTAAAGGGCCTCACCTGCGGGTCGGCAATCATCAGTACGGTATAGTCTTTGACGGGCGCCGCCTTTTCAAGAACGAGGTCGGCGTGCACGGCCTTGGCATAGCGGGGCACGCGGCGGTAGTGCATCGGAACGCCGTCACGCAAAACGGGACGGGCGTCGGCGGGGATGCTCATATAGATGAAGCGGGTCTTGGCCAGGTCGGAAGTCATCCGGAAGGAACCGTCCGCCGCCGTCTTGACATACTGAATGCCGTCAGTCACCCAAATGCCTTCCAGCGGTTGCCCGTCTAGGGTCTTGACGGTACCGCTCACATTGGAACCGTCCTGGGCGGGCTGGTTGAGCGTTTGGGCCCAGTCGTCGCAGGGACTGCCGCTGACGCTCACGCCGTTGGCCGCTCCCGCGATAGAACCCTTGCGTCCGCCGTCACAGGTCACTTTGCCGTCGTTGAAATTGTCCTTGACGGATGCGCGCAGGCCTTCCCGGATTTCCGCGAAAGCGACGACTCCGCCCGCGTGAATCGCGTTGCGGTTGGTCTTGTCGTATTTGTTGCCGCCGGACCCGGCGTAGATTTCGCCGTGGTTGATGCAGCGGCTCACATACGCGCCGGCATCCTGCGACTTGGGCGTCATCATACTGCCCACGATGCCGCCGGCGGTGCTGCGGGCCCGGGAAGAAATGCCGTCGAAGGAAATCTTGCCAAAGTTGACGCAGCCCCGGATATGGACGGGCCGGCTGATGGATCCGGCGATACCGGCGGCGTTGGAGGCCTCTTCGCCCAGGGCTTTGACTTCGCCGTAGTTGAAGCAGTCGGCGATGACAAGGATTTCGTGGGGAACGCCCGCGATGCCCGCTACGGCGCCGCCGGCTTCACCCTGCGCGGTAATGGCTCCGAAGTTGTCGCAGCGGAGGATGTCGGCCTTGGCCTGGCCGACGATGCCGCCTTCCCGAATCATGCCGGGCTTTCCGTCTTCACTCTTGCGCAACTCCACGGTGACTTTGCCCCGGTTGACGCAACATTTGATCTTGGTGCGGGCGCTGTTGCCATAAATGCCGCCCACAACGATGTTGGCCAGGTTTCCGATGACAGAAATCTCGGCCGCATTCTCACAGTTCACGGCTACGCTGCCCCGGATGGCCTTGGACGTCGCGCCGCCGGCGATGCCGCCGAGGTTCAGGGCGTTTTCCTCCTTGAAGTCGCCCGAACTGACGTCCGCCGTGATTTTGCCGACGTTGCGGCAGTCGCGCAAGACAAAGCGGTTGCTGCCGGCAATGCCGCCCACATAAAGCGGGGCCGCGACATAGCCGCACTTGAAAGTGATGGCGCCTTCGTTGACGCAGCCCAGGAGCGTACCATTGTTTTCATCAGCAATAAAGCCGACGCAGGCGGCCGCGCCCTTGTGGTTGACCTTCATCGCGCAGGATTTGTCGATGACGAGGTTGCTCACCAGGGCATTTTCGCCCACGACCTTGAAGAGTCCGGCCGTCGCGTTTTTCCAGTTCTTGATACGGAATCCCCGGCCGTCGAAGCGACCGGCGAAAGCCTCGACCTGCGCCAGTTTTTTCACCTTGCCAAGGTCGATGTCGGCCGTCAGGACCACCAAGGTGTCGCCCTCGCTGAAGGGAGTGAGGGATTCCCCGTCGTTGCAGGCCTTGATGAAGGCCTCGAGGTCCTTGGCATTGCCGATGCCGCCCGCCCACGCGCACACGCACGCGAGCAAGGAAGCCAGAAGTATAGTCAGTCTTTTCATCGTATTACCAAGATAAAGAAGCGGTATGTTCCACGCCGAAACGGTCCTTCACTTTCACGACACCGGTGCCGTGATCTTCAGTCGTATTGATCTTGTACCGGAAGATGGAGGCGCAGTTCCGCATTTTATTGCTGGGATCTTTCCCGTCATCGTCATACCAATCTTTCTTCAAGTTGGAATATTTCGCAGCATATTTGGCCGTTATATCCCAATCGGCATAAGAGTAGCGGTATAAATCGAAATTGGTTGCGGTCATCCGCGTCATCGTACTCCCGGAACTGGAGCCGTTGAGATAGAACATCGGCGTGCCCCACAACTCATCCCAAAGGAAAATGTTGACATAAACCGTCTTGTCGTCGGCGGCATAGGTGCCGGGGGCAAACACCTGCATCTGGTAATTGTCCGTCAGTGCACCGCCGCCCCGGTTCGTATTCAGTACCGCCTTGCCGTCGACGCCATACGTCCAGTCACGATAGGGATAGTCAACCTCGCCTTTTGTGCCCGAATAGACAGCCGTCTGACGGTAAGTCGGCTTGAACTTCCAGGAGATTTCCTTGCCGGAACCCTTGCTCTTGTCGTAGTCGAAGACCACATAGCCGCGCGGAGTTCCGTTCTCGCCCAGATACTCGTTGGTCCACAAAGCGCCCGTCACCCGGGAAAGGGTATGGCTCTCAATTTTGGGATTGTTCTTGTCGACATAGTTGAAGGTGGAATGCGTATGGCCCGCCCAGACATAGGCTTTGGGATACAGAGCGAACAATCTCCGCATTTCTTCGAGATGATTGCCGGTACGATCCTTTCCGCTGATCATCCGGCACATCGGAGAGTGGGCGCAGACCATCAGCGGCGTATCGCGGGACACCAAGGCCAAATCGTTTTGGACAAACTGCCAAATCTCATCCGTCAAGCCCGTGGCGCAGGAATCACTGTATGCTGTAGGATCTGTCAACATATTGTCCAGCATCAGGAAGTGCAAGCCGCCCAGGTTGAACGAATAGTTGGCTGGACCCATATACGATTCATAGGCCTGGCAAGCCGTCTCATCCGTCATCCCTTTGGAATGTCCCTGGTCATGGTTGCCGATGACATTGTAGGTGGTGATGCCCGTGGTCGCCATACCTGTGCGATAATCGCTCAGTAAAGAAGTGTTCTGATGAACGATATCTCCCAGGCCGATACCATAGACAGGCCGCCCGGTCAGGGTCGCCGCATATTCTTTCATATCGTCATACATATCCTGACAGATGTCCAGCGAATGGTAAGCGTATCTATCAGAAGTCCCATTGCGTCTCGGCTGCGGGTCTGCGAAAATCAGAATGGTGAAACGGTCCGGATTGGCGATTTTCGTCAAGGTAAAATCCACGCCCCGGTATTTCCCGTCGCTACCTTTCTTGGATTTGTGGTTTTTGAGCCACTCCCAGAAAATGGCGTGCCCCTGATCCGTAGGAGCCGCGTAACCGGAAGGGGTGGAAACGAACACATAGCGGTCGTTCCCGTCCTTGTCCTTCTTGGACAGATCGGCCGGCAACTGGTAAATACCGTTCGCATCCGTCTGCACGCACGTGATGCCGTCGGAGACGACCACGCCGGCCAGTGGCTTGTTGTCGGTATCTTTCACCGTTCCCGTCACGGTCCATTCCTTGGGCACATTCCCGCCGCCACCGGTACCGCCGCCCTCATTTTCCTTCACACAAGAAGAAAACAGGGCGGAAGCCAACATTCCTATCAAAAGAATCCTTTTCATATTCCTATTTCTATATATCCAATTCAATCCAATTCTTTTCTAATGTCCATCCCACAGGCGCGTATCGGTCTGCGTCCCCAGACCGTTGCCAAACACAAACTGCAGCACATTGAGGCTGTTGATGTCATCCCGGCTTGCCTCCGACGTACCGGCTTTGTTGGTTTTGCTGATGGCTCCGCCATACAGGCAATTGGAGACAGTGGTTTCATCCGTTCCGCATCCGACAAGGCCGCCGGGGTACAAGGTAGTACCATTGCTCGGCACGGCTGTCACCGTCCCGTAATAACGGCAGGATGTAAGGGTGACAGGACCCGTCGGAATGGCACGGCCGAGAATGCCGCCCGGAGAAGCAGAATCCGAGGAACCCGGACTGCCAGCGTGAATGTTGGTCTTGGCAGTGCAGGAAGTGATTTCTGTTTTGGCGGCGCCGCCGATGATGCCGCCTTGGTGACAGCCAATCTGGTTGCCCAGAGTCGAAGTTTCCTTGCCCGTGTAAGAACAACCGGAAATCGTGGCATTCTGAGCATATCCGACAATGCCGCCCACAAAACCACGAATGGCGTCCACCGTCGCGGTTCCGTGACAATCAGAAACGGTCAGGGTCTCAGCGCCCATCGTTTTGTGCATATCGAATCCACCCAGGACACCGCCGCAAATCACGCCGTGGAAATGCTGCAGATAGTTGCCCGCCGCGTTGTCGTAGGCGCTTTGGTTGCAGTAAAACAGGTTCATCACCGTCGCTTCGTTCCGACATCCGGTGAAAGAGGCATTGCCTCCTTCCACATAAGCGGCCACGCCGCCCACAAAGTTGACGGAGTTGTCGTTCTTTCCTCCCGCATTGACATTGGAACCTTCCACCGTAGTACCCACGGATGACTTGTTCCGACAATTCTTGAAAGTAGCGGGACCGTAAATGAAACCGGCGACACCGCCATAGAAGCCTTTGGCAATGCCGGAGGCTACGCCAGACGCGAAGTTAAAAGTCAGTTCTCCCTGCGGAGTGATGTCCTCGAAAACAGCAGAGGCGAGTTTGGTCACATAAGAACTGCCGCCCAACACGCCGCCGGCGCAGACACGTCCTGCCGTCCGGTTGACAGACTGGTCGATAAAAATCTTGGTCTGAACATCATAACCCTTGAAGGAGAGGGCGCTTCCCCCATCTACATAGCCGATGAAGCCGCCGACATAAATTTCGGTATCCGTATCGCCTTTGTAGCCGTTGACTTTGATGGAACCGCTGACGGAAGACATATCGTTCGCCTTGTCAAAATTTAAAGTCACGCCACCGGCTACCGACGCATAAAGGCCGCCCAGATAATGGGAATACACATTGGCGCTATTGGCTTCGATACTTCCGGAGAAAGCGTTGCCGTACACGGAACTGGTCGGAGCCACCATACTGGTGATACCACCGGCAAGCAGGGTGGTCAGCGAAGCGTTTTGCGTAACGATGGAACCGGCAAAATCGCAGTTGCGGATCGTGGGAGCATACCCGGCGATACCGCCGATCTGGGCTGTCTCCGCTTCGCAAACCACCGTCATCGTTCCCTCCATATGACAGCCGCGAATGGTCACGGCGTCCCATCCCCAGCCGACTATGCCACCCAAAAAGGCGGCTCCGATGCTGGCGCCCCCGAAAGTTATCTGGCCAAGGTTGGAACACTCATAAATGCGGGCGCTGGCCGCGTGGTTGACAACACCGCCGAAACTCACATTGGATTCCACTTCGTTAACAAACGTACAGGATTTGCCCATTGTAAGGTTCTGGATGATGGCAGCGTTGCTTTCGCTTTCACCTTCGCAGATATTGAAGAAACCGCTCTTGCTCTGCTTGAGGTTGAGGATGGAATGGCCGTTGCCGTCAAACTTGCCGGAGAAAGGATGCGTCGTGGTTCCGATGCCCGTCCAGCCGGTGACGCCGGTCATATCGATATCGTTGAGCATCTTCACCCAACCGTCTCTTTCCCAATCCGCGGTCGACTCGCCGGCATTTACTTTCTGAGTGAATCGCTGTACGCCCTTGGCCGTCATCAAGCCATAAGCCGGCGTATAGTCCTGCACCGCTTGCGGGAAAGGAACGACAGAAGAAGTATTGTTGCTGAGGGTAATGCTGACATCAATGTCACGCCGCTCTTCGCAATCGCTCAGATTATCCGCAAAAGAAATCGTCCATTTCTCCCGGTTCTGGGCGACTTGCTCGACATTTTGGGAGGCATAGTCGGGAAGATTGGCGCCCTTGATGACGTTGCGCGGGGCCAGGAATTGGAGTTGGGCCGGGCTGTCGGACGGGAAATAAATCTTGCCTGCGTCATAGGACAAATCCGTACCGAACTGCCACAGCGTGAGTTCGTCCGTTTCTCCGCCATAACTCAACTTCACCGTACCCAGTCGGGAGTCGTTCCCGTTGGCCGCCGCCGTCAGGGACAAGCGCTTGGTCACCATCCCCTGGTCGGGAGCGCCTTCGTTGACGACTTCGGCGGAAAGCCAGTCATCCAGCGACTCATAGGTCCAGTCTTTCTTTTCGGTCAAGGTTTTCACATCGACCGTGTAAACGCCCCCATCCAGATCGGCCACGAAATAAGGCTGGCCGACGATAAAGGTGGCTGCCGACTGTACCACGGGAATGCGGAACCCTTGGAAATCACCGGCGACGAAGGTCAGGATGGCATCCATACGGTCAACAAATCGATCGTTGGCGGCCAGTTCCAGCGTGACTTTGCCGCTGCCGCGGTGCTCGCCGGGAAGGACTTTGCACCAAGGGCTGTCCGACTTGAGGTTCCAAATCAGACCGTCGTTGTTGACGGTCACGGTCAATTCACAGAGCGTATACTCGTGCGAAAAATTAAGCGTCTGGACCTCTTTGCCGTCCAAGGCATATTGAACCTCCAGCGTGGAAACGGTTCTGCGATCCAGCGACTCCCGTTCGGAGAGGACTTTTTTCTGACAGGCCGCCAGCAAGGCGACGGCTGCCAGCATAATCAGTATGACGTTCTTTTTCATAATTATTGTCTCCCTTTCTCGCGATTGGTTTTACTTTCCGCCGTGTCGGCCCACCAAACATCCGTCTGCATATTGTTGGTGCCACCCAGCCAGCGGTTCAGGCATTCCTGATAGGTTACGGCATTGCGATAGGCTTCATCGGAAGGATAACGCATGCGCGTGGGAAGAATCTGGTCGTTGGCAGCGGCCGGTCCGTTGGTCTTCAAGATGGGGAAGCCGGTGCGGCGGTATTCCGCCCAGGACTCGGTCCCGATGAAGAAACTGGCAATCCACTTCTCCGTCAGAATGGCTTCCAGCGCATTCGCCGCCCGGAAACTCGTGCCGCTGAACAATTCCTCGTCGCAAACCCAGTTGACATAACTGGTCACCTCGTCCGAACTGGCCGTCACATACGGATTCCATTCCAGAATGCTTTCGACGATACCCTGACGGAAGATTTCCTTATAACTGCTAAGACCGGAGATTTCAGCCACCCAACCCCGGGCGCCGGCTTCCGCAAAGAGGAAGCACAACTCGGAGTACTGCATCATCGGGTAGTAATCCGCATTCTTGAGGTCGTAAATATGCTTGCTTATCGGGTCGGGTTCGTTCTCCGCTCCACGCATCATCGGGCCGCCCTTGAAGTTGCTGGAATTGGAGAGATAGGTCTCATAAAAATTCCGCACGTTCTCGCTGGTCATCTGCGTAGGCATGCCCTGGATTTTCCGCCACCAGCAGCCAAAACGGGGGTCGGGAGTATGGGCAGAAGCGGTGATGTCGCTCACATAAATCAACTGGTCGCCGCAAGGACGCGTCCCGTCGGGCAGTTCATAGATTTGTTCAACCCCGTCGAGCATCCGGCGCGTCAGGGCGTCGCAAACGACGGTGCCGTTCCAAACACCGCTGGTCGTGCTGAAGAAAGGAGTCTGTTCGGTCTCATTCTCCTTGTCGAAGTGAATCATCGGACGGTCTTCACGGCTGCGCATCATCGGATACTGGCCCGTCCCTGTCTTGAAACTCGTATACAAATCGGCCAGGCGGTCGGCTACGGAGAAATTGCGGGTGTCATCCTCGAATTCGATGACACCTCCGTCATCCGCGATGACCTTCATGCCAACACGCAGCAAAGCGCGGGCATAGAGCGAGTTGCCGAAACGACGCCATTTGTCGTAATTGCCTTTGAAGGTCTTGTCGCAGACCGGATTGAAAGCCACGTCGGTCTCCTCGCTCAGCAAGGTGTTGGCATCGTACAACATCGCAAGAATTTCGCGATAGATATCTTTCTGGCTGTCATAGGCCGTCGTGTACTTGCCGATGCCTTCGCTCAGGTTCAGGCGGCCTGCATCGAAGAAAGGCACGTCCCCGTAGGTGTCGGTAATCTGCATCATCAACATGGAACGAAGGATGAGCGCGACACCCTGGAGTCCCTTCGCCTTTTCTTTGACGGCCTGCTCATACATCTGCATCGCATTGCCGTACTGGATATAATACGTGGTCCACGCATCATCCAGGATACCCTCCGGGATGTTGTAGTTGCTGACCACTTTGGAAGAGGCTTCAAAATTGCGGCTGACGCCGTATTGCATCAGCAGACAGGTATTGTTACGGAACAGCGTGACGGCGCTGTACTGCGTCTTGAACATAATGGGATGGACATACTCCTGAGCCGGCGCAGTTTTGAGCGCATAGGGATTTTCCGACATCTTGTCGAAACGGTCGCAGGAAGCCAGGGTCAGCGCAAGGGCTGCAAGGGTGGAAATCAAAATCTTTTTCATCTTCTTTCCTCCTTTAGAACGTTAAACTCAAGCTGGCGCCGAACTGGGCGGTCGTAGGCATTTGAAGCAGTTCAAAGCCGGGAACCACCGCGCTGCCGCGCATCGTGATGCCTTCGGGATCCCAGGCCGGGAAATCGCTCCAGCACCAGAGGTTGTTGCCAAACGCGCTGACGGTCACGCCGCTGAGCACTTTGGTCTTGGCCAGCCATTTCTTGGGCAATTGCCATTCGAGGCGCACCTCGCGCAACTTGAGGAACTGGGTGCTCACGAAATTCGCTTCCGCATTGGTCTGGTCGTAGTAATTCTCATACCAGGACGAGATATTGTCGCGGGTAAAGGCCGTGGTGTTGACCACCATATTGCCGTCCGCCAACTTGCGGACGCCGGCCGGCACGAAACCGCCTTCACGTCCTTCGAGCGTAGCGATGCCTTTGCCTCGGTAGTTCATCACCCAGTTGGTGTAAGAGAAGGCATGGCCGCCCACCTGGCCGTCGAAGCCGATGTAGAGGGTCACGCCCTTGTATTTCAAGGTCGTATTGAAACCGCCTTTCCAATCGGGCGCGCAATCGCCGAGGTATTGCAGATTCTCCGCGACCTGCGGCAGATTCTGGTTGTCGAGCAAAAGCAGGCCGGAAGCATCCACCATATTGCCCTGGGCGTCAATGGCCGTAGAGCCCTGCGGGGCGCGGACGAAGCCCTTGCCATACATCGACGTGATGCTGCCGCCTTCATAAGCGGTCATATAGGCGTGCGTGCCGTACTGGGCGATAATCCAGGAGTCGATGCCCTCGCCCAGTGAAACCACCGTGTTGCGGTTGAGGGTGAAGTTGGCGCCGAGTTTCCACTGCCAGTCGCGCGTCTTGATGACCGTGCCGGTCAGGCTGGCTTCCACACCGCGGTTGCGGATGGAACCGGCGTTGACAAAGATGTGGCTCACGCCGTTGGCATAGGAAATCGGCATCTTGGAAATCAAATCCTTGGTAACCGAATCATAGTAGGCGGCATCCAAAGACAGGCGATTCTTGAACATGCGAAGTTCGAGACCGACCTCCCAGGAGGATACAATTTCGGGACGAAGGTCGGAGTTGGTCTTGGTCGTAGGAATCGCCGCCGTGCCCGGGAAACCGGTATACGAAAGGTAATTTTGGATACGATAAGGAGCGGTGTCGTTGCCGACCTGAGCCCACGAAGCGCGAATTTTCAAGAGGTTGAGCAGACCGTTCTCGCGTCCGAATTCGAAGAGGTCGTTGAGGGCGACGCTGCCGGAAACGGAAGGGTAGAAGAAAGAACGGTTCTTGGCGGGCAGCGTGCTGGACCAGTCGTTGCGGCCGGTCACATCGAGGAATACGGCATTTTTCCAAGAGAAAGAGAGCATGCCGTACAAGGAGTTGGTCTGGCGCTCATAGGAGGAGTTGCCGGTCTTGGGCTCGTAACTGGTATTGGACAGGGAGTACACGCCCGGAATCATCAATGCGGTAGCCGTCTGGTTGTGGTTGCTGTAACTGCGATAGATGATGCTGCCGCCGAAGTTGCCGGTAAACTCGAAGTCGCCGGCGAACTTGGTGTTGTATTTGAGCAGGAAGTCGCCGCTGTACTGCTTGGAGTCGACAACTTGTTCCTTGTAATAACCGGAAGGCTTGGCCTGCGTAGAAGTCGCCTGACGTTGGGTACGGAAATCGTGGGTGATGTCCAGACCGCCGCGAATAGTCAGGTCGAGGCCTTTCACGATGTCCGCCTTGAAGGCCACATTGCCATAGACACGGTCGCGCAACTGGTTGTTGATACATTGCCAGGCGAGGAAGTACGCATTGTTCTTGCCGCCCGTCAGACCGGTGTCCTGCTGGAAGTTCGCCTCATCCTTCCAGTATTGGGCGGGCCAACTCATGTCGATATTGGGCGCGTAGCACCACAGGGAATACATGATGGAAGTGGAACCGTAACCGGAGGAAACCGGGACATTGTCCTGCTTGGTGCCCTTGTAATTGACGGACGTATCCACCCGCAACCATTTGCTCAACTGGCTGGTCGTCTTGACCGACAGGAAATTGGTGCTGCTGGGCGTGTTGGGGACGATGCCGGAGGCTGTATTGTTGGTATAACTCACGCGGATGCTGTTGTCCTTGTTGATTTTTCCGGAAAGGGTGATGGAATTGTTGAAGGTAAGCCCCGTCTTGAAATAGCGCTTGAACCAGTCGCCATAACTGACGAAAGGCGTGGCGTCGCGGATGAAGTCCCCGTACTCGTCGATATGGCCGCCGATGCCCCGGGCCTGGTCATAGAACTGATAGTAAGACGTTCCGTCCATCTTCGCGCCCCAGGAGAACAAGCCCGCCTGCGAATCATAGGTGCGGATCGGGTCGATGCCGAGCGGATTGACGGCCCTGTCCGTCGCATCTTCAGGAGACAGGTAATAATAGTAATCCGGGTTGCTGCCCTGACCGTATTCATACTGCAAATCGGGAGAAGAAAGCAGCACGTCGGCAGCAAAACTGGTCTTGAAACTTACTTTGAACACCACGTCCTGGTTCTCGGCCGACTTGGTCGTAATGATGATGGCGCCGTTGGAAGCCGCAGAGCCGTACAAGGCGGTAGCCGCCGCGCCTTTCAGCACGGTCACGCTCTCGATGTTCTCCGGATCGATATCGGCGGTACCGTTACCATAGTCGATGTTGATGGTGCTGCCTTCACCGGTGTCGGAAGCGGTCGCCGTGTTGTACATAGGCACGCCGTCCACGACAAAGAGCGCGGTGTTGTTCTCCAAGTCGGCGGAAGACTCACCACGCACCGTGACACGCATGGAACCGTTCGGAGAACTGCTTCGGTCAATGTTCAGACCGGCCACCTGGCCGGAAATGCCGTTGAGCCAGTTACCCGTCGTACCCACGCTGCCGAAACTCTCGCTTTCCACCTTGGTGGCGGAATAACCGATGGACTTTTCGTCGCGCTTGATGCCGAGGGCTGTGACGACGGCGCTTTCCAAAGCCACCGTATCATCTTTGAGCACTACGCGGCGCGCGCTGGCGCTGCCGGCTTTGAAAGTCTCTGTCTGATAACCCAAACAACTGAAGATGAGGTCATCGTTGGCCGCAGCCTGGATGGCATACTTACCATCGATGTCGGTGATGGAACCACTGGTGGTCTTGCCCTTGATCATGACGGCGGCCCCGATGACGGGTTCTCCGTTGGCGTCGACCACGACACCGGTCCAATTCCCCGCCTCCTGCGCGTGGAGCGTCAAAGCCCCCGTCAGCAGGAAGATGACCCAGAATAGGATTCTTACTTTTTTCATAGAGTTTATAACTAATTATCTATCAAGACAATAAAACCCCTGTCAGAGATAAAGCCCTTGCCTCATCCGATCGGGGGATTCTATTGTAACGGCAAATATAAAATATATCTGCTTAAGAAACAAATATTTTTTACAGAATCACTTAAGGGCTGAAGGCTCCGGGCAAAGAAAAACCAAACGCCGCCCTGCGACTAAATTTTTATGGGAAAGGAAAGGACGCGGAAGGCGTCTCCCATTCAACGTAAAACCGATCTTGCAAGACTTTTTCCGGACAATCGTGAATGTCCGGCCATTCTCCAGATGAAGGACAATTTTGTCAAAGGCCGGAATACCAAGCGCATATTCTGCGGAACCGGGACAGACCGGATAGAAGCCCAGGCAGGAAAACACATACCAAGAGGAGAGTTGTCCCGAATCGTCGTTGCCGGACAGAACGGCAAGGATACATAGGAAGAGGTTCATACTGACTTTGTTGCGTTTATTAACGCGACGCGGTGACAGAAACCACAAGGGGTTTGAGGCTGCCTTTCACGGTCAAACAAACCAGACCGGGATAGGGAGAATCAATCGGGAGCCATTGTTTCCCAGACCGAGCCGTATAGCGACAATCTGGATTCAGGCATATAAGCACAGCCATATCGCGGCCAACGGCATCTTTATCGAACTCCAAGGTAAATTCACACTCGGAATGATCCTTTGCAAACGCTTTTTTCGTCACGACGGCATCAAAGCCGGTCGAGATAGTTCCTTTGCAGAAATAACTCTTATACCAATTGACAACGGGCGAAGAAAGACCGGAGAAGCTATTCCAACCTGACGCGCGACCCGTAGAAATGCGGATGTTTTCATACGAACCATAAGTCGCATCGCTTTCCAACGCCCAGACATCCATAACGGCACGGGCAATCTGCAATGCCCTTTCCGGCTTATTGTAATCAAGCATGGTCTTCCAAAATACCAGTTGATGGGGCGTCCAGGAAGCGCCGACCGAATACCCGTCATCGCTATAATAAGAAGCGCTCTGATCAACAACGGCCATTCCGTAAGGCGACCACAGGCGGCCTTGGGTGAACATGTTTTCATCCATCCGGTCGCGCTGACGCTCATTGCAGATGCTGGCGGCATAAGGAGCTATGCCATCCAGTCCCTTGTTGTAATTGGAGCCATCCGGAGCCTTCAAGAAGCCATCGGGTTTCCCGGAAGCATCATGCGTGACATAAGCGAAATAGCCACATTCGTCATCCCAACCATACTGCAGAATGGGTGACGACATCATTTGGATATCGCGGTCATATTGACGCTCATCTTTTTTCCAGCCATAATGTTTGGCAATCATCCGCAAAATTTTCGCGGCACGAATATAATACGCGCTGGACACCATCGGCGCCACTGACGGATATAATTGCTTGTTCTGACGCAGATAATGCTGCGCGGGATAATCGTCCCATCCACCTGTGCTGTACCAGTAATCCCAAGTACGGACAAAACCGGAATGCATCATACAGGTTGAAGTCGGGTCTTTTCCAACAACGAAATCGTAATAACGTTTCAGTCGGGGATAGAGAAAACGAATGGCCTCGTCATCCCAACTCTCCGAGCAAAACTGCTCGAAAGCGAAGAATTGCGTCGGAAGCGGGGTACCATGATGGATGAAAGCGGATTGAGAACTCTCTTCCGTCGTGTAGGCCCGTATGGTCTCAAAGGCTTTGGGGGAATCCAAGACGGCAAATGCCCAAGAAATAAAGCCAAGGTCCCAGGTATAAAGACTGTTCCAGATTTTACCCGGCGTAAAATGCCGGATATACTGATTCTGGGTATAGACGGGATAGACAACATTGGTTCGCAGAATCGCCTTGAACAGCTGGTAGGGCTGCTCATATTTTTTTGCTTCCGGCAGCACATCATCGACGGGTTCATCCTTGACGACGGCCAGGCAACGGGCGACCTCGTCATTTTCGCGGGAATGGAAAGAGGCCAAAACCGCTTCCACATCCTCTTTTTTCCCTTTGGACAACATACACCAGATGGTCGTATCCGACTGGGGCTGCAAAAACACAGGGCGTAGGAACGCCGAGGTAAAAAAACCATTCCGGTCACCCCGGAAATATTTCGGCGGATGCTGGTGGACGGCCTTTTTCATGAACACATCCAAATCGAAATTGTCGAAAAGGCGAATCTCGCTGACTGGGAAATTCCAAGCAAATCCGTAGAAATCGGGCGCATCCTCATACTTAAGAATATACTCATCAGTTCCGCCTGTCTGCTCGGGACGGAAATGCCTCTGTTTGGGTAAGACCGAAAGCGAATCCCCTTCCAAAAAAGAATCCAAGCGCGCTTTCCCTTCCGAAAGTGTTTGCACGACCAATTTCCCTGAATAGGTTCCTATCGGATACATCGAATATTCTCCCGTTCCCAGCATCTCGACCTCACTGCCATTGAAAGAGACCCGCACCTTGCAATTTTTCTCGATACAGGCATATAGGTTGAGAGAATGATCGCCCGCCGGCAGTTCATACTCCAAGCAATCTCCGGCTTGCCCTGACGTTTCTATGACGCCTCCGAACAAAGAATCCGCCGTCCGTTTCTCCCCTCGCAGCCATCCGTCATACACAAGATGGTAATTATACAGCTTTTGAGCCGGTTCATAAGACACATAATCACGCGCCGGCAAGCAAAAAGAAGCTCCTGAAACGGTCTTTGACGGAGCGTCCTCCGCATAATGCATGGAAGACACACCTTGTAAAGAAAGGTTTTGGGGCAATTCCGTATGGTTGACACAACGCAAACCCAGCAAAACATGGCTGGAATCGGCCACGTAGTAGGTGGCATCCACATAGACACGATCCTTCCATTCCAATTCATAACGATAAGTGATTTTCGTCATGTCCGCGTTGACCTTCCAGGGATAACAACCACTCTCATAAATCAGACTCGGAATCATATAAGTCCGCCGATAGAAACCGGGTACGACGCAAAAATCGAAACGCATGCCGGAGGACAAATCGCCAATATGCGATATGCCGGCATATTGCTTACCATACGGCCCCCACTCACCCAACGTGGTAACATCGTGAGAATTGGAGCACAATGCTCCCGCAAACAGGATGTTTAAAAGAAAAGTCAGCATTATTCCTTGGTTTTTTCCGGCCAGTCATCCGTGCGGAACGGACCGACGGCGACGCCGGCTCCATTTTTAAGAAGACCGGGCGCATAATTATGAAAAATATAGCGGACCGCCACAGGAGAAGACACCTCGGGGCATCTCAACTCAACCGTATCATATCCGCGCATGACGCGCGCGATGGCCGGATAGAACACGCGGTCTTCTCCCGCCACTTCAAATCCGGAGAAATCCTGATTGACAGGGCCCAGACCAAAATCATTATCCTTGAAGTGAAGAACAATCCTTTCCGGCAAAATCTCCATCTTGTCAAAACGAGGAGCGACGGCGCCCCTCAAGGCCTTGCCATACGTTTTTTTGAGGGCAAGCATGGCCAGACGAAGTCCAACTTCCTGTTTCTTTGCGGGATGAATACACCATTTCTCGCCGATGTCAGCCGTCGTCGCCATTCCACTATACGGAATCAAATCCAGGGTTTTTGCCTGAGCTTCCATCAAACGCACCGCCGTTTCACCATCCGGTTCAGCCCGGAATGCATAGGGAGCGATTTGAACAAAATAGAAAGGCATTTTTTCGTTGGCCCAATATTTCCGCATCATCTTCGCGTAGGCCGTCTGGAGCAAGACATACTCATTTTCCGCACCGCGGTTGGACTCACCTTGATACCAGATCCAGCCCTTGACCGTATAAGGAATCAACGGATGCACCATCCCGTTGAAAAGCGTACAAGGCTTATATTGCGGCAACTTGGGAAGTTCCGCCTGATCCAAAAAGCCAAGGTCATAAGAAGGGAATTCTGACGAAATCACCTCTCGGCTCATCCAAGGCTCAATGCCCGTTCCTCCCCAATCAGAAATCACGATGCCGACGGGGACGCCCAGCATTTTCTGGATATTGCGGGCAAAGAAATAGGCCACCGCGCTCGTATTGGCCACCACATCCGGTTCATTTTCCAACCAAAGCGCGTCGCAGTCTTCCTTCGGGACGGCAGAAACACATTTCTTGACAGTACACATCCGCAAAGGCAAATTTTTGTCGGCGTTCAGAATAGTCTCGACACTTCCCTCAACCGGTTGTCCCTTGATTCCTTGAACCGGCATTTCCATGTTGGATTGACCCGAGCAAAACCAAACCTCACCAATCAAGACATTGGAAAAAGTCTTTTTTGCACCGTCTGAAACCGTCACGCAATAAGGTCCCCCTGCCTCAGGTGTTTGAACCTTGGCAGACCAGCGGCCGGCCGAATCAGAACGGACTTGAACCGTCGCCGCCCCTTTCCAAGAAGGACGAATCACCACTTTACTATCCGGTTTGGCTTTCCCCCAAAAAGCGACTTCGCTTTGTTGCTGTAAAACCATATTGTCTCCGAACACGGACGGCATCCATACTTCCGCTCTCAACAAGGAGACGCCCGAGAGCAAAAGAGCAAGAACAATCAAACGCTTCATATCAGTCTGTTTTAAGTTGCAACATATCGGTTTCTTCAGGCGATTCCGGAAGCATGACGCCCCCTACGGATACATTATCAAAACGAAGATCTTTCGTGTTTCGCATAATGTAGGGAACGGCGCAGCTGTCCAATTGGATATTACGCAGACACACATTGCGAATAGGATATCCTTCTACGCCGACGGCATAGAAGCCACAGTCATCCGACACTTTCCCATGAACATTGGCTATTTCAAAATTTTCAAAAGTCGTCGGGAAGAAGCCGCCACGTCCGCCATGATAGTTGTTTTCAAAACGGATAAATGCCGTCTTGACATGATCGACCGTGATGTTGTTCACCCACACATTGCGGATAAAGCCGCCACGATCCAAATTTGATTTAAAGTAAATGGAAGTGTAACAATCTCCAATATGAACATTATACATATAGACATTCTCAACGCCGGCGGCCATCTCACTGCCAATACACAAACCATTGCAGCGAGAAGAAAAACGGCAGTTGCGGATGACGATACCCGCTGTTTTCTGGCCGATACGCCAAGCATCCTGGTCACGTCCCGCCTTGATGGCGATGGCGTCATCCCCCGTATTGAAATCGCAATCCTCGATCAAGACGTTGGTCGTATATTCCGGATCGCAACCATCGTTGTTTTTGTTGAAGCTCACGATGTTGACACCTCTCACTGTAACATTGTCGCAGAACAGCGGATGAATAATCCAGAACGGGCTGTCAATGATTTTCACGCCCTCTATGAGCACATTCTTACAACCGAAAGGCTCGATCATATTCGGCGGCATAATGGAATGAGCCCCGAAATAACGTTCGCGCACCGGGACCAGATCGATACCCATCTGACGCAGACTGTCCTGCTGCGCCGAACGCTGCGGCCGCATGCGGGCAAAAGTCGTCTTGGCATTACCGTTCAGGGTTCCTTTTCCCGTCACCGCAATGTTGTTGCAATGGTCCGCCCGGATCAAAGAAGCATAATTATACATTTCCGTTCCTTCCCATACGGTCAGTTCCGCCGGAAGATAATCCAGGGGATTACAGCTGAAAAGAAGTTCACACCCTTCGGGGACATAGAGATTGACATTGCTTTTGAGGTTGATGCAACCTTTGCAATACACCGTACAGACAGGCAGAACGACCCGTCCTCCACCTTCATCACTACAACGCGTGATCGCCGCATTGATGGCATCACGGCAATCCGTCACGCTATCTGCCACAGCGCCAAAATCAACTACAGGATAATCCACCGCGCGGAACTCGGGGGGAGAAATTCTCTTGAGAATCTCTTGGGCGCCTTTGGGCAACGATTCCGAGCAAGCGGAAACAAAGGCCATCAATCCGGCCAGACAAACAATCTGTAAAAATAATTTTTTCATATTACTTATAATTTTCCATTTCATTGGCCAGCATCAATACGGCGCCGGTCGCATAAGTTTCAGTTCCTTGGACTATTTCCCGTCCATAATAATAAGCCTTGTCCCCAACACAGGTCCCCGCGCAAATCTGTCCCAAACTTCCATCCTCGGCATCTATACAGTGTTGAACAATGCCATTGTAAGCCTTGCGGGCGATTTGAGCGAATTTAGGAGGAAGAATCCCCAATCTAGCTCCTTTTGCCGCAGCATAGCCGAACATAGCCGTACAGGAGCTCTCTAAAAAATTACCTTTCTCGCCGGGATGCGCAGGCAACTGATACCAAAGCCCCGTCTTGCCATCCTGAAGCCGGGCAAGGGTATTCATCATCCGGACAAACATCGCCTCTATCGGCTTGTAGTCGGGATCATCCGAGGGAAGAAAAGACAAAATATCAGCCATTGTCATGGCAATCCAACCATTCCCGCGGCCCCAGAACTCACTGTTGTGATGAGAGGGGTTGGCATTCCAACCATACTTGCTGCAATCGTCAAGGGTGGGATACATGGTCTCTGCCCAAGCATGGTACCACATTCCGGTACCTCTGTCACATAAGTATTCAGCATGAGCCAACAATTCCGTTGCCAAACGGCGCAGATAAGCCATATCGCCGCCGGCCTGATAACAGCCCATAAGAAAAATACCGACCATATAAAGGGTGTCATCCCATAGTTCGACCGTTCCGGCCCGATGAGAGGTCGCTTCATTGACAGAGCGTGAGATGCGCTCATATTGCATCTTCACCCGCTCCAATGCTTCTTGTGTCTGAGCGGTCTGCTCTCCTATTTCCTGCAAAAAAGCCAAACCGACGGCAGAGGCGACACCGTTTGGATGCATCCCATGAGCTTTAGGCGCCAGACGAATCATTTCACCCTTCACGTATGAGACGATGCGCTCCCTATATTGCGGCATCGTACGGTAAATGTCGATATAGGATTTCAGCAAAACGGCATCGCGCCAATTCCAGCGATACTGCCCAGCCGGCACCTCAACCGAAATAGACCGGTCAAACAAACCTTCAGGGAACCCGCTCGCAGGAAGCGATGTATTTTGCCCCCGCATCGCAAGTCCCGCCCCGAAAAGGAATAAGAATAACAAAAAACTATTCTTCATCTGGGTTGCAAGCAAATCGGAATCCAATAAAATTGCTGTATGTCACCGGGGCCGTGACCACATAGGCGTCACGCGAGCAATTCTGGAAATGACTCTTCACTCCCCGCTGGGCCCGGCCGCCTCGCAAAACAATATTCTTGTTGGAAGACATCGGAGCCTCTTTGTACGTGGCATAATAATTCCCGTACCAAGAAGAAGTCATTTCCTGCGCATTGCCGCTCATATCAAACAAACCGAGTTGATTCGGCGCTTTCGTGCCTACATTATCACAACTGGTTTTACTCCAAACAGCGATGTCATTCAAATCATTGCTTCCACTATAGGTGTACATCGGGACAGATGAGTCATTGGAATAAACATTTCCCCGAGCCGCTATTTCCCATTGGACTTCGGAAGGAAGATAACCGCCGAAGAAAGAACAGAATTCCGTCGCACCGAACCAGGAGACACCCACCACAGGATAATTCTTGTAAGCGTCGTCAACCACCCAGGTTCCACTCACATTCCGAACCAACGTGTAGTCATCGAACAACAAGGGCTGTCCCTGCCAAGTTCCGGTTTTGACAACAGAAGAACCATACGCATTGAGGAAACGGCAGAACCAGTCATTGGTCACCTCATATTTGGCAATGCAGAAAGGAGCGACCTGAGCCACAGAAGGAGTCGGGACAGCATTCTTGCCCACACTCATATTCACCACAAACTCTCCATCGTGCGCCATCGAATAGACGGCAGGCAAGCTCGTATTGTCATAATCACCCAGCCAGCCCAGATAAACGGGGTTGGCGGGCGTTACTTTGATCATTCCACCGTCGCAGTCATAAGTGGCGACCTTGACACGCAAAGTCACACCATAATTCACACCGGCCGCCAGCGTTTGGGCATAAGGGCGCACATAATAGACCTGCCCTGGCTTGACGCTTTCGAAAGCCATTATAAAATCAGCATCCAATGCTTTATAAGAACTGTTGGTAATCTGCGGAAGCGGATTCTCGGAAGACCAGCAGAAACCATAAGACTGAATCGTCTGTCCTTGAGGATCGGTAATGGACGAACTGACTTTTAAAGAAGAAAAAGTGTTCTCGATGACAGAAACGGCAGCAAATTCGACCGGCTTGATATTAAGGGTTGTAAAGGATATTTCATCCGAATATCCGACACCGAAAGCCGTCATGGCATAGGCGCGTACCCGATAGGTCGTCCCCAGCGTCAAGCCACTGACTCCAGCCGAGAAGTTCTTGCTGGAAGAAGTGGCCAGAACGAAAGAAACGTCAGGCATCCCGAGTTCCAACACCGCGGTTGGATGAGAAGTATAGACAAAGCCTTTACCGGAAACGGGATAATCGCCCTCATCTTCCAAGCTGCCATTCAGCGTGGCCTCTGTCGAAAAAATATCCGTGGCCGCATCTGCCCGCACGGTAGGGAGTTGGTAGGACGTGGTCGAAAAAGTCATCTCCTGACCATAGACAATCGTTCCATCTTTCAACACGGCAAATGCCTTCATATAATATTGACTGACAGGAACCAGTTCATAGGTCCTGGCAGAAAATTCACCCTCTCCGGCATCTGCGCTCACGCAAGGACTGTCCTTGAAAGAGAAAACGCTGGACGTTGAAAAACATACGCCGCGAGTAAGCATTTGTCCGACGCCCCCGCTGGTTTTTCCTCTCAATTCCACCCAGGAACTCCCGACATGCACGACCGGAAGCGTCTCAACAATAACGTCTCCCATATTGTCCTTCGTTTTGCACGAGAACAGGATGACCAGTAAGAAAAAAATGGATGCAATCCGTTTCATTCTGTCTTATTTTTGGCCCGTCAAGGCAAGTCCAACATCTTGTTTGTTTACGGAAAAATAGGCCTGACTACGGTCAGAGAAATCAATGCTGCTGCCATAGGCCGCCTCCAAATCAAATTTCCAATACGCATCTTTGGTATATTCCGGTTCTGTGTCGGAATAAATCCATCGATTGTAATGTTTGGCCTTGCCAAAAGTTCCTTTGATGCCCAGTTTCACTCCTTCGGGCGTCGTGACATAACACTCGAAAGAATCATCCACCCCATACGTTCTCTGGTAAGGCTTGTGAACTTTTGCATTGATAATTTTATTCCGCAAGGCAGCAAACTTCTCATCCGTATTGATATCCTTGTCGACACGCCACCACATCACGACACCGCCCAGTTCATCCGCAGTCGGACGAGAATCTTTGAGCGTGGTTGTCACGCGGAGCGCCGTGCCATATACGTAATTGGAATTGGTCGCGTCATATGTCAAAGCCGGGATCTTCGACTGACCGTCGGTACCAAAGGTGAAAAGATAGCGGACGGAGACAACAATGTCTTCAATCCTGGAAAAATAGGTCATTCCCGTGGCCGCCGTCAACGGAACTTGGTTGTCTTCCATCGCAAACCAATTCTTCACTTTCTGGTTTCCCACCCACATTTCATCCACATAGGTCCCGGGAACGATGATATGAGAACAAAGATTGGAGCAACCGCCGGGCTGGTCAGTACCATTGCCGGCATGCAACGCGACAAATTCATTCTCATGCTGGGAACGGGCGTATGCATCCCGGAAGCAAGTCCATACGTGTCCGCCATTATATGGAATACGGCCAAAAGGATCCTTGCGCCCTTCCATAAAGTGTGAATAATTGATGATGGAACGGTGCGCATCCCCGGCGACGACGACGGAGAGGGATTTTTCCGTCCCATTTCCGGTATAATGATGCCCGGCGCTGCTGATGGAGAACTTACGATCCACATAGTTGATGGCATTCATCGCATAGATCTCTTTACCGCTCTCATCCTGGTCCATCTCGGGACCGAAGGTATAGGCCACCAGACGAGGATAGGTCTGGCTGATGCTGCGGTCGAGATTGGACGGCGTCCAAGCCGCGAGCCGGTTGTACCAATACATACCCTGCCCCAGAATCAGTCCGCCGGCAAGCTGGTCGATTTTTCCGCCGCTCGAACCCCGATAATAACAACGGGACATACTGCCGCTGGACACCTTGCCGGGAACAAAATAATTGGCAAATATCATCGCGGAAATATAATTTTTGAGAGCAATGGCTTTCGCCTTGGCCGCAGCATCTTTCGTGTATTTGGCCAAATAGCCGATACATTCCGCTTGAACCCCGGTATAGGTGGGGCTGTTGTGCTCGTGAATACCAGTCGCACGCGTGCGATTATAAAAGGTGTCCAACATGGCATACCCTTTTTGCGCGATCTGGGCAGGCGTCAAATTGTGCGAGGCGCCCCAGGTCCGGGATTTGGACAGGTTCTCCCCAAAAGCGATCATATTCCAAACCCGCATGATATAGATATTGGAATACCACTCCGCCACATTGTCGTGATTCCAAGAGGCATACAACGCCTTGTCGACGAAATCATCAAAAAGAGCCTTGTTCTCCTCCGACCAGGAAGGATAGTATTCGATAAGGGCCGGTCCCGCCAATTCCAATGCAAACTCAATGTTGTTTTCATCACTGTAATCCCCTCCTATATAACGAGGGACCTTACCCATATCCGCTCCGCTTTTGACCTGTTGGTCTTTAAAACGCGTAAGGGCTATATTGATATACTTTTGGTCGACGCCCAAAGCGGAAGCTTCCAGAATAAACTCATAGTACTGGGCCGTATCGAAACCCGTTTCACTGGCGTTCACCTGCACCCACAATTCATCCATCCTGGGACTGATGTTGAAACCCGGCTCCCCGGCAACGACAGGAAGCACCACTGGCTTTTCCTGACAACCCGACATCAGGCAAATCGCCAATGAGAATAATATAATTGACATTTTTCTCATAGTTCTGGTATTAATTGCCCCAGCCATCACTCTGCACAAGGGCTGGATTGACATCTATTTCCGATTGAGGAATCGCATAACGCCAATTTCTCTTGGTAAAATTACGGACCGAAACCTGGGTGAGCGCAAGAGGAACACCATCGTAGCCGAGAATCGACTGTCCGGTCAACGCATCATAATCAAAACCGATATCGTTGTGCGCATACCAACGCTGCCAGTCCGGATACAGATGACCTTCGCCCGCCAATTCATAAACACGTTCCTTACGAATCAAATCACGGACTGCCGTCTGGTCACCCGCGCGGCTGACTTTGGGCATCTTCGCCCGGGTACGAATCTGATCCAAGGCGGAGAACACCTCGACGGACGGACCGGAACTCTCATTAAGGGCCTCCGCATACAGGAGCAAGGCGTCCGCCCAACGCATAACCGGGATGTCAATGCCGGAATGACGGCGGATTGTCGTTTCATTTCCCTGGTTGCAGAATTTCCGCCAACAATAATTGGTGTTGGAACTATGGTTGGACCGCATGCAAGGGTAAGGCGAAGTCTGGGTGTCATAGGGAGCTCTATACTCATACGTGACATTGTCTTTACCTACGAAAAGCCCGAACGGACGGATAATACTGGCATCCAGGCGCGGGTCCCGTTTGGAGAAGAAAGTGTTGACCGCATCGCGGGAAGACCAGGAGGGATAAACCCCATTGAAAGCCGTACCGTCGCTGTTGAGATAAGAATCAACCAATTCCTTGGTCGGAATGGAAGTGTTGGTTCCCGCACAGTTGGCCGAACGGTTGGAATAAAGCAGGTCCATACGGCTTCCGTTCCCCTGGGTGTTGATACAATCTATCACAAAAACACTTTCATTATTGTCTTCTCCATCCTGACGGAACAATTTTGCATAATCACCATATAGCGTATATGGCATCTCCGCCACGGTATTCTCACGCATCAGTTGGGAAAAAACCTCGGCAGCCTGCGCATAGGCATCCGCATACAGATACACTTTGCCCAAAAGCATCAAGGCGGCGCTTCGGCTGGCCCGTCCCTTTTCATAAGCCCTCCACGGAAGATGGTCGATGGCAATCTGCAAGTCTTCCACCATCAACTTCCGCACATCCGCAGGAGTAGAACGGGGGCGATAGGCTTTGTCGAAGTCCGGCATGGAAGGATAAAGCGGTATCCCCGGGTCATTATTCTTGTGCCCACTGTAAAAAGTCAACAAATCAAAATAGAAAATGGCGCGCAGGAAATGCGCTTCCCCCCAGTATCTCGCATACACCTCATCCGTCAGAAGCCCTTTCATGCGGGGAAGATTCTCAATACACAGATTGGTGTACTGCACACCCGTGTAGTCCATTTTCCACTTGGTGCTGAAAACGCCGTACGACGTGGTGGCGGAGTTGTTGCAAAAATAACGGCAACCGGCGTCATCAAAGCCGGTTCCCCAGACAAAAGCATACTTTGTATATGCGTCGGTCAGGCCATTGGTGGAAATGCATCCCGCCGGGCTGGCCGGATCACTATTGTACGCGGTGCATTTCAGCATCGAATAGGCGCCGGCAATACCCAAGTCCGCATGCTCCTTCTTGGTCCACATCTCCAAAGACCCGATACCGTCTTCCGGAACCGTATCCAAAAACCCCTTACAAGCATTTTGCGAGAAAAGGACCGACAAAAAAACGATAGTGGTGACAATGATTCTTTTCATACCCCTTCCTCCTTAAAATGTGATGCTCAAGCCGAAAATATACCGGGAGACATTGGGATAATTGCTGGAGGACCCCGTCTCCGGATCCAAACCCTCGAAACGGGTCATCGTCAAAAGGTTTTCACCCGTAAAATAGACCCGGATCCTTTGAACGACCGGCTGCGTCCAGCGTTGCGGGAAAGTATATCCCAGCGAAACATTTCTCAACTTGACATATGATGCGTCCTGAAGCCAATAGTCATTGGACACGGTATTGCGTCCGCCATCATTGGTCGTAATCGCCGGAATCGTGCTGTCCGGATTGGAAGGCGACCACGCGTTCAAGAATTTCTTATTGATGACAGATCCGTTGCGAAGGACATTCGTATACCAAGTGCTGTTCAGATATTGGCTGACTCCGGCCACACCGGTGAATAGAATGGAAAAGTCAATTCCCTTCCAACCGGCCGTCAAATTTAGTCCGAAGAAATGACTGGGATAACTATGTCCTTTGATGACACGGTCGTTGTCATCGATGATTTTATATCCGACCTCTCCCGGTTGCTGTTGGTCTTTATAGATGAAATCACCCGGTTGAGGAGTGGAGGGATAGAAAATATACCCATCCGCCAACATCCGGTCGATTTTCTCCTGGGTGGCGATGCACTCCACCTCCCGGACATAATAATCGTAGATGCCGAAGCCCTCGAGCAGAATACGTTGCCCGGAATAGGTCGGGATGGAACCGTGATACTTCAGCACCCGGTTACGTACAAAGGAATAGTTGACGGATACGCCATAGGTAAAATCACTGCCGATGCCGCTTTTCCAAGACAGTTCGGTCTCCAAACCCATATTTCTGACCACGGCGGCATTCTCAAAGGGAGCCTCCAAATAGCCGAAGACACCAGGGATACTTGCCCGAATCAAAATGCCATCCGTCTGTTTATGGTACGCATCAAAAGTCCATTCGAGTTTACCTTTGAAGGCGCTCAGATCAAGTCCCACATCTGTCATCGTCGTGGTCTCCCAGGTCAAATTCTTGTTGACAATGGAACTCACGCCGGCGCCGGGAACGATCGAGCCGTCAAAAACATAACTCCGACGTTCATAAAGCAATTGGGTGGCATAATCACCGACCGCATTGTTCCCCAGTTTTCCCCAGGAAGCGCGAATTTTCAGGTTGTCCATCGCCGACACTTTAAACCAGGGCTCCTCAGATATTCTCCATGCGGCGGAGAAGGACGGGAACACCCCCCAACGATGACCGGGCGCGAAACGGGAAGAACCATCCGCGCGCGCATTCGCCTCAAAAATATAACGGCCTTTATAATCGTAATTGATCCGGCCGAACACCGACTGTACGGCGCTGTCCGTGGAATTGCCTTTCATCGCGGACGGCGTGGCGGCCGCATCCATCGTAGGTGTCGACGCGCTCAAGACATCCATCGCCTGCGCATAGGTATAATGATATCTCCTATACTCCTGGTTGTAACCGACGGTCAGACTCAAATTATGATCCTCCAGTTTCGGCAGAATGTCCCAGTGAAGATATGAATCAACCATCAAGGTATAATCCAGACTATTCTGTTCCGTAAGCTGATTGGAGGTGGTGCCGGACGTAATTAAAACGGCGTTGTTTTTAAGATCCCATAGATTGACATTGGGATAATTCATCTGCTTGAGCACGTAAAAATCACCCGTCGCAGCCACGCTGTTGTACCACACCAAATTGGGCAGGAAGGTGATGTCCAACCCCAATTTCCCTGTCAGTTTATAGTTCGATTGCAAACGGTCGTAAGCGGAATTGGTCGCATAGATATTGCCGGCCTGCACATTGCCGCCGGGAGCCCATTCGCCGCCGAACCTGCCGTCCGAAGAAATCGGGAGCGTACCCGGTGAGGAATTGCCGACAGCGGACATGAGCGTAGATATCTCGACGGCGTTTTTCCTTCCGTAATAGCCACTGATATTGGCCGTCAAACGGAGCCAGTTCGTCACATCCGCCGTGATATTGGAACGGACGGAATAACGCTGGTACTTGGTCCCTGCCAACAAACCGTTATTCTGCAAAAAGCCCAGCGAAACCAGATATTTTACCGTTTTGCTTCCGCCTGACACCTGTAGGTTATGATCTTGAAAGAAGGATGGCTTGAAAACTTCCCGGAACCAGTCCGTATTACAATAAATCTCATTCTTTCCTTGATTGGCCGCCCATTCGTCAATGATGTCCTGGCCAAAGGGACGGACGGACCCCGCATTGGCAGAGGCGTCATTGATGGTGTTCATATATTGAACATAATCACTGACAATGTCGATGGGCATAGAGGCCGTCTGAACGCCTGCCTTCCCATTGTAAGTGATACGGGCATTCCCTTCCTTTCCCGACTTGGTCGTAATAAGTATGACACCGTTGGCGGCCCGGGAGCCATAAATGGCGGAAGAAGCGGCATCCTTCAAGACGGACATCGACGCCACATCTTGTGGATTGACATCCGACAGGCTTCCGATAACACCGTCAATCACAACCAAAGGAGAACTATTGTTCAGCGTTCCCAGACCTCGAATGGTCACCGTAGCCTCATCGGCCCCCGGCTCACCGGAACTCTGTTGGGCAAGCAAACCCGATGAAACACCCTGTAAACCAGAAGATAAATTGGTTACCGCTCTCTTCTCGCCGCTCTCCTCAAGATTGACAGCCGAAACAGAACCCGACAAGTTGACCTTTTTCTGGGTACCATAACCAACCACCACCGTGGCGTCAAGGAACTCATTGTCCGGAGTCAGGCCCACGTCAATACTATTTCGGTCACCGACCGTTTCTTCGACGGTCTTATATCCCAAAAAAGAGAATTCCAAAATATCTCCGGAAGAGACAGAAATGGAATATTTACCATCCAAATCTGATACTTCCCCGTATCCCGGCTTTCCTTTGATTTGAATCCCGGCACCAGGAAGAGGCATACCGGCCTCGTCAACGATGAGACCGGTAACCACTTTCTTGGAACTATCCTGCGCGTAAGCGGTGAGAACCGCCAGTAATAGAATAAGGATGCAGGGAATACCCTTTTTACCAACCCAACGCATCTTCGTCCGTTTCATCAACAAACGTTACGGTCTCACTGTAAGAGGCCTCGCAGACATAATTCTCAAACCGAAGGAGAAAACTCTCCGATTGAGGTTTTTCGTATTTTTTGATGCTCATAAGAATTTTGTTTTTGACGGGAACTACGGCTTTACCATACAACGTACCGGCATTCCAAATTGGGAACGCGCAGCCTCTGTCGTAGAAATAGAGCTATCCGAAGTTTTGCAGAACAAAGAACGGCCAAACATATGCGCGTTGTAGGCGGGCGTCGCAGACAGCGTTGCTGTCCAACAACGGATATACCCCTCGGTATTCGTAAATGTCCATCCATTTAAGTATCCTGAAGCAGGATAATAGGACGAGGTATTTCCGTCATCAAAGGTCAATCCACCTTCATCAAAATTGACATTGGCCGCGGTAAAATTGTCTCTCCATGCATTCGAGCTGATTGGAACCATATAGCCGGGAGGACAAGGATCATAATTGGTCTTGGTGGATGCGGAGATACTCCACAACGATTGCGCGTTATTGGCTTGATCTTCCGTAGTGATCCAGGTGTGATAAGTTGAGCCATACAGAATCGTCGACGGATGGGAAATCGTGTAACCGATAGCGTCCGGAGTGACTGCGGCATTCACTGAAGTCAGGCCGTTGAAGCTAACTCCGTGCCCGTCGATTTTGACTGCAGAATTAAACACCGAGCCGGAAGAATTGCTGGCCGGGAACGGGTCCTTTCTACCCCATTGATAATACAGTCCACCGGCGCCATCGTCGCTGAGGGCTCCCAGATTGCGCTTGGCCAGCGTGTAAGTGGAGGTATAGACATAGTGCGTCGGGGTCAATGGATCGGTACGGGAGTACCAGATATGCCAGCTCCATACAATGACGCCGCTCGGATCCATCAGGACAATGGATGCATTTCCTTCCGCATTGGGGTTCACTCGGAAATTGATATTTCCACTGTTGCCGATACCCACACCGGAAATGAAGGAAGAAGCGCCGCTGCACCAGAACCAATACGCTTTGTATCCATCCGTCGTAGGCTGCGAACCGGCAAATACATTTGATTTATCAACCTTTTGCGCCGCAAAACGATAGTATCCGCCCGAATTGACAATATAGCAATTTGCCCGGTTGCCGCCGCTGCGGCCAATCAAATCGACATAGGTCTGGGTTCCTTTCTTTTGCGCGATCTTCGTATCTATATCGGAAAACTCCAGAAGATATTGGTGAGAGGCCTTGAACACCTTGGCGGGATTCACGGCAAAGGTGACTTTCTGGCCGTTGGTCATTTCCAAGACAAACTGGCAATTGGCATCGGTCAAGTCCACCGGCTTGATGGCAACCCAGGCATCTTGCGCCGAACTCGCCACAGCGGTGTTGGGGAAGTTGACCACCAAAGTCTTTCCCGCATCACCGACAGCGGTTGAAGTCACCGTTCCACCGATGCAATCGACGTTCACACTGCCCACAAACGCGACATTGGCCGTCATCGTCAGGGATTTGAGAACAGCGTCGGCATAGACACAATCACTGCAGTCGATATGGAATTTAAGAAAGGCCAGCGGATGCCAGAACTCGGTCGTATAAGCGCCCGCCTCAGCGTCATAGTCGGCATAAGAAGTCCTGCCGAGCATGAAATCGCTGACCCCGACAATGTCATTGATGCTGGTGGCCTGATTGACCTCTCCGGGAATTGTGAGGGAAAGACTCGTCGCATCTGCCCCGTAGCTGGAACTGTACGGATAGATCGAATAAAGCTCAAATGTCTCCGATGCCGGAGTCAAAGAACCGGTAAATTTTCCGGTAGCCGAGCCTGCGGCCGATTCCGCCAAAGAAAACTGGATGTTGGAATTGGAAGAATTGTCCTTTTCCCAAACGCTGATTTTATCGCCTGCCTTCCAAAGAATTTGGTTGGTTCCGGATATTTCGGTCTTGGTGATGGATCCGGAAGATGCGATGAGAGAAACAGGGCCGTCGGGCCGTTGAGGCGCTTCAGGGACGTCCTCAGCTTGCTCAGAAGGAGTCTCTATACCCCCCCCATTGAGTCATTTTGAACCGCCTCTTTTGAGCAGGAAATCAAAAGCGCGGAAACAACGAAAAGTGAAAATAAAGTCTTTTTCATCGTTAATTATTATAATAATTGAATCACAAATGTAACTTTTATCTGCTTAAGAAACAAATATTTTTGCGAGATCACTTGCGTGCGGCGACGCCCGCCTGCAGGCCGCGGAGCTCGGCGATGCCGCGCATACGGCCATAGAATGAATAACCGGGGTTGTTGCGCCGACCCAGGTCGTCACACATCTGATGGCCGTGGTCAGGACGGCAGAAAATGCGGAATTTGCGGCGTTGCATCACGTCCAGCAGGGCGTCCATCATCGCCGGCATATCCACGTCTCCCTCCAGGTGATTGTCTTCGATATAACTGCCGTCCGGCTCGCGGCGCGTACTGCGGAAATGGACGAAATCCGTCCTGTCTCCGAATTCACGCAACATCTCCGGAAGAGCGTTGTCCGCCCGGATGCCGAAGGAGCCCGTACACAGGCACAAGCCGTTGGACGGATTGGGAACGGCGGCCACCAGCGCCCGGAAATCATCGGCCACCGACATAATGCGGGGCAGACCGAAAAGGGGCACGGGCGGGTCGTCGGGATGGATGACCATTCTCACACCAACCTCATCCGCCACCGGACAGACCTCCCGTAGGAAGTCAATCAGATGGCTGCGCAGCGTCTCCGGCGTCACGCCATCATAGCGAGCCAGCTCCGCGCGGAACTGATCCAAGGTAAAACTTTCCTCACTGCCGGGAAGTCCCGCGATGATGGTGCGGGTCAATTTTTCAATCTCAGCAGAAGACATTTTATCGTAATACGCTTGCGCACGCGCAATTTCTTCAGCGGAATACTCGTTCTTCGCCGCCGCGCGCTTCAAGATAAAGAGGTCGAAAGCCATCAGGGCCGTCTTGTCAAAACGCAGGCACAGCGACCCGTCCGGAAGCGGGTATTCCAAGTCGGTCCGCGTCCAGTCCAGCACCGGCATAAAATTGTAAGTCACGCAGAAAATGCCGCAGGCGGCCAGATTCCGGAGCGACTGCTTGTAATTCTCCACATAGCGGCGCCACTCCCCTGTCTGGGTCTTGATGTGCTCGTGGACCGGAACACTCTCGACGACGCTCCAAGTCATTCCCGCCTCGGCCACCAAACGCTGGCGCTCACGGATTTCCTCCGTCGGCCACACCTCCCCATTGGGAATATGATGAAGGGCCGTCACAATATCCGTGATCCCCGCCTGACGGATAAAAGCCAGACTGACGGGATCGGAAGGTCCGTACCAACGGAAACTTTCTCTCATTTTATACATAGGCGTCAGATGCTGAAGGATTCAAAACCGCCGTCCACAATGGAAATGGTTCCGGTGACGGCGGCGGAGGCGTCACTGGCCAGGTAATGCAGGGTGCCCAACAGTTCATCCGACTCCAAAAAGCGGCCGAAGGGGGTGTGCCCCAGAATTTTTTCCGAACGAGGGGTGAGCGAACCATCGGGGTTGGTCAGCAAAGTGCGGTTCTGTTCCGACAGGATGAAACCGGGAGCGATGCCGTTCACACGGATGCCGTCACCGAATTTGAGGGCCATCTCACCGGCGAGGTATTTGGTCCAACTGGCGACGGCTGATTTGGCGGCTCCATAGCCCGCCACACGCGTGAGCGGACGGAAAGAACTCTCGGAGCAGAAATTGATGATGGAACCTTTCTTATTGTCGGCCATCACCCGGGCGAAGACCAGCGTGGGGATGATGGTTCCGAACAAATTGAGGTCGACGACCTTGCGGACCGCGTCCACATCCAGGTCGAAAATGGTCTTGTCGGGCGGTACCGTGGCGGCCGGCATATTTCCGCCCGCCGCGTTCAACAGGACATCGATGGTCCCGTAGTTGTCCAAAATCGCCTGACGGCAAGCCTCCAGGGAAGCTTTGTCCATCACGTCACAAGCGAGGAACATCGCCTCTCCGCCGGCCTTTTTGATGTCGGCGACAATCCCTTCCGCTTTCTCGGCGGAATGCGCCCGGGCCAGCAGCACGACGCGCGCGCCCTGCGTGCCGAAATAGCGGACGATCGTCTGCCCCAACACACCACAGGCCCCCGTAACCACGACGACCTTACCGTTTAAATCAAAATAATTCGTTTTCATTTCGCAAAGTTAGTAAATCAATCCCCCGATTGTTTTTCAAAAAACGAAAAAAAATATTCATTTTGCGAAATAAGGATTATCTTTGCGCTATGTTTAAGGTGCTTCTACTCTGCGACTATTCGCGAACGCCGGAAAGGCGCTTGCTGCAAGGACTGTTCAATTATGCCAACGAACAAGGAGGGTGGGACTTTATCCCCGTCCCGTTTTTCAGTTGGAACAACACCCGAAAATCTAACGAAATCATTGAACTCGCAAAATCCATGAACGTGGATGCCATTTTCGGACGTTGGGAGAAAATCAACCTACGCGCGGTAAAGAAATTGGGAATCCCTGTCATCACCTGGATTTCAGGAAAGATATACCCGTCCTTACCGATGCTGATTGGGGAATACCAAAATTTCGGAAAGATGGCGGCGCAATTTTTTCTTCGTCAGCACTACACATCCTTCGCCTTTCTGGGTTATAAAAGTATTTTCTGGTCGGAAGAAAGGATGAAAGGTTTTTTTTGCGCGCTCCCAGACGACAATTACCACCAATCGTTCTTGCGGATTGAAAAAAGCCATCAAGATTGGAACGGCGTCCGAAAATGGCTGGAAAGCCTGAAAAAGCCGGCCGCCTTGATGGTCGCCCACGACATTTTAGCCGTACCGTTAATCCGAATATGCAAAGAACTCGGCCTCGATATCCCGGAAGACATTGCCATCATCGGCGTCGACAATGATGAGTTCCTTTGCACTCTGTCTTCCCCCGCCTTGACATCCATCGACCTGAACTTCGAAAAACAAGGCTATGAATTAGGACGGGTCTTGTGGAAAATGCATACGGAAGAGAGGGTTTGGCCTGCTCGGATTCCGTTGGAACCCCTGGAACTAGTCGAACGCTCTTCCACCAAACCATTCAATATTGCGAATCGGTACACCCTTCGGATTGTCAAGAAAATGGATGAAGAGTATGCAAAGCCTTATTCTCTTGATTACTATCTTGCGGACATCCCCCTCTCAAGACGTTCCATCGAGAAAAAGTTCAAAGCGGAATTGGGACCGGAGACTCCGCTATCCTATCTGACCAAACATCGCATCCATCACCTCTGCCGACTTCTGTCCACGACCGATATGCCCATCAGCGAAGCCGCGGAAAAATCGGGATTCATCGACATTCCCAATCTCAGCCGCCTATTCAAAAAATACACAGGAATGTCTCCCTCCGCCTACCGGAAGAAAAAGCACTAACCAATTTCCATGACCGCGTCCATATTATCGAAATAAACTATTTTTCGCAACGGCGGGCTATGCCCAAGGCGGCGGAGAGCAAAAGAAGAAGATAGAGCAAAATGGAACTGGCGCGGGAGATGTTGGCACCGAGGACATAATCTTCCGGCTCATATCGCATAATGATTTCCCCTTCGCCCGCAGGCAGTTGGGCCGCCCGCAAAATCCAATTGGCCCGCAGCAGCGGAAGTTCTTCCGAAATGGGAATGTCGGGTTCGGAGGACGGGGCGGCTGCCTCCACATCGGATGGGGCGTTGGAAAGAGCGGTGTAGCGGATGCGGGCCTTCCAGCCGATAGGATGGAAAATCTCGCTGAACACGGCGAGGGATGGGGTAAGAGAACGGAATTGGTAGTGCAGTTCGTTCGGGGCGTAATTGGTCAGAATGATACCCTCGTCACCCCCGACCTGATCGGAGGTCTCGTCGAGCGGAGACGACGCTCCGAACTCCGGCGAGACCTGCCCCAGATAATCCTTCCCCACCACGGCCTGACGATGCAAATCCACCTGGCCGAGGAACGCAATTTCTTCATCGGGCGTGGCAGCCTCCTTGATTTCACGCACCAGCCAGGCGTTTCCGAAAGCCGCTTCATTGATGGCCGGACGCAGATTCCCCTGGACGATGATATAGCGTCCGTTCAGCATCGAAACAATGGGCATTTCGGGCATCTGTGCCTCGAATTCCGAAAGGGTCGCCACCTTGGAAAGCGCTTTTTCCGCCTGAGAAATTTCCTTGAAAATATAGCGGTCGATCAGGTCTTGATAGCGCTGGAGCTTGACCGGGCTGTAGCCGCCGACACATTTGTGGTGATAGCATTGGAAAGCGTCGTTGAAGGTATTGACGCTCAAATCCAGCACGCGATAACTCGGATCGGTGTCCTGATGAATCCACTTGTCCGCTTCGCGTTCGGCAAACTGGCCTTTGTAGGCCTTCTTCGTCATAAAGTCCTTGTCAGAGAGGTAACGCTTGCCGGCGCTGAACAGGTCGGCCAGGACCAGAATGGAAATGACGGAGAGGGCGATGATGGCAGGGGTACCGTAGCCCTTCAGATTGAAGGATAGGGATGCCCGGTCGGAGCCGGATATGACGGGCGTGGAGCCCGTCTTGGCGCTCGCAGAGCCGGATTTGGCGTTTTGGGCGCCACGACGATACACAACCCAGAGCAACAGGGCGAAAGTGAGGGTGATAAAGAAGAAAGAGCGGCGGGCGTCGGCCACCAGCAGGGCGCTGCGGTCGGCCCTCAACGCATCCAACAGACTATCGGGCTGACCCGCTTCCGCATCCGTCAGGAAGGACCCCGCGAGAGAAGGGAAGAGCCAGCAAAGCAGGCAGAATCCTCCGGTCAAACCGAACGCGATCCACGCCTTGACAGAAAATTCTTTTTTCGTATACTCCCCTTTCAAGATTTTGTCCAGAACAAGGAAGGCCAGCACCGGCACGGTGATTTGCAACGCGGTCAGGGCCATCGACACCGAACGGAACTTGGAATACATCGGAACATATTCGAAGAAGAAGCGGGTGAAGGCCATGAAATGATTGCCCCAGGCCAGGAACGAGGCCAGAATCGTCGCCGCGAGCAGCCACCATTTTTCCTTTCCTTTGAACAGGAAAAGCCCCAGCATAAAGAGGAAACAACAGATGGCCCCCAGATACATCGGACCGGCGGTGAAGGGTTGCGGGCCCCAGTATTCCTGGAAATAGGCCGCATACTCGGGATGGCCGGCGGAACGAAGCAATTTGTAGGTCTCGCTGCTTTTAGGGAGGCCTTCGGAGATGCCGCCCCGGAAATTGGGGATCATCAGGTTGGGCATTTCATCGATGCCGTAGGACCATTGGGTGGCATAATCCAGATCCAGGCCCTTGCTGTTGTGGGTGTCGGAATCCGAACTAAGTTCCGAACCGCCGCGCATCGTGTATTGCGTATAATTATAAGTAGGAATCAGTTTGTTGGCATTGGTCGCGATACCCACTCCGCCCATCACCAGCAACAAGGCCGAAGCGACGGCGAAATTACGCATTCCACGCCCGCGTTCCGGCGCCTTGCGACGCAGAATATCGACCAGCAGAACGACGACATAGATAAAAATCAGGATGGCCAGATAGTAGGAAATCTGCACGTGATTGGCCTTGATCTGCATACTGAGCGCCAAAGCGAAGAGCACGGACGCTACGCCTAGTTGCGGAAGGATGGACTTGAGCGTGGGCACGGGCCGCGTTGCAGCCCCGGTATTCCCTTCGGAAGGAATCTGCGCGACGGAGCCATACTCTCCCAAAGCCGTGCGGTAGGTGTAGACAATCGCCGCCAGCACCCAGGGCATAAAAGCGATGGCCTGCATTTTGGCGTTGTGCCCCACTTGGATAATCTGCATATTATAGGAACAGAAAGCGACGGCGACGGCCCCCGCGACCGCAAGGATGGGATGAATTCCGAACGCCAACATCAAAAGAAACGCGCCCAGCAAGGTTACGAATAGGAAGGAGGCCGGACGGTCCAACCCCATCAGAAACTTATACATCCATTGGGTGTAGTCCCCCTCGAAATCATCGTACATCCCCACCGTAGGCATACCTCCGAACATCGAACCGGTCCAGAGCGTCTTGTCGTCGGGATGCTCTTTGTTCCATTCGCGCACTTCGTGGGACATCCCCTGCCATTGGGAAATATCGGACTGGTTCAGCACCTTTCCGTCCAGCACTTCGGGCACAAACACATACGAAAGAGCGATAAAAAAGAGAATGACGCCCAGCATCAGGGCCACCTGCTTCCAACTATTTTTCATATTCATCATTTTTCATTCCATCGTCTCCGGAAGCATCCGAAGAGTCATTTTTTTGAGCAGAGCCCGTCCAGCAGCCGGGCCATCGCGGCGGCGGTGCTGCGGCGGGAATAGCGGGACACATCGGGACGGGATGGCCCGGCTGCTGCCTGGGTAGAATCCGTTTCCTCTGAAGCGCCACGGGAACTCTTGCAAAATTGCTCCCAGGCATTATCTATGTAGGCTTTCATCGCCGCTTTGTCCTCCCAGTCGCAGACCGCATAGCCGGGGGCCGCAGCATCCGTCTCAGGCACGGAGTCGGTCAAATCTTGAAGAATGCGGGCCATGGCCCCGTCGGGAGCGCCGATGCCCAGAATCGGGCGTCCGGACCCCAGGTATTCAAAGAGTTTCCCGGGCAGCACCGCCTTGTATTCCGGCTCCTTGCGCAAGGGCAAAAGCAGCACGGAAGCGGCCATCTGCCGGGCCACTGCCTCGGGATGAGGCTGATAACCCCAATCTGTCACATTGCCTTGCAAACCGGCGGCCGACAGGCTTTCCAGCACTTCGCGGTCGGTCTTTCCGACCAACGCGATGCGGAGTTTCTGACGAAATTCCGCGTCGGCCCCGCATTTTTCAGCCAGGACCTCCCACAAGACCGTGGGAATGCCGTCCCGGGCGAACAAGCCCGTATGGGTGAGGGTGAAGAGCCCTTCGGCCGAGCCGGGGGTGACGGACGGGCTCCCGCAACAGGCTTGACTGGCCGTCAGGGCGTCATGCCCGGCCCCGACCGGGCATCCCCCGTAGTCCGCCTCGTCGAAACCGTTGGTGACCAAAGCGACGGGCGTGTCCGTCATCGCGCGGAACTCATCCTGCACCATCGGCGACACGGCGACTACCAACGACGCGTCATCCAGCACCTGCTTTTCCAGTTTTTCGTGACGCCGACGAGAACAAGCCGTCAAGGAAAGATGCTTGAAATAGAAAACCTTCGTCCAAGGGTCCCGAAAATCCGCCACCCAGGGCAGACCGGTCTTGCGGGCCAATGCCCGGGCGATCAAATGCATCGTATGAGGCGGTCCTGTGCTGATGATGATATCCACAGGATGTTCGCGAAGGTAGTCCTGCAAAAAACGGACGCTGGGGCCCACCCACAGGCATTTGGGGTCGGGAATGAACAGATTTCCGCGCAGCCACATCGCGATGCGTCCGGCAAGGCTCCGCTTGCCCGCATCCACCGTGTTGACCTTCGGCGCCGCCGCTTTTTCCCGACGGAACAGTTTGGCATACAAGCCATAGGGTTCGAAAATGCGGGTGCGGATGACCTCCACGCCGTCCACTTCCGCCAGGAGGCTTTCATCTCTTGCGGGAGCCTCGGGATTGGAAGGGGTATAGACGACCGGTTCCCAGCCCAGTTCGGGGAGGTATTTGGCAAACTTCACCCAACGCTGGACGCCGCTCCCTCCGGACGGGGGCCAATAGTAGGATATGATTAATACGCGACGCATTCCGATTTTCGTTCTTTTCGCATCAGGACACTCCACAAAGGTAAAAAATTTTTACTACTTTTGTAGATTGATTTGTCAAACTGTTTAAACCTAAACTTTAGTTTAATTGAATAATATGGAATTTCAGTCTGTAAATAAATTGTTTCAAGAGGAATTCGTCCGTCATTGGACGCGTCCCGCCGTCTCCGACCTGCACGGGGAAACCTTCAGTTTCGAAGATGTGTGCAACCAAATCGCCCGCTACCATCTCTTCTATCAGTCGGCCGGCATTGTTCCAGGAGACAAAATCGCCTTGTGCGGACAGAACAGCACGGGTTGGGCCATCGGATTTTTGGCGACGATGACCTACGGAGCCGTTCCCGTTCCCATCCTCAATGACTTCACACCAGACAACGTACGTCACTTGCTCGAGCACTCGGACGCCCGTTTCCTCCTGACCGACGCCGGCATCCTGCGCGGACTGGACGGAAAGGTTCCCGACAATATCGAAGCCATCATCAACGTCAAGGGCCTCAAACTATTCTCGGCCAATCGCAAAGAGGTCGAAGAGGCACTCGCACGTAGCGAAGAACAGTTCAAAGAGCGTTATCCCTACGGTCTCAAGCGGGCGGATGTCAACTTCTACGAAGACAGCGCGGAAGAACTCGCTTTGATTAACTATACTTCAGGCACCTCGGGCTTTTCCAAAGGCGTGATGATTCCCTACAGGGCCGTCTGGTCCAACCTGTACTTCGCCCACAATGTGGCGGAGCCGTGGCTCAACGAGAACCACTCCCTCGTTTCGATGCTCCCGATGGCGCATATGTACGGTATGATGTTCGAGTTCCTGTTCGAGATCACCTATGGAGCCCATGTGATTTTCCTGGGAAAGACCCCCAGCCCGAAAATCATCCTCGGTGCTTTCGCCCAGACCCGGCCCGACCTCATCGTCACCGTCCCGCTGGTGATTGAAAAGATTTACAAGACCAAAATCAAAGACATCATCAAGAAGGTCAAATTTCTGCTGGGTGTCCCGGTGGTCAACAACATCATCCGTGAAGAAATCCGCAAGAAAGTGGATCAGAGTTTCGGCGGGCGTTTCGAAGAGGTGATTATGGGCGGCGCCGCCTTCAATCCCGAAGCGGAAAAATTCTTCCACGATATCAAGTTCCATTACACGGTCGGCTACGGAATGACCGAATGCGCCCCCATTATCGCCTACGCCCATTACGACAAAGTCAAGCTCTTTTCCTGCGGCCAGGCGGCTCCCAATATGGAAATCCGCATTGTGTCCCGGGACCCCGCGAACATTCCGGGCGAAGTGGAAGTGCGGGGTGCCAATGTATTCCTCGGCTATTACAAGAACCCCGAAGCGACAGCGGAGGCCTTTACCGAAGACGGCTGGTTCCGTACCGGCGATATCGGCATCCTGGATCAGGACGGTTACCTCTTCCTGCGCGGACGTTCCAAGTGTATGATACTCGGCCCGAACGGTCAGAATATCTATCCCGAGGAAATCGAATATGCGATCAACAACTTCCCGCTGGTGAGCGACTGTCTGGTCATCGACGACGACGGTGCGCTGGTCGCCCTGGTTTATCCTGATTTCGCCGCCGGCGAAAAAGCGGGCCTGGACGCCGCTGCCGTGAAAGAGAAAGTGCAGGCGCTGCTCCCCGAAATCAACAGTCAGCTCCCCTCGTACTCCAAAATCAAACGGATCGAGTGCCGGGACGAGGATTTTGAACGCACGCCCAAGAAGAGCATCCGCCGCTACCTGTATCAGAAGAAATAAATTTACGAAATGATAGTACATTCGCTGAGCGAACTTATTGGAAACACCCCCCTGCTGGAGGTGCTTCCTTTCCCCGGACAGCAAGCAAACCTGCTGGTCAAAATCGAAGCATTCAATCCGGGAGGCAGCGTCAAAGACCGCGTGGCATTGGCGATGATTGAAGAGGCCGAAAAGAGCGGCCAGCTCCGTCCCGGAGCGACCATCATCGAGCCGACCAGCGGCAACACCGGTGTCGGACTGGCCTGGGTGGGCCGCAGCAAAGGATACAAAGTCATCTTGACGATGCCCGAGACAATGAGCCAGGAGCGGCGCAGCCTGCTCAAGGCTTTCGGGGCGAAGTTGGAACTGACGCCGGGATCGGCCGGCATGAAAGGGGCCATCGCCCGGGCTGAAGAATTGCGCGACAGCACCCCCGGCGCCGTGATCCTGGGGCAGTTCACCAACCCTGCCAATCCAGCCGCGCACGAAAGGACGACGGGCGAGGAGATTTGGCGCGACACCGAAGGGAAGGTGGATATTTTCGTGGCAGGAGCCGGGACAGGCGGAACGGTGAGCGGCACGGGCCGCGCTTTGAAAAAGCACAATCCGTCCGTACGGATTGTCGCCGTGGAGCCTGCGTCTTCTGCGGTATTGTCCGGCCAGCCTGCCGGCAAGCACAGAATCCAAGGCATTGGAGCCGGATTTATTCCCGACACCTATGACGCGACAGTCGTGGATTCGGTTTGCCCCGTAAGCGATGAAGATGCCTATGCGGCTGCTCGCCTGTTGGCTGAACACGAAGGCCTGCTCGTCGGCATTTCTTCCGGAGCCGCATTCAGCGCAGCCCTTGCGATGGCTCGCGACAAAGCGAATGCCGGAAAAACTATTGTGGCGTTGCTCCCGGACACGGGCGAGCGTTATCTTTCCACCGATTTATTTGCGCAATAAGTAATGAAATCCCGCAAATCGACCGCCAAAGCCTTGGCCGAAATGATGGACGCGCTGAACGATGCCGTCTTCCCTGAATACGCTGACCAAGACCCCGGGCTGGCTCCGGGACGCATTCATCGCGCCCTGCAGTCCCTCTCCGACGCCGGCGTAGCCGACGCCTTTGTGGCGGCCATTCCTGAAATCAAACGCCTGCTGCAAACCGATGTGGCGGCGATTGAAGCCAACGACCCGGCGGCCTCTGACCAGAAGGAAGTGGTCTTCTGCTACCCTTCCATCAAAGCCATCCTCTATTATCGCGCCGCACATATCCTGCTCGGATTGAAGGTGCCGGTCCTGCCGCGTATGCTCACCGAATACGCCCATTCCATCACGGGTATTGACATCCACCCGGGAGCGACCATCGGCGAATATTTCGCCATCGACCACGGAACGGGTACTGTTATCGGCGAGACGGCTATCATCGGCAATCACGTCACCTTGTACCAAGGTGTGACGCTGGGTGCCAAGAATTTCAGTTATGACGAAAACGGGCGGCCGAAGGATATTCCCCGCCACCCGATTCTGGAAGATAATGTCACGGTGTATTCCAACGCTTCGCTGCTGGGACGCATCACCATAGGCACCGGCTCTATCATCGGCGGTAACGTCTGGCTCACCCATTCCGTTCCGCCTCACTCACGCATTCTCCAAAGCCACTACCGCGAAGCCTTTTTCAAAGACGGCGAAGGGATTTAGAGTTCCCAGGCACCGCCTTTGGCGAAAATGGGATTCACAATCTCATCGTAGAAACCGCCGCGTTTAGCCAAATCGAGCAGGTTGTAGCGGAAACGCATCATCTGCACGATGGGGAACATATCCCGCAGTTGCTCGCGGCTGACCCCGATCATCGAAGGATCATACGGTGCGCCCGCCGCCTTGAAAGCAGCCTGCATTTTCTTAAACGGCCAAACCTGCGCCTGCAATTTCTGTTTGAACGACGGCCATTCGGTTTTGAGTTTCTCCAATTGACGACGAATCTCTTCGGAGTCCTGGTATTTCTGGGTAATCTGGGTATAACCCAATTTCGGAGCGGGGAAGTCTTTGAAAAGTTCCAGCGCACGCTCCTGCTCCTGTTCCAGCGTAGGCCAGGCCTTGACGCAGGCATCCACATCCAGCTTGGTCAGGTCGAGTTTGAACAACTCGTCGAAGGCTGCGCACATCGTCATCGTACCGACAGCCACCTGAAATCCGTGGGACTGGAGTTTACCCTTGTAGCGGTGCTCGGTCATATCCAGAATATGGCTGAAGAGATGGTCGCAGCAGGAGGCGGGACGGGAAGAACGGGCGGCCTGCATCGCAATGCCGCTGAGGGTCAATCCCTCAAAGATATCCGCAATGGCATCCGGGTCACCGGCGGCAACCGCTTCCGGACGGGATAGGAAATCATCCAGATAATCCTGCAACACGTGCCAGGCATCCGATTGAATCAGTTCCGTACCGACAAAGTCAGAAATCATCCATTCAGCACCGGCGGGAACCTTGGCGGCCAGGTCGGCATAGCCGGCGGCGGTCATTTCCTTGGGAGCGGCGGCAATCACATCGGTATCCGCTAGGATGGCGACCGGAGCGGGACAGGAAAAGGTCTGCTTGGCCCGCTGGTAGCTGATGGAGGCTCCAAAAGAAGAATAGCCATCCACAGAAGCGGCCGTAGGCAAGGTCAGATAGGACTGGCCATGGTGGTGCGAGCACAATTTGCAGAGGTCGTTGATTACACCGGAACCCACGGAAACCAAAATATAGAAGTCATCCGATGCGGGAACAAATGCCTTTTCGGCATCCGCTTCGACATGATGGTCGTCCTGCTCGATGCGTTTGGCTGCAGCCAGGTCGCCTTCTACCAATTTGTCCACCATTTCGACATATTTCCACTCGGCGTGAAACTCTTCTTTGTCAATGATGTATTTTTCGGTCGGAATGCCGGCGCCCACCAGCATGGCATACACTTTTTCTCCCAAAGCCGGCCAGGTATGCACATCAGCTACCACCATAGCCTTACGGCCGGGAAAACACTTTTTGAATACGTCGGGGGCCATCGAAGCATAGCCGCGACCCATTTCAAAAACCTTTGTATCCGTAGAAATGGAGAGCGCATACGCAATACGCTCTTGAAAAGTCTTTTTCATTGATTTCCTTGTATTCTTTATTCCTTATTTCTCGGAAGCGGCCATCCGTTTTTCGCTGGGAATCAACAGGGCGCAAAGTCCTACGCCAATCAGCGAACCGATAGCCACTGAAAGCATCGCCGTATCCCAGGAACTGCCGGTGGCGATACCGCCCACGACAATCTTGGAGCAAACCGCATCACCCAAAAGATAACCGAAGAGGCCCACGAAGCCGGCGGCCGTACCCGCCGCGTTCTTGGGAACCAGGTTCAAGGCCTGCACGCCCGTCAAGGCGACCGGTCCGTAGATGAAGAAACCGATCATACACAGGGCCACATAGACCAACACCTTCTTGGTGGCGGCATCCACGGAAACGATATCGGCACCGACCATCCAATAAATCAGGACACCGACGGCGCACAGAAGCATACAAATCACATTCATCGGAGCGCAGCGGCCCTTGAAAAGTTTGGAAGTCGCCCAACCGCAGGCAATGGTTCCTACGGCACCCACGATATTGTGGACGGAGAAGGCCACCTTGCTCTCGGCGGCAGTCATAATGCCTTTTTCCTGCAGATAAGTAGGAGCCCAGTCACCGATGCCGTAACGGACCATATAGACGGCCACGTTGCTGATGGCGACCACCCACAGGAGTTTGTTTTTGAGCACATAATCCACAAACAAGACCTTGAAGGGAAGTTTTTCGCCCGCAGTACCTTTGGACTTGACGCCGCTGTGGTCATTTCTCCAATCGCCGACCGAGGGCAGACCGCAAGACTCGGGGGTGTCGCGGATAGCCCACCAGCAGAACAAGGCAACGAGCATCGCAACGATAGCGGGGAACACGAAGTTGCCTCTCCAAGTCTGAACGACGCCCAGATCGGCCGCCAAAGCGACACCGGCAATCGCCAGAAAACCCAAAGAGAAGCTACCGACGGTGTGAGAAACATTCCACACGCTCATCTTGAAACTCCGCTCGTTCTGGCTGAACCAATGCGCCATAATACGGCCGCAGGGAGGCCAGCCAAATCCGCTCAACCAACCTACGATGAGCATCAGGACAAAGATGATAGCGGTATTCAGGACGGTGTTGGGGCCGAAAGGAATGATACCGACGGCTAACATCACCAGCGCAGAGAGCACGAGGCCGACGCAAAGGAATTTACGGGCGTCGGAACGGTCGGAGACGCTGCCCATCACAAATTTGCTGAAAGCGTAAGCGATGGAAACGGCCGACATGGCAAGACCGACTTTTCCGGCATCCAGGATGCCGTCTTTGATCATATCAGGAGCGGCTAAAGAGAGATTCTTTCTGACCAAATAATAGGCGGCGTAGCCCAGGAAGGCTCCCAGGAACACCTTCAACCTCATCGATTTGTACTCTTTGTCAACTTTCTCTGCCGGTAATTGCGCCTTCGGCTTGGGCGGGTCTAAGAAACGTGCCATTATGAATCATTTTAGAAATAACTCGTAAAGTTAAGGAATTTTTTCTAAAACGCATAGTCTGTATACCTGCGAGGCAAATAAAAAAAAACAGGGGACAGTCGATTTGACCATCCCCTGTTAAGGAATGCGGCAGCGACCTACTCTCCCACCTGGTGGGGCAGTACCATCGGCACTGGCGAGCTTAACTGCTCTGTTCGGAATGGGAAGAGGTGGG
>CACZWF010000006.1 GCA_902784785.1 uncultured Bacteroidia bacterium
GCTCCAGGCCTTCATGGCCTCGGGCTGCACCGTGTCATAGGCTTCTTCGCGGGAGAGACCTTTCCCGATGAGGGCGTTCATCACGCGCTGGGCGAAAATCACGCCGTGGGTGCGGTAGATGTTGGCCATCATCGTCTCGGGATAGACCGTAAGGTTCTCCAGAATGCCTTTGAAGCGGCAGAGCATATAGTCGAGGAGTTCGGTGGCGTCGGGCAGGATGATGCGCTCGGTGGAAGAGTGGGAGATATCCCTTTCGTGCCACAGGGCGACATTCTCGCAGGAGGCGGACATATAACCGCGCATCACCCGGGCGCAACCGCAGATGTTCTCGCTGCTGATAGGGTTGCGTTTGTGCGGCATTGCGGAGGAGCCTTTCTGTCCTTTGCGGAAGGCTTCTTCGGCCTCGCGGACCTCCGTACGCTGGAGGTTGCGGATTTCGAAGGCCATCTGTTCGAGGGTGGAGGCGGTGACGGCGAGGGTCGCGATGTAGAAGGCGTGGCGGTCGCGCTGAAGCACCTGGGTGGAGATGTCGGCGGAGGCGATGCCCAGTTTCTCGCAGACATAGTCCTGGATGAAGGGCGGAATGTTGGCGAAGTTGCCCACCGCTCCGCTCATTTTCCCGGCCTCGACACCGGCGGAGGCGTATTTGAAACGCTCGATGTTGCGTTTCATTTCCTCATACCAGAGGGCCCATTTGAGTCCGAAGGAGGTGATGTCCGCGTGGATGCCGTGGGTGCGGCCGATGCAGGGGGTCTGTTTGAATTCCAGGGCCCGCTTGCGGAGCACTTCCAGAAATTCTTCCATATCCTTCAGCAAGATGGCGTCGGCCTGCTTGAGCAGGTAGCCGTTGGCGGTGTCCACCACATCGGTAGAAGTAAGACCGTAATGCACCCATTTGCGTTCCGGGCCGAGGCTTTCACTGACGGCGCGGGTGAAGGCGACCACATCGTGGCGGGTCTGTTCTTCGATTTCACGGATGCGGTTCACTTGGAAAGTGGCTTTCTTGCGGATTTCTTCCACATCTTCCTCGGGGATGACGCCCAGTTTGCTCCAGGCTTCACAGGAAAGAATCTCTACTTCGAGGTAGGCCTGGAACTTGTTTTCTTCGGTCCAGACATCCCTCATTACCTTGCGGGAATAACGCTCTATCATATTTTTGTCGGTTTTCGCTCACGCCTCGAGATTTCTCTCGGCGAGCGGGTGATTATTTCGCCAAAAAGGCGAGAATGTTTTTCTCGATGCGGCCCTCCACATCTTCTTCGGGGGCGGGAACAAATTTCTCTCCGGTGATGTGCTCGTAGAGTTCGATGTAGCGGTCGGTGATGCCGGCGACCACTTCGGGGGTCATTTCGGGCACTTTCTGTCCCTCTTTTCCCTGGAATCCGCCGGCCATCAGCCATTCGCGGACAAACTCTTTGGAGAGTTGTTTCTGGTGTTCTCCCTTGGCCAGTCTTTCTTCATAGCCTTCGGCGTAGAAATAGCGGGAGGAGTCGGGGGTATGGATTTCATCCATCAGGAGGATTTTTCCGTCGCGTTTGCCGAACTCGTATTTCGTGTCCACCAAGATCAGGCCCTTGCCGGCCGCCATTTCGGTGCCGCGGGCGAAAAGGGCGCGGGTGTATTTTTCGAGTTGTTCGTAATCTTCACGGGAGACGATGCCCTGGGCGATGATCTCTTCTTTGCTGATATCCTCATCGTGGCCTTCGGCCGCCTTGGTGGTCGGGGTGATAATGGGCTCGGGGAAACGCTGGTTCTCCACCATTCCTTCGGGAAGGGCGACGCCGCACAGGCTGCGTTTGCCCGCCTTGTATTCACGCCAGGCGTGTCCGGTGAGGTAGCCCCGGATGACCATTTCCACCTTGAATGGCTCGCAGCGCAGGCCGAGTGTCGCCATCGGGTCCACTTCGGCCATCTTCCAGTTTGGAAGGATGTCGGCGGTCGCATCCAGGAATTTGGACGCGATCTGGTTGAGGACCTGACCTTTGTAGGGAATGCCTTCGGGGAGGACCACGTCAAAGGCGGAGATGCGGTCCGTCGCCACCATCACAAGATAATCTGAACCAATGCTGTACACATCACGAACTTTGCCTGTGTACTTGGCAACCTGACCGGGGAAATGGAAGTCTGTAGAGCGAAGCGCTTTCATCACGAATTAAAATTTAATCTACAAAAGTAAACATTTTTTTAGAATTGGCGAGCGGTCGAGATCGAGATTTTGAGATTAAAATATTATTTTATAACTTTGCCAGTTAGTTAATTATAATGGGGAGACCCACAAATTTATAAACGATGAAAAAAACACCCATAACTGTTTATGTTTCACCCCGGGTGAGTGAGAAATCGCTCCTTGTGGGAAAAACTGTGCTTTCCGCATCCGCCCAGGTGTCCGGAGCCACGATCGATGATGTCACTGAAGAAGAATGGGAGGTTAATTAAATGAGACGCGTGATGAAAAAAACAATGCTTTTTGCCGCCCTCGTCGCGGCTTTCGCCTTTGCTTCCTGCTCCAAGGAAGCCCCGGTCGATGACTCAAAGTCCGTCGCGCTCCGCACGGTCGAGTTCTCCACTCTTCCCACCCAGACCAAAACCGTTTTCGGTGAAAAGAGCGGTACCAAATATCCGGTCTTATGGCAGCAAGGTGACGAGATTTGCCCTTCTTTCAATTATGCAAGCCCCTCGTCCAGCAATTATATCACGGTGACTCCTTCCGCAGACGGCTCCAGCGCCAGTTTCAAAGGAGACGTCGCCGAGGCGGAGTCCTACCGTTTCATGTTTGTCAGTCCTGCCATTCGCTTCAAGTCGATCAACTCGACGAACAAGACCGTTATGGTGGAGTTCCCTTCCGGACAGGCTTCTACGGCGGCATCTCCCGATCCGGCGGCCCAGATTCTTTTTGCCGACACGGACGTGATGACCGAAATCCCGAGTCCCGTCGAATTGGAATTTTCCCATTTGGCCGCCTATCTCCACCTGCAGTTCGCGAATGTGGACCTCGGCACTGCCACGGTCCAGGCGGTCAACATCACCAACGACGCCCGTTATCTCGCCGGCCGTGTTTTCTATAATTGGGAGAGCGATTCATTTGAATCCAGCACGGAATTCAATACGATTTCCGTCTCTACCGGCACCCTGACGGATGTCTGGTGCGCCGTGTGTCCCCTTGACCTTTCCGCCGGGAAACTGACGGTTGAAGTCGTCACCGACCAGGGTACGCTCACCAAGGAGGTCAATATGCCTGCCAGCGCCAATCTCCCTCGCGGAAAAATTGGCAAATTCACGGTGAATATGTCCGGGGTTCCCCTCGTTTCTCCTGTCGTGTATAATGCCGTCACCTCCGTCGACCAACTCCACGTGGGCGACAAGGTGATTATCGCGGCTGCCGATTTGGATGAGGCCTTTGCGATGAGCACGGGACAGAACACCAACAACCGTTCCGCCGCGGGTGTCACCAAGACGGCGGCGACCATTCTGAATCCTACGGATGCGGTCGAGATTATCGAACTCGAAGACGGCGTCATCCCCGGCCACTTTGCTTTCAAGGCGACCGGTACCGCCGGTTATCTGTATGCGGGCAACGAGGCTTCCAGCGGAAGCAACATCCTCAAGACCAAGGCCACCAAGGACAACAGCGCCAGTTGGGACATCAAGGTGCAGGATGTCACGCAAGGCGGTGTCACTTGGGAAGGTGCCTCCTATATCTTTGCGGATATTGCTTCGAGCGGAAGGGGATTGATCGCTTTCAATGCCAACGATAAATTGTTCGCGGCCTATGGCGCGGGAACAACGATGCAGGCGGTCAAACTCTACCGTCTTGACGCGCCGGTGGACAATACGCCTCGCTTCAATGTGACGCTGCCCAATGGTGACGTTGTGTTTGGTGCCACTGAACTTCCCATCTACATTTTTGGCAATGTCGGCTGGACCGCTTCTGTAACGGGAGGTGCGACCTTAAGCGCGAATACCGGAACCGGCAATGCCGTTCTTACGCTGACATTTCCGGAACATAGTATGACGAAAGAAAAAGATCTTTTCACTCTTACAATCAGCACCGATGCCGTGGTAGAAGACTCTTCATTTGAGTTTACAATCAATTATATCAAGCCGGTTGAAGTCGGAGATGTACTCTTCCACGAACTATATTGGACCGGAAGCGAAGATGGTCAAAAATTGGCGGATTACCAGGCCTCCGGAAAGGCGACCACCGTCGTTTATGGCGGATTCGATGTCACCTATACTCAGGATGGAAGTTCCCACTTTTTTGGTTGGCCTGGGTCTGATAATAACGCTGGAAATGTTTTCTTGCCTACAGGTGGTTATACGGGCGAGCTTTCCACAGAGGGTATGGAGGTGAATTTCCGTATTCAAAAGAATGGAGGTTGGCTACAGGCTGCGGGAATACCTTGTGCGGGGGTTAAGAGTGCCACACTGTCATACAAAATCAATAGAGATGGTGCCGCCTATTCACCTTCCAGCGATACAGAAGGTGTGACTGTGGGCTCGCAAACGAGGGTAAAAGGCACATCAGATTGGGGTAAAACTTTATATGACTGCTCTTATCCGCTCAGTTTTGATCAAGGCCCCACCCATTTTAACCTTAAAATCACCGACACTCATGCTTCCAATCACGTATATATTGCCGACATCAAAATTGTCGTAACCGAGATCTATTAACCTGGATTGGATATGAAAAAAGAACGATACCTGACACCTGCCGCCCGACTGATTCCTGTCGGGATGGAGACGGCCTTCTTGACCGTTTCCGGTCATCAAAATGTTTCTATCGAGAGCGCGCCGGAGGAAGAATGGGAATTTTAAAAAAGGACAAAGTTATGAGAACATCTACGATTTTCGCGGCCCTTGCCGCAGTTCTGACTTTGGCCTCTTGCGCCAAAGAACTCCCCAACACGCCTTCGACACCGGAGGTGAAAGGCCGTACGGTTATCGTCGAGGCGCAAGCCGAGTCTTCCAAATCGGTCTTTTCCACCCCTGTGGAAGGAAGTTATCCCGTTGTGTGGACGGCCAACGACACCCAGATCGGTGTTTCCATCAATGGCGGCGCCATCCAACAGATTGCGATGACCCCCGAGGTCGGCGCCCAGAACGCCATTTTCAAAATCGAAAGCGTTCCCGAGACCGCCCAGTTTATGGTCGTCAGCCCCTATTCCGCGTTCAAGGCGATTGACGCGGAGGGTCGTGTGTCGGTGAATGTCCCGGCCACCCAGATTTCTTCTTCCGCCTCGACGGATGAGGCCGCCCAGGTGCTGGTCGCCCAGTCGGAGAACTATTCGGTGGTTCCCGAGAGCATCACCCTGTCTTTCCAGCACGCGGCCGCCTATCTCCACCTGCAGATTTCCAATGCGGAATTGCTGGGCGGAGAACTCCAGTCGGTGACTTTCTCCACCGCCTCCACCGGCCTGGTCGGCGATTTCTACTACAAACCTTCCGACCGCAGTTTCACAGCGGGCGCTTCGATGGCTTCTTCCGTCACCGCCGTCACCAATACGCTGGACAATGTCTGGATGGCCGTAGCCCCCGTGGACCTTTCGGGTGAGACCGTCACGGTCACCGTCACCACCAGTCTCGGTCGCTTGATCAAGCATTCGACATTCGGCTCCGGCAAACAACTGCAGTCTGGAAAAATCATCAAACTGCCCATCGATATGGCGGATGCGGAGCGTCCGGACGACGAGGTGTACAACCTGGTGACCGCCGCCTCTCAACTCCATGTCGGCGACAAGATCGTCATTGTGTCCGCGAGTGTCGACGAGACAATTTCCACCGAACAGAACAACAACAACCGCTCTTCTACGGAAATCGTCCGGGTGGGCGACAAGGTCTACAATCCTTCAGACAATGTCGAAATCATCGAACTGGCTGACGGCTTGTTGTCCGGAACCTATGCGCTCAAGGCCACGCGGACGGCGGGCTATCTGTATGCTGGCAATGTGCAAAGCGGCGGCAGCAATATCCTTCAGACGCGTGCCGGCCTCAATATGCAGGGCACTTGGACCTTTGATTTTGATGACAATACGGCTTGGATTGTCTCGCAGGGTACCGAATACCACAACACCATCGGCTACAACGGCACGGACCATCTGTTGACGGCCTATACGGGCTTGAGCAGCGCCGGTCGCTATGTCAAGGTCTACCGCTTGATGGCGGACCCTGTCGTTGCTGACCGTTTCAGAGCGGTACTGCCGACGGACGAAATCAATTACGAGGCGGCCGAGGTGCCGGTCTATGTGACGGGCAACGTCTCCTGGACGGCAACGCTGACCGGCGACGCCACCTTCAAGGAAAACGGAACCAAGTCCTTCTCCGGCAGCGGCTTCCAGACCTTGACACTGGATGTGGCCCAGAATGACGGCTCCACCGAGAAAGAATATGTGGTGACCGTGTCGACGGCCGCTTCCGTGAGCCCGGCTTCTTATACGCTGACGCTTACCCAAGGCATCAAGAAAGCGGTCTTCCCGATACTGTGGAGCATGCCTTCCGCCAGCAGTGTGGCCGGCGTGGACTATTCGCTCAATGATTATACCGGTTCGTATGTGTATTCCGACACCCACGAGGGTAAACTGAGCGTGGTGCGCGTGTCGACGGAGGAGAAAACGACCGACAACACCACCTATCTCTCCCGTTCGGAAGAGCGTTGGGGCGGCAAGCACTGTCTGTTGCATTACGGCGTTTATAAGGAGGACTACTGGCTCTTTGAAGTGTACAACGTGGACAATGCCGCCGGTTCCTATACGCTCAGTTACAAGGTTGAGTCTTCCAAGAACGGGCCGAAGTACTTCTTGATGGAATATTCCTTGGATGGCGGCGAGAACTGGACGGCCTTCCCCGGCTATCAGACGACCAGCTATACCAGCGGCGATTATACGGAAGATACGGTCGATTACAGTTACGTGATTGATGCGGCTTCGACGGTCTTCTCCGTCAGCCAGTCCGTATCCCTGCCGGCATTCCAAGGCTTCAAGACGCTGATGTTTCGCGCCCGGGTGACTTCCGCCAGCCGTGCGACCGGGTCTAAGATGGCCGTCAACCACGGCGCCACCAGTCGTGTGGGCGACCACGTCACGATCAGTTTCACGCCGGCGAACTAAGCGCCTTTTTCTGATTCTGCCGAAGGCTTTTTCATCAAATCAGCGCTCTGGAGGGGCGCTGATTTGCGTTTTTAAAATAAATATTGTAACTTTGGCTGCTTATAGTGACTTAAATTTATGAATGCGAAAAGAACAGCCTTGATTTTGCTATTCCTCCTGGTCCTGGTTCCGGCTCGGGCTAAACTGGTCAAAGGCAGCGTGAACGGACCCGACGCGCCCCTCGCGGGAGTCGTCGTTTCGGACGGATATCGTTTCGCGAAGACCGATAAAAACGGCAAATTCAGCATCAATACCCATAAAGACGCCCGCTTTGTTTTCGTCATCACGCCCTCGGGCTACACGGGCGATTTTTCCCAGGGGGATGTCAAGTTCTACCTCCCTATCAAAGGCACGAAAAAGTTTGATTTTCAACTCCAGAAGATGATGGTCGGAGACGACTACACCCTGTTCTCCGTTTCCGACCCGCAGATGCAGACCGAAGAGCATCTGGCCCTCTTCTCGGGGCGGCCGCTCGGCGACTTGCGGGGTATGGCGAAGAAATATGGTTCGCAGCGGCAGACCGTGGGCGTCGTGCTCGGGGACATCGCTTGGAACAAGCCTTTCATTTTCGAGCCCTACAAGCAGGCCATCGCCAAGACCGGCATTCCGTTCTACAGCGTCATCGGCAACCACGATTTCATCCAGCCGCTCTCCGGTATCGCCGCCGGTGAGGCTTTTGAATCGGCTTTCGGCCCTTACAACTATGCGTTTTTCCTGGGCAAGGACTTGGTCATCGCCGTCAACAACTTGATTTTCGTCGGCAGCGGCCTGGAAGTTCCGGACCAGAGTTCCAAAAACTACAAGGAGGGCTATCCCCAAGAGACGCTGGATTTTGTGAAAGGCCTGCTGACTTACATCGGCAAGGACACGCATCTTTTCCTCGCGCAGCACAGCCCCATTATGACCCGGAAAAACGGGAAAATTGAAAATGCGGACCAGCTGCTGCAACTGTTGGACGGCTATGAGGTGGATATCCTCGCCGGGCATTCCCACTGCATGAACCGCCACCGCGTCTCCGAAACGGTGTACGAATACAACGCGGCAGCCATCGGCGGCGCCTGGTGGGCCACCACTTGGTGCAAGGACGGCACCCCGCGCGGCTACGACGTCATCTCGAATGTGGCCGGAGAAAGGACTTACGCCTGGCACAATCTGGACTATCCCGACGATTTCCAAGTGGAATTCATCAATATCGGCCAAGCCCCGCTGCACCGCAACTCCGTGGTGGCCAACGCCTGGTGCGCCGATGACACCTGGACTTGCACCTGGACGCAGGACGGTAAGGAGATGGGAGCCGCCAAACTGAAAAAAGAAGAGTCGCCCACCTACACCCGCGAAATCGTCGCGTACTATGACAACGACCCGAAGAAGGTGCAGAAATTCCGTCGTCCTGTCGCCAACCATCATTCTTTTGTGGCGACCCCGTCGCAATACGCCTCCAAAGTCACGATGACCGTGACTGCGCCCGACGGCCGCAGCTGGAGCCACGAATTTGACCTGCGCGGCGCCTACATTGACCTGCAGGCCCATCGTGGTGGCGCCGGTCTGAGGCCCGAGAACACCTTCTCTTCGATGGAAAAGGCCATCGAACTCAATGTCAACACCCTGGAGTTCGACCTGCAGTTGTCCGGCGACGGAAAAGTGGTGGTCTCGCACGACCGTTATTTCCACCCTCGTTATTCCACCCGTCCCGACGGCAGCCTCGTGCAGAAGGATGACCCCAAGGAATATCTCTATACGATGCCCTACGACAGCATCGCCAAGTATGATGTCGGTCTGCGCCCCAACGAGGTGTGGCCCGACCAGAAGAAGATGGCCCAGGTTAAGCCCCTGGCTTCCGAGCTCATCGACTTTGCGGAAGAATTGACCCGCAAAAAAGGTCATTCCCCCGTCCGCTACAACATCGAAATCAAGTCCATCAAAGGCAAGGGAGAGGGCAAGAACTGGCCGAAATACAAGGAGTTCTGCAAGGTGTGTATGGAAATGCTCAAGGAGAAGAAATTGGGCAAACGCCTGACCATCCAGAGCTTCGACACCCGCTCGCTTGAATACATCCACAAGCATTATCCCAAGGTCGCTTTATCTTATCTGACCGAAAAGGACGAGACCGAAATCGCGACCATCCTCTCACAACTTTCCTTCACGCCCTGCTGGTGGTCTCCCCACTACAGCGTCGTAACGCCGGAGAATGTGGCTTACTGTCATGCGCTCGGTATCCGTGTGGTGCCTTGGACGGTGGACAAGCCCGAAGACATCCTCCGGATGAAGGAATGCGGCGTGGACGCGATTATTTCCAATTACCCCGACCGCTTGGTCAAATTGCTTCGCGACACGGATCAAGGGGCTGTGGGAGCGAGTCCGGCGTCTTCAGAAAAATAGAAACCAGTAAATCAACGGATATGAACAGAAAAAATCTCCACCCGTATGTTTCACCGGAGGCCAGAACGGTCGCTTGTCGGATCGAGCGTACCTGTCTGACGACATCCATTCAGAATGTGACCATCGACCCGGTCGAGGAAGAGGAATGGGGTAATTTTTAAAATGGAATACGCTATGAAAAAGATGATACTGATATTGACTGCTCTTTCCGCAGCGCTGGCGTTTTCCGCTTGCCAGAAAGAAAAAGAGATGGACGAGAACCTCATCCAAGGCGGTATCTCGTTCCATGTGATTCAAGACGAGACCAAGACGGCCTTCGGCCCGAAGGGGGGTGATGGAAAGTACCCTGTCGTATGGACAGACGACGATACGCATCTCGCGATCAACCTCAATGGTGCGAATGGCTTTTTGGATGCCGCCCGCGTCCAGGACGAGGCTGTCCGCTTCCGTATTTCCGGGGCCCTGCCGACCGCTTCGAGTTATACTTTCTATGCGGTCAGTCCTTTCGCGGCCGCCAAGGGCGTGAGCGACGCCGGCAGCAAGGGCGTCTGCCTGAATGTGGAACTTCCCGCTTCGCAGACCACTCTCACGACCGGTCCCGATGCCGCCGCCCAACTGCTGTACGCCGTCAGCGACACCTTCGACGAGCAGCCTTCCGGCGTGGACTTGTCCTTCGGACACATTCCGGCCTATCTGCATCTGGTGTTTGTCAACGCCGCCCTTGAGGGCCAGGTCCAGAGCGTGAGCGTCAGTTCCGACGAACTCAACCTCGCCGGACGGATGAATTTCTATCCCAAGGACGGCAGTTTCGCCGCCGACAATATGGTGAAAGAAGTCACCGTCGCGACTTCGCAGTTGGCTGATGTCTGGTGCGCCGTCGCCCCCGCCAACCTCTCCGGAAAGACTTTGCGTTTCGACATCGCCACCACCTCCGGCCACACCTTCAAAGAGGTGACTTTCGAAAACGGAAGAGTCCTCACCGCCGGGAAGGCCATCCTGGTTACCTTCGATATGGGCAGCGGCTCGACCATCGTCATCGACGGGGCTTGCTCCTTCAATGCTTCCTTTGCCGAGAGCATCGTTCCCGCCGCTTCCATTCCCTCTTGGTCCAATCCTTCTACTTTGAATATCTACGGCTCTGCCGGCAGCGCGCAACTGGCCTTGACTTCGACTTCGGGAGCGGATGCCGTCTTCTCCGGCAACGCCTCGATGACAGGCCCCTTCAGCGCCATCTATTCGCAGGGCGGCAGCGTCAGTTATACGGACGGACACTTGCGTTTCGTCCTTCCCGCCGAGCAGACGGTTAGCGGCAGCGCGGATCCCACCGCCTTGGCCGCCGTCGCTTTCTCCTCTACCTTGGACATGTCCTTCAAGAACATCAGTTCGCTGCTGAAAGTGACGGTTGAGGAAGAAGGCATCCAGAAGATTGTCGTCCGCGCCACCGACGGGACGGCCCTGGCCGGAACCGTCCAGGTCAACCCCGTTACGGGCGCTGTCATCGGCATCAGCGGCGGCAGCGACAGCATTACGCTGCTTCCTGCCGGCGAGGCTTTTGCGACAGGCGACTATTATATTTCGGCCATTCCTTCCCGCGACGACCTCGACCTGACCGTCACCGCCTTCCGCAGCAGCGATGTGCGCAAGGGCCTCGCCGAGGCCTCTAGGACGCTTGTGCGGGCCAACGCTATCGAGACGGCGTCTAGTTCTTCGCTGGACTGGGCCTATCGCATCGCGGACAATGCCGACCTGCGCGCTTGGGCGGCTGACAAAGACCATTGGAATGCAGCGGGAGAAGACGTGTACATCGTCTCCGACATCAATATGAACGACGAGCCTTGGACGACGCTGACCGACAGTTATCCCGGCCGCATCCTCGGCAACGGACACTGCATCAGCCACATCAACATCCAGTCCAACACTTCCGCCAATGTCGGCTTCTTCGGTAAAGGCTACACCAAAGAACTGCGCGATCTGACTTTCGGCAGCGAGGACGGCCTGACCTACGACGGCACTTCCTGTATCATCAACGGACTTGTGTCGACATCCACGTCCGCCAAGTGGAATTATACGGGCCTGGTCACCGTTGCGGCGGCGGATATCGTCAATGTGACCAACTTCGTTCCGATGACGGTGCTCGCTTCTTCCAACCGAAGCAGCCGCGTGGCCGGCATCGCGGGATGGACGACAGACCTGGTCCACATCACGGGCTGCCGGAACTACGGCACCATCACCGTGGAGGATCACGCCAAAACGGACGGTTCCGATTATAACTATCTCTCGGCAGCCGGCATCCTGGGTGGACTGAATACAGAAACGGGAGAAGCCTATGTGAACGACTGCCACAACCACGGACTCATCACCAGCGCCAGCCACTGCCAGAATGCGATGGGCGGCATCGTGGGCATGTCCTACCATACCGTCGTCAAGTTGGCTGTAACCAATTGCACCAACAGCGGTCGCGTCGAACTGATTTACACCGACACGCAAAATGATAACTTCTGCATCGGCGGCATTGTCGGCAAGCCGACGGGAACGGCCGGAAAAGAGGTGGAAATTGCCAATTGCACCAATACGGGCGCCATCTACAGCGAGGCGGTCCACCAGCACTATGTCGGCGGTATCGCCGGCTACGGCGACGGCGTGAGCATCACCTCCTGCCGCAACGAAGGCTCGGTGGCCATCGACCACAGCAAAGCCGCTTCCGCCCGCTTCCAGCACGTCGGCGGCATCCTCGGGGCGACGATGCCCAAGTATGGCGCCAACAACCTGACGGGCAACATCAACACCGGCCGGGTTTCGATGAAGGTGGCCTCCTCCGGACACAACGCGACGCCCAAGTCCACTACGACTTTCTACGGCGTGAACGCGGGCGGCATCCTCGGCTGCGCCAACAATGTAAGTTCCCTTTCGGGCAACCGCAACGAGGGGGATGTTGTCGCGGAGAATGACTATAAAGCAACCAAGACGGCTTATCCTGCCCTAGTCCATGTCGGCGGTATCGTGGGCTATGACTTCGGCGCGCTGGATGGCTTCTCTTCCAATACCTTTACCGGCACCATCACCGCCAAGACGACCAACTCCGAATCCGTGGCTTCCGAGGTGTATGCCGGCGGCATCATCGGCCGCCAGCGGGCCGCCACGATGCTCAGCGGCGCCGGTGACGGCAGCGTCACGACGCAGGCGGCGGCCGCCGGGGCAGTCCGTTACGCCGGTTCGATCGCGGGTTACAATGACGGCGTCATCGCGGCTTGCACCTATGCCGGCACAGTCGACGGCGCCGAGGCGACGGCCTCCAATACCGTGGGCGGCGGCAACGCCCCGCAGAGTTCCGGCGAAGACCCTGTCTCCCAAACCTTTACCGTCAGCCGGACTTCCGTCGCCTTCCCCGGCACGGCCTACGAGCAGACGCTTCTGCAAGTGACGACGGGCGCCAAGGCCGTCACGGTCACGATGACCGGTCTCGATTGGCTCAAGACCGCCTCGATTCCCGCACAGATTGCCGCTCACGCTACGGTCAATATTCCTCTGAGCCCGGCCACGGGCAATGTCTGCGACACCCGCGAGGGTACGCTTACCTTCACCGAGGTCGGCGGAGAGACCAAGTCCGTCGCCCTCAGTCAGTCGAACCTCTACACGGCGGTCAACGGCTATCCCGCCCGTTGGGAGATTGAGAAAGGCGTGACCTACACCGAGAGCAACGCTGCCGGCCAGCGCTGGATCAATGAAGGCGTGGCCACGACGGTCGCCGCAGATGACGCGGTTTCCAACGCCCCGGGTACGGCCTACATTTCGGGCGGTTCGTTGACGGGCAACACCCTCAACTATTCGGTGGTTCCGAGCGGCGTGCAGACCCTCGCCGTAGGCAATATGAAAGCGGATGACTACATTCAGTTCAGCGTGCCGGTCATCAGCCTGCCCGCCGACACCGATGTGGACTTCATGCTCACCATCAACACCAACAACAACAAGTCGCCCAAGTACTTCCTCTTCGAGTACTGGGACAACGGCCAATGGAAATCCCAGCCGCGTTATACGGCCGATGAGGACGGGACGCCTTACTCCTTCGACATCTACGATTTCAGCAGCAAGAACCACCGTACCTACATCACGACCTTCCGTACCACGCAGGCCATCAACAACGACTTTATCAAAATGCGCGTGCGCGCGGTGGGCAGCGTGAATTGCAGCGGCGCGGCTTTGACGCCTTATGCCAGCGCCTATGTCAACTTCCCTTGCATGACCTACCGGGCCTGCGAAATCAACGCTTATCCCGGCGTCGCAACCAAGGAAAGCACGCCGCTCAAGTTGCTCCAACTGGGCAACAGTTTCACATACTACCACGGCTCCGCTTTCAAACTCAAGCAGATTTGCCGCGCTGAAGGCCATCCTACCGATGTTCGCATCAACGTCAAGGGCTCGCAGGAGTTCTATCACCATCTCGAGGTGCTTCCCTTCTCCCAACGTCTGATGCAGGAAGGCGGCTATGATCGGGCGATTATCCAGGATGGCTCGTACTTCCACGCGGAATACGGGGCGGGGAGCGCCGAGGCCATCTCCGGCGGCGTGACGCCCAAGTACACTCCGGCTGAAATTCTGGACTACACCCAGCAGATCACCGCGCTTATCAAGCAGTATTCTTCGAATTCGCAGATTATTCTCGAGAGCGTATGGTCGTATCCCTACAAGAGTTACGGCCAGTACCTCGGTTTCGGCAGTTTCGAGGCTTTCGATGCGATGCAGTGGAAAGGTTCTACCGAGATCATGGCGGCCGACAGCAACATCAACACGGTCTCGCCCATCGGAAAGGCTTTCGCCTTGGCCCGCAACAACGGCTACACCTCGGCCTACAACTACCTGCTGTGGACCGACAACTACCATCCGAGCCGCTACGGGGCTTATCTCAAGTCCTGCGTCAACTACCTGATTCTGTTCGGAGAGCGCTTCGGGAGCAACCCGGCCGACTGCGACATTCCGCATGAGGATGCCGCGCGCCTGAGGGCTTTCGCCGAGCAGATCGTCTTCGGAAACTAATAACACCTAACAAACAAATTATATGAACAAACGAATTCTCTTATTGATGGCGCTGCTTATCGCAGCCTCCTGCGCCAAAAAGGTGGAGCCGACCATCTCTGAAGATTTCAACATGTCCGGCATCATCCTGCCGGATAAAATCGAGTGCTACGCCGGAGAGACCCTTGAATTCAGGGTTCTCAGCAACCGCGGCCCCGTTTCGACGGACCAGGTGGAGCTGTCCGGCGCAAAACAGACCTTGCGTATGCCTATCTCCGAGGCCCAAGGCAACCGTTTCACCTTCGTTCTCGATCCGAACCTGCATAGTGGTGATTACAAAATGTCCATCGTCCGTGACGGGCGTGTCCGGGGCATCGGCCGCACGCGGCTGATCATCTCCACCGGCATCGAAATCGACCCTCAGACCGCAACCATCTATGGTCAGGTGGCGGCGGAAGGAAAGGGGCTCAAAGATGTCGTGGTGTCGGACGGCGTTTTGGTGACCAAGACGGATGCGAATGGTATCTATCGCCTCAAATCCGCCAAGACAAACAACTTTGTGTTTGTCAGCGTCCCTTCCGGCTACGAACCCTTCTCCAACGGTATCCTGCCTAGTGTTCACAAGCAGTTGCGCGCCTCCAAGAACGTGGCCGAGCGGGCTGACTTTTCTCTGCTGCCCGTCCAGGGCCAGGAAAGCAGCAAAGTCCTCATCTTGGGCGACATCCATCTGGCAGCCAGGCACAACGACCGCGCGCAGTTCGTGAACTTTATTAATGATATCAACGCCTACACGGCCGCTAACGCGGGTACCAAATTGTATGGTCTGACGCTGGGGGATATGGTCTGGGACTTGTATTGGAAGGTCAATTCCTACGGTTATGACGAATATCTTCAGGACGCCAACAACATCAAGAACCTGATGATCTATCAGACCATCGGCAACCACGACCACAGTATGTATTTCCCGGGTGACTTCGAGACCGTCGCGGAGTACAAACAGAAACTGGCGCCCACCTATTATTCTTTCAATATAGGGAATTGCCATTTCGTCGTGTTGGATGACATCGAGTGCAAAAACGCCACGACGGATGTCGATGACAAGGGAAATCCCTGCTACAAACGGGAGCATGTCGCCAATTTGGTTTCCGACGTGTTGAATTGGCTGGAAAAAGATTTGGCCACTGTTTCCAAGAGCACTCCGTTGGTGGTGACGATGCATATCCCCTTGTACAACCAAGATGGCACATATCGCCTCGCTCAATCGGCCGCCCAAAGCTTGGAGAATATGCTGGACGACTTTGCAGAAGTCCATCTGTACACCGCGCATACCCATAAGATGTACAATAAGGACAAACTTTCTTCCAAACACATCTATGAGCACAACGCCGGCGCCATCTGCGCCGCTTGGTGGATGAGCGGCTACGACACCCCGGGCATTCACGTCTGCCAAGACGGAACGCCGGGTGGATACACCGTGCTGGATTTGTCATCGTCATCCCCGAAATGGCAGTACAAACCGACCGGGTTCCCCATCGAACAGCAGTTCCGCACCTACGACCGCAACTGCATCCATATCACCTCTGCGAAATACACTCCGTCCGCGACCAGTAACTTCAAGGCCGAATTCGACGCCCTGGTCGGCTCCCCTTGGAAGACGGCGAGTTCTGACAACGAAGTGTATATCAACGTCTGGAATTATGACTCCAAATGGAAAGTGGAAGTCTGTGAGAACGGTACTTGGAAAAGTGCGACCAAAGTCTCCAGCGCTATTATGGACCCGCTTCACCTCATCGCGGCTTCGGCCAAGCGTTATGACCTCAACGTCACGCCTTCCTTCAAGACGGAAGTGACGGACCATTTCTTCAAGTATAAGGCAGAGAGCGCCACTTCCACCCTGGAAATCAGAGTGACGGATCGTTTCGGCAATGTCTATACCGAGACGATGGAGCGTCCCAAACCTTTTGATATAGAGACCTATAAAAAATAGACGATTATGGGAAGATCTTTCATTTATAAAGCAGCCCTGCTGGTGATGGTCCTCTGGTCCGGACTGACCGTCGCCCGCGCCCAGGGTACGGTGCAGGGTGTCGTCTATGACACGGACCGCAGCGTTCCGATGACAGGCGCGACGGTGCAAGTCGCCGGCACGCAGGTTTTCGCCACCACCGACATCGACGGCAAATTCACCATCAAGGCCAAAGCGGGTGACCAACTCCTGGTCCAGTTCCTGGGCTACAAGGACGCCACCGTCAAGGTCGGCAATGCCGCCTCCTATGACATCATTCTTACCCCCGACAGCCAGATGCTCAACGAGACCGTCGTGACGGCCTTGGGTATGACGCGCGAAAAACGCTCCTTGGGTTATGCCGTCGTGGAACTTTCGGGTGAAGACCTGAACCAGTCCCAGTCCAGCAACTGGCTGGGCGGTATGGAAGGTAAAGTCCCCGGCGTTCAGTTCAACAAATCTTCCGGACCTATGTCCTCCACCAAGGTCGTGGTCCGTGGCGACCCGTCCCTGTCGGGCAACGGTTCCGCCCTGTTCGTCGTGGACGGTGTGCCCATCGAATCCGGCATTATTTCCAACGCCTCAGGTTCTGGTTATACCAATGACGACAGCCCGATCGACTTCGGTGACAACGGTTCCGACCTCAACCCGGACGACATCGAGTCCGTCACGGTGCTGAAAGGCGCGGCCGCCACGGCTCTGTACGGTTCCCGCGCAGGTAACGGCGCCGTGATCATCACGACCAAGTCCGGTTCCAAGACCAAAGGCATCGGTGTGACTTTCTCCTCCCGGTTCACCTATGAGGTTCCGGGTTACTGGCCGGATTTCCAAAAGACCTACGGACCCGGCACCGACCTCGGTTTGGACGAATATGTGCTGTGGAGCAACAACCCGGAAGGCCTTTCCCGTCACTACAGCCGTCTCGCTTTCGGTGAAGCGTTCAGCCCCAACACCCTGCGTTACCAGTGGAACAGTGTCAACTGGTCGACCGGTGAAATGGTCCGTACCCCCTTCGTCTATGCGGAGGACTGGTACACCGGTCTTTTCCGAGACGGTATCACCTGGGAGAACTCCCTGGCGGTCGACGGCGGTACGGAGAAAGGAACGCGCGTGCGTGTGTCCGCCTCCACGGCCAAGAACGACTGGATTCTGCCCAACACCGGTTATCGCCGCAACTCCATCACCTTGTCCTTCAAGACCCCGGTGACCAAGTTTATGGACTTCAATTTGAAGGTCAACTACTATATGACGGATTCGGACAACCTTCCGAACGCGGCATATTCCAACAACGCGGTCAACTACCAGTTGCTTTGGAACCGCAACAACGTCCCGATGTCCGCCTACGCGGATGAGTATTTCTCCGGCCGTTGGAACCGCGTCAGCTACAACAACCCGACCAAGTACCTCATCGGTCAGGAGGCTTACTACAACCCCTACCGTGTCCTTCACGAGATGACCAACACGCAGGATAAGGATCGTGTGTTCGGTAATGCGAGTCTGCATATCAACATCTGGAAAGAGAAAATCACCCTCGACCTGAAATCCGGTATGGATATGGTCAACGAGTTCCGTACCCAGCGCAAGCCGTTTTACACCTACCAGTATCCCCAGGGCTGGTACCGCGAGCAGACCAACTTCGTGCTGCAGGTCAACTCGGACTTCCTGCTCAAATACTCCGACTCCTTCTTCGCGGATCAGTTCTCCCTCACGGCGGCCCTCGGCGGCAACAACATGGTGTATTCCCGCCGCAGCCACAAGTTCACCATCGACAAACTCGAGGTGGAAGGCGTGTACAATACGGCGAACTATCCGGCCGAGACCATTCCTGAGATCAGCGACTACCGCGCCAACAAGGTCGTAAACAGTCTCTACGGAATGCTGTCGCTGGGTTGGAAGGATATGGTTTACTTGGACGCCACGGCCCGTAACGACTGGACCTCCACCCTGTCCCCGGGCAACTGGTCCTTCTTCTATCCTTCGGTGAGCGCCTCGGCCATCATCTCCAAGATCGCCGGCCTTGACAAGTATTCCGACTATGTCAACCTCATCAAGATCCGCGCGTCCTGGGCGAATGTGGGTAAGGACACCAGCCCTTATGCCATCTCCTACAGTTACAGCAACACGGACTTCCCCGGCGGATACCGCGCTTCCGCCACGCTCCCGGATTACTACCTGAAACCGGAGAATGTGGCCACCTGGGAGGTGGGTTTGGAAGGCAAGTTCTTCAAGAACCGCGTCATCTTTGATGTGGCGGCCTATTCCTCCGATGTGACCAACCAGATTTACGACCGCCCGGTGGACTATATGACCGGCGCCAAGTACTACACGTCCAACATCGGTCTCATCCGCAGCCAAGGTGTCGAAATGGCTTTCACCTTCGTCCCGATCAAGACCAAGGACTTCACTTGGACCATCAGCATCAATGCTTCCACCTCCTATACCGAGCTCAAGCATATGTATGACGGTTGGGACAACAACCAGCCCCACCAGACGGATATGGGTACGACCATCGGTTCCCGCTTGTACATTTACAACTATGTCGGCCAGCGGATGGGACAGCTCTGGGGCAAGGGTCTGACCCTCGCGCCGGAAGGTTCCTACATCCTCAACCCCGACGGAAGCCGGACGGATTGTACCGGACAGGATGTCATCGACGAATCCACCGGTCTTCCTTCTATGTCCGACGAATTGCGCTATCTGGGCAATGTCAACCCGGACTGGCTCGGCGGTTTCTCGATGGGCTTCAAATACAAAGGCTTCACCCTCAACACGACCTTCTCCGCCCAGGTCGGTGGAAAGACCTATTCGGTGACGGCCGCTATTTTGGGCTACCACGGCAAGATGAAGAACACGCTGAAGGGCCGTCCGGACGGTCTGGTGGATCCCGGCGTCAACTTTGTCGGTTATGACGCAGAGGGCCACGGCATCTACAAGCGCAACACCACGCTGACGAGCAACATCGAGACCTACTACGCCAGCTATAAGGCCAACCGTTATAATTTCAAGGAATATATCTATGACAACTCCTTCCTCAAACTCAAGGAAGTGACGCTGGCCTACGATTTTCCTGAGAAATGGATGAAGGCGACCCGGGTGCTGCAAGGCGTCTCCCTGTCGGTCTATGCCACGAATCTCTTCTGCATCAGCAATTATCCGTTCTTCGATCCGGAGGTCACGGGTACCAATGATGGCAACACCAAGCGAGGCATCGAGGCCGGTTCGTTCCCGATGTGCCGTTCCTATGGTTTCAATGTTAAACTTAAATTCTAAAAGGCTATGAAAAAGTTTCTGTCAACCATCTCTCTGGCTGTCGTGCTTTGCAGCCTTACGCTTTCTTGTACGAAAGATTTCGAAAATATCAATAGAGACCCCAACAAGATTCTCTTCGGAGACGCGGCGGCGACCTCTTTGTATGAGCCGCTGGTGTATGGACTCGCTACCAACAACCAGTCCCAGACCGTGTCCTTTGCCAATGAACTGGTCCAGGTGACGGCCTTCACTGGAGGTTCGACGAGCCAGATTCACCAGTATCAGGTCACCGACGGCAACTGGCAGAGCCAATGGGACAATTTCGCCCGTTACGGCTTCGACGCCCACCATATGATCGCTCAGGCCATCAAGCAGAATGACAAGTATTCCGAGGCTTTGGGCTTGATCTGGAAGGTGTACGCGCTCTCCAACCTGTCCGCGATTTATGGAGACATTCCGTACGCCGAGGCTTATCAGCAGCGGAACAACACGGCGCCCGTCTTCGACAGTCAGGAGCGTCTGGTCGAGGAGTTCATCGCCGACCTTGACAGCGCGGCCATCATCCTCCGCCGCCATCCCTCGGTCCTCAAGAAAGGCATCGACCAGATGTACCAGAACAACTACACCCGTTGGATCAAGTTCGCCAATTCGCTCAAGCTCCGCATCCTCTGCCGTATGTCCGGCATCGATGACAAATACTGGAACGTAATCCAGACCATCGTGAGCGATCCGGACACCTATCCGATATTTACGGACAACGCGGACAACGCCTATGTTCAGTTCCAGGAGGTGGACCCTTACCGCTCCTATTGGAAGAAGAACAGCACCACCGAGTCGAGTTTCTGCAACCACCGCATCACCCAGACGATGATCGATATGATGGTCGAGTTCAATGCGGCCGGCAATGCCATTTTCGAAGATCCCCGCATCCCTATCTACGCCACGCAGAAAGGCGGCGTGTGGAAAGGCTCGCGCGGCGGCATCCCGAACACGGAATACAAGTTGTGGGATTCGGGCGCGGCTGTTCTCAATTTTTCCGTGCTGACCAACTCCGGCGTTCCGGCTTTCATCATGGACTACTCCGAAGTATTGTTCATTCTGGCGGAAGGGGTGGAAAAGGGCAAACTCACCGTTCCCGGAAGGACTGCCAAGCAATTGTATGAGTCAGCGGTCCGGGCCAGCATCGCCAAATGGGCCAATTACGGACAGTATGCTTCCAAGCCCATCATTGTCCGCGCCGACCAGATTGAGACGCTCCTGTCCGGCAAACTGGGCTCCTACGACAAAGCGGCCGCCCAGGATGGAACCAGTATATACAACTCCGCGGAGGAACTCATCGCTTGCCAGAAGTTCATCTCTTTGTTCTTCTGCTGCTATGAAGTTTACAACGAGTGGCGCCGTACCGAGTTTCCCAGCTTTGAGATTGCCGACGGTACCTCCACCAACAATTATGAGGTGCCCACCCGCTTCGGCTATCCCAACTACACGGTCGCTTCCAACAGCGCCCACGTCGACCAGGCGATTGCCCGTATGGGGGGATCCGCCAACAATATGCGTGTCCGTCTGGATTGGTCTTATGCGAAGTTGCACGGCAACCATCGCCGGCCTCATCCTAACCAAAAATAAAAAGCAAGCGTTATGATGAAACGATTATTTATACTATTTGTCTGCGCCTTGGCCCTGTTCGCCTGCAAGAAGGAAAGCGAGTTCCGCTCCGAAGGCGCTCCGTATTTCTCCATCGTCGTCCAAGACGGCGGTGTGCTGCCCGTGGCGGAATTGGATCCGATGTCCGCCCAATATACGCTGAGTATGGGCTCGAACGCCTATTCAGCCAACGAAAAAGCCAGCAAGCATATCTCCAAGGCTTTGCGTTTCCATATCCGGTCCAACCTGCGCTGGAAAATCCTTCCGGCCGACGGCCAGGCCCCCTCTTGGGTCCATCCTTTCCCCGAAAGCGGTGAGGAGGACGGCATCTTCTTCTTCAAGGCCGACCGCAACATCGACCCGGACAATGACCGCGAGGTCCGGTACAATGTCCTCGTGGATGACGGCACCGGTGTCTATGAGCCTTTGGAAGGAATGTTGGTCGTCAAGCAGAGCAAGAGCGACAATTTCCTGGAGTTGAGCGCCGCGCACGTCAACGCCACGGCCTCGGAACAGACCCAGAAATTGCGGATTCTGGCCAATGTGGATTGGGAGTATTCCCTCTCGCCGATGAGCGAATACGGCACGACGGACTTGGAGTGGTTGGCCGATTCGACCAAACACACGCTCGGCAAACAGATTGATACAATCAGACTGGTGTTGTCGGAGAATACCGGAGCCATCCGAGGTGTCAACGTCGTTCTCAATTATCGCTTGAACGGGCAGAATGTCACGGATGTCATTCCCGTAGTCCAATACCCGGCGGCTGAGGTCCAGTTGGATGGCTTCCCGGTCAAATGGGTCGTCCGCGTGTCGGAATCGAACACGTTCTCCGAGACCTTCCCCGCCAACGGGACGATGCCTCCGGTGAGCGGAACGGGTATGATCACCTTCCACAACGAAGCCGGCAAGGCGGCGGACATCAGTGGCAATGTCAAACTGGATGTGAGCGACAACAGTCCCCGCGCGACCGGCGTATGGCCGGGCGACTACTGCGAATTCGTCGCGGCTGCTCCCGTTCCGGCGGAGACCGTCATCAAATTGAGTTTCGCCACCCGTTCGTCTTCCGGCGGTATGAAATATTGGCGCCTGGAATACCGTGACGGCGAGGAATGGAAAATCGCCGGCATTGCCAAGACCGACCCTAATGTGAAGGGGCCGGACGGCAATGCGGTTGTCTATACCCACGCTATGAACACCGACGGCAACACCAATCTCCTCGTGGATGCGGTCGTGACTTATACCCAGCCGACCGACCAGGTCGAATTCCGTTTCATCTGCGCGGCCAATTACCGTTGCAGCGGCTCTCCTGTCGGAGGAAATCCGCCGTCTCCCAATACCGGCACCTGGCGACTTTCCGTCGATACGGACAGCAGCGAGGATGATTACCAACCTTGCATTTCCGTCATTTCGGCAGGTTCCGAACCGCCCACGGCGGCCAATCTCTCCGTCACGCCGTCCCATCTGTCCTTCGAGGCATCCTCATCTGCCTCCAAGTCTTTCATGGTCAGCGCTGACCAGAGTTTCACCATCACTCCTCAGCAGAGTTGGATTCACGTCAGCACGACGCAGGAGTATGCGGGTGAGAACCTCTCCATCGCGGTAACCTGTGACAACAACACGCTCAGCCGCATCCGGGAAGGCTCCATCTCCATCGTCGCGGGAATTACCCGCCGCGAGGTCGCCGTCATTCAGGCCGGCAGCGGTGGTGGAGGAGGTTCGGACATTCCGAGCAAGGCCAGTTTCCCGATTGACTGGAGTATGCCCGCCGTCGGATCTGATTGGGTGAGCGGTCAGGACTTCGAGATGATTTCGACGGGTCTGAGCGGCTCTTATGTCTGTTCCGACACCCACTCGGGCAAACTGTCCGTCGTCCGTCCTGCAGGAACACAGACAAGCAAATCGCCGAATTATCGTCTTAATGACGATGTCTCCGGATACGCCACCGACTATGTATTCTTGCATTATGGTATGAACAAGGATGCCTACTGGCTCTTCGAAGTGTACAATGTCACAAATGCCGCCGGTACCTACCGCATCCAATATGCGACCACCGCTTCTAGCGCGGGGCCCAAGTGCTTCGTTTTGGAGTATTCCACCAACGGCACCAGTTGGACGCCCATCAATACGAAGAGCAAGACGATGAACAAGGCGGACGGTTCGGTGTACGGAGAAGTGACCTATACCTATATGATTTCTCCGATCAAGAATGAGGCCAATGAGGCTCTTACGGTCAATGAGACCTTCCACCTCGGAGCCATCAGCAAGGGGACTCTGCGTATCCGGGCCCGGGTATCCTCCCAACTCAAAGTCAATATCGAGGGCGATATGTCTAAGACCACCGGCGGCACCAACCGTATTTTCGGAAAACCGAAAATTTCCTTCACTGCAGACTAAGAGGCTGAATATCGAATTTAATGAAAGAAGAAAGTATGAAAAAAATAGTAATGATAGTGGCGGCGGCCTTGGTCGTCCTGGCCTGCGGAGCGGCGGAGCCGATGGATAAACTCACCAAGCGGGTGTTCGACCGGGCCCGGGCCCAGTCCTTGGTAATTGACCAGCGGCTGGCCCCCGACAAAGTGCCCGTCACGCTCGAGAATGGTGAAGTCAAAGATGGCAAGCTCAACGGCTGGACCAGCGGCTTCTACCCCGGAACCCTCTGGTACATCTATGAGTATTCCGGTGATTCCCTGATTTTGGAAGTCGCCAAAAGACGTACCGAGGCGTTGGATTCGCTGCTGGGGATGAAAACCCACCACGACATTGGATTCCAGGTCAATTGCAGTTACGGAAACGGCTATCGGCTCACCTCGGATTCTGCTTACCGCGACATGATTGTGGCGGCCGCCAACAAACTGGCGGGCCGTTTCAACCCCGTCGTCGGTTGTACGATGAGTTGGAATCCCAACGAAAAGTGGAAGTTCCGGGTCATCATCGACAATATGATGAATCTCGAACTGCTGCTGAACGCCGCTCGCCTGAGCGGAAATGATTCGTTGAAGCAGATGGCCTGTTCCCACGCCAACACCACCCTGAAGAACCACTTCCGTCCGGATGCCAGCAGTTATCACGTGGTGGAATATGACCCCGAGACCGGGAAGGTGCTGAAAAGACATACGCACCAGGGGTTCTGCGACGAATCTGCTTGGTCGCGCGGCCAGTCCTGGGGTTTGTACGGCTTCACAATGATGTTCCGCGAGACAGGCGATACCGCCTATCTGAACCACGCCAAGCGCATTGCCGCGTACATCATCCCGATGCTTCCCGAGGACGGGGTGCCGGAGTGGGACTTCAACGCGCCGGGAACGAAGCGTGCCTTCGGGATGGATGCCAAGGGCGCTCCGAAGCCCAGCGTATGGAAGTGGAAAGAGGGCGACAAGGTGCCCCGTGACGCCTCCGCCGCCGCCGTCATCGCATCGGGCCTCATCGAGTTGTCCACCTATTGCGACGGCAAGGAACGCGACCTTTACCGGAAGACCGCCGTCAAAATTATGCGCACCCTCGCGTCCAAGGAATATCTTGCGGAAGAAGGCGAGAACGGAGGCTTCCTCCTCAAGCACGGAGCGTTCAACCTCCACAAGTGGTCCGGCGTCGACGCTCCCCTCAATTATGCCGACTACTACTTCCTTGAAGCTTTGCTCAGATATAAAAAAACCTATAAAAAATAACTCATTATGACCAACATGTTTTCTCTTGAAGGCAAAAATGCCTGGATCACCGGTGCTTCCTATGGTATCGGTTTCAACATCGCCAAAGCTCTTGTCGCCGCCGGCGTGAAAACCATCATTTTCAATGACATCAATGAAGCCGCCCTGCAGCGCGGTCTGGATAATTACAAAGAGGCCGGCATCACCAATGTGAAAGGCTATGTGTGCGACGTCACCGACGAAGTGGCCGTCAAAGCCCTGGTGGAGACGATTCACGCCGAGGTGGGACAGATCGACATCCTCGTCAACAACGCCGGCATCATCAAACGCATCCCGATGCACGAGATGAAACGTTCCGAATTCCAGCAGGTCATCGACGTGGACCTTGTCGCGCCTTTCATCGTTTCGAGCGCCGTTCTTCCTGAGATGATGGCCCGCAACGAAGGCAAGATCATCAACATCTGCTCGATGATGTCCGAACTGGGACGCGAGACCGTTTCTGCCTATGCGGCCGCCAAGGGCGGGCTCAAGATGCTCACCCGCAACATCTGCTCCGAGTATGGCGGGTACAACATCCAGTGCAACGGCATCGGCCCCGGCTACATCGCTACGCCCCAGACCGCTCCGCTGCGCGAAATCCAGCCGGACGGCAGCCGTCATCCTTTCGACAGCTTCATTTGCGCCAAGACGCCGGCCGGACGCTGGCTCGACCCTTCCGAACTGGGCGGTCCCGCCGTGTTCCTCGCTTCGCACGCTTCCGACGCGGTGAACGGCCATATCCTCTATGTCGACGGCGGTATCCTCGCCTATATCGGAAAACAGCCGAAATAAGTCTTTTCGCATGAAAGTCAACTGCCAGATTCGTCAGGCGTCCAGCAATGTGGACGCGCGCCATTACGACACTGAAAGACTCCGCAGCGAGTATTTGGTGGAGAACTTGATGGTTCCTGACGAAATCAATATGGTCTATTCGATGTTCGACCGGATCATCTGCGGCGGTGCGGTGCCTGTGAAGGAATGCCTTCGTCTCGACGCTCCCGACATCCTCCGCGCCGACCGGTTCACCCAGCGGCGCGAGGTCGGCATCATCAATGTCGGCGGCGCCGGCACGGTGGTGGTCGGTGACGAGGAATATCATCTGGACTTCAAAGAGGCCTTGTATGTCGGTCGGGGCGACCGTCACGTGAGCTTCAAGAGCGACGACAGCGCCGCTCCGGCTCATTTTTACTTCTGCTCCGCGCCGGCCCACCGTGAGACCGCCGTCAAAAAGGTGACGAAGAAGGACGCCGTGGTGATGCATCTGGGCTCGCTGGAAGAAAGCAACGAACGCACCATCAACCGTCTTCTGGTCAAAGAGGTGGTGCCTTGCTGCCAACTCCAGATGGGTATGACTGAGCTCGCGCCCGGAAGCACTTGGAATACGATGCCTGCCCATACCCACGACCGCCGGATGGAAGTGTACTTCTATTTCGAACTGCCCGAAGACGCCGCCGTCTGCCACTTTATGGGCGAACCCCAGCAGACCCGGCACATCTGGATGCACAACGAACAGGCCGTCATCAGTCCTCAGTGGAGCATTCACAGCGCTTGCGCCACCCGCAACTATACCTTCATCTGGGGAATGTGCGGTGAGAATGACGACTACAACGATATGGACTGGTGCGCCACGAAAGATCTCAGATAGGTGCGAAGCGTTTCCGGCTCCATCAGGAACGTTCCGAACATCAATATTTGTACAAAGTTTAATGGAATCGAATATGAAGAAAGTATTATTCTTGAATTTGTTGTTGGCCGTGCTGTTTTCCTGCCAGGCGCAGATTCCTGAACCGTCCGTTCCGGGTTATTCCGTAACAGCGGACGGCGGCCGTCAGCGTGTCTTGGTGAGTTGGACCGGTTCGGACCAGTCCATCAGCTCCATTTCCCTCACCATCAACAAAGAGAAGGGCGCCGTGCTCATCCCCACCGGCGGCAAGGCGGAAGGCAGTTATCTGCTGGAAGGCCTCGAAGAGAAATCCTATGACTGCGTGGTCGCCTTTGTCTCGGAAAGCGGCACGCAGATTCCGTCCGGGAACTTGAATTTCACGGTCTATGGTCCTAACTGGGAGTCGAAGCTGCCCTCGGGCGGACTGAAATCCAGTGATTCGTCGGGAGCGACGGTCACCATCAGACTCAACCCGGTGCAAAACGCCTACTACAAAGGCTACTCCGTCAGCTATACCGATGTCAAGGGCGTGAGCAAGACCCAGTTCATTCCCGCTTCCTCCGCTGCGGCGTTTTCTCTCCAAGGTGTCGCATCGGATATCGTGGCGAAGGCCGTCTATCAGCCCGACGCCACCCTCGGCGACGAGTTCTATGGTGCCGAATTTACGATTCCGTACACGCCTCCGACCCCGGGTGAATTCACGCCGAATCCCACCGTGGACGGCTACCGGGGCATTTGGTTCGACCTTGGTCAGGTGGAAGAGGGAGAAGAAGAATACGGCTCCAAGTATTCCGGTGGTCTGGGCTCCTATTCGATGAAACACATCCCGATGGCCATATACGCTCCTGCCGTCAATAGGACTTACTTTGTGTATGGAGGAACGCCCAATTGCATTGAAGGCAAAACCACCCCTGAAGAGCAGGGCCGTCTGCTTTGTATGATCGGTTGCTATGATCACGACACCGGCCTGCTGCAGAAGCCCCGCATTGTGATGGACAAAACCGCCACCCCTCTGGGAAAATCTGACAACGGCACAGGGCGCGTTTACGACCCGCACGACAACCCGACCGTCCAGATTGACAAGAACGGATACATCTTCGTTTTCGTGTCTGGCCGTTCCACCAAACGCCACGGCGCCATCTTCCGCAGCCGCAAGCCTTACGACATCACCTCCTTCGAAACCATCAAGAATGATGATTTTATGGGCTATCCGCAGGTGATGTACCACCCCGACAAAGGATTTTTCCTCTTCTTTACCCGCTACGACGGCACGCGCCGGCTTTTCTACCGCACCTCGGAAGACGGTATCAACTGGCCGGGTCCGGTGGCTCCAAACGATTCGACCCAATATGAGTCTATGAAGTTGGCTTCCATCCACGCGGGCCAAACCAAATCCGGTCACTATCAGATCAGCAATATGTGGGGAACCAAGATCTGCACGGCTTTCAACCGTCACCCGAACGGCACCGTGAACAAACGTACCAATGTTTATTTCTTGCAGACGACCGACTGGGGTAAGACCTGGACGACGGCCGACGGAACCCCGGTGGAAGTCCCCGTCGTCAACTGGAATTCGAACTGTCTGGTGCGTGACTACCAGCACACGACCGAAACCCACAACTGCTACATCAAAGATGTGAACTTCGATGCCAAAGGCAATCCGCTCATCCTTTACCTGACCAGCCGCAACCACAAATCCGGTCCGTCCGGCGGCACCCGCCAATGGCATGTCCTTCACTGGACCGGCTCCGAGTGGGATGAGAGCTTGATCACCACGTCCACTCACAACTATGATTCCGGCAGCATCTGGGTCGAAGGACACGACTGGGTGGTGCTCGCTCCCACAGATGCGGGTCCCCAGTATTGGGGCGGGGGCGGAGAAGTCGTCCGCTGGCGTTCTACCGACGAGGGCAAGACCTGGGTTCGGGAGATGACCCTCACCAACTCCAGCAGAAACAATATGACCTATGTGCGTCGTCCTTGGTACGGAACGGACGGGTTCTATGCTTTCTGGGCCGACGGCAACACGATGACCTTGTCGAGATCCTACCTGTATTTCTGCAACAAGGCGGGAGCGGTGTTCCGTATGCCTTATAATATGGATGCGGAATGGGCGGCCCCCGAATTCATCCATTAATCAATGACACCTAATATGATAGCCATTATGAAAAATTGTTTTACCCTCGTCAAACTCTTCCTGCTGACCATCTTGGGTTTTGCAGTGAGTTGCACGCCTGAAGTCAAACTCGACCTTTCCGACACGCAACTGACCATTGAAAGCGCGGGCGGAGTCCGGCAGGTCTCTATCAACGCCACCAATGCTTGGACGGCGGAAGTAACTTGCGGAGCCGACTGGCTGAGCGTGCAGACTTCCGAGAAATCCATCGTCATCACCGCCGCGCCGTCCCTTAGTCCGATGGCCCGGATGGGCATCGTCTGCGTCAAGTGCCAAGGACTGGTCAAGGAGATTGCCGTCACCCAACAGGCCGCTACCACGAAAGACCAGATTATTGCCAATGTCAGTACGCTCGACTTCGACAGCACCGGCGGTAGCCAGAACATCGCGGTCACGGCGAATGTCGCCGTTTCCGCCGCCTCCAGCGAAAATTGGCTGACCGTACAGAAGGTTTCCACACAGGAAACGACGACCACGTGGCAGGTCAAGGCTCCTTCCTATACGGGAAGCGATGTCAGAACCGCCACGATTACCTTTATGGGCGGGGAAGCCCCGGCGGTCAACGTGACCGTCACCCAGCAGCCGGCCGCCTACCTTTCCGCCGCTCCGGGCACGATTTCTGCCACGGAAGAAGGAGGCGTTTTCAATGTCGAGGTCGTGGCTACGGTTGATTGGAGCGCTTCTTGCAGCCAGTCGTGGATCAATATGACTCCGACCAGCGGACAGAAAAACCAGAAAGTGCAACTGTCTGTCAATGTCAGCGCCAACGCGTCTGAAGACGCGCGTACAGGCAAAATCACGCTCAGCGGCGGGGGACTGACCTTTGTCATTAACATCACCCAAAGCGGGAAACCGGTTCCGCCGGAGGAAGTGACGCTGCTGGCCACCTGGCGTTGCGACGACGCCACCTATGTGGAAACCCATTCCCCCGACTGGTCGACCGATGGCGCCAATGAATATAGCCACGGAAATGGATTGGGCATCGCGCTTCCTGAAACGGGCGCTCCCACCGGCACCCAGATGAAGTGGGTGCGGAATACCGCAACGTCCTTAATCCTGAACTATATCACTGCGGCTGAAGGCCACTACGCCGTGAAATCCGCAGGGGCTCTGGACGGGTATCTGTTTACGGTTCCCGGACAGAATCTCACCGCAGGCCAGGTCATCAGGATGGATGCCGCCATTGCGATAACCAGCTCCGCTCCCAAGAACTGGGTTATCAAGTTCCGCACATCCGAGTCGGCAGCCTGGACGATTGGAGACAGCGCGACCACCTTTACCACCAATAGCGGGCAAACGGCTTTTATGCAGTGTGCCGGAGAAAAAGTCTATACGAAAGCGGCCCGCTTCCAAGGTTCCTATACGGTTCCCGCAACGGTTTCCAACGCTACGCTTCAAGTCTTTGTCTGCGCGGCGGACGGGGAAACCCTCAGTGGTGGTGGCCAGGGATCCAAATCCACAGTGCGCTTGATTCCGCTTAGTGACGCCGATGGCAATGAGGAGTATCCCGGTCCTCGCATCACCATCAAGTAACGGAATTTCCGTTACCCTACGAATCTAAAAGTCACCCCCGGCCTGATCGGGGGTCTCACTATGTCGAAAGTCCCTTCTCAAGGAGGGACTTTCTGCATTTTACCCGGGTTTTCGCTCAAGGTCCCCCTTCCGAGGGGATTTTTTTAGTTCGATGGTTTAACCAGAAGGATGGCATCAACGCTGCCATCAAGGCGCTTCAAACGAAGGATTCGATATTCTTTCATCGATTTCTAAAAAAACAAGGACATTAATCCTTATATTAATACATATACTAATTGAGGTGGTATACTTTTGCATTCAAATAGTAAAACTACCATATTTGAACCTTCCTTTGTCAAGAAAATGAGGTCTCAAACCCTTTCCATCTGCTTGTGCGCCACCTTGACGGGTGGCTGTGCGGTCGCCTACATCCTTCGTAAGATAGTGGGTGGGGTGGGTATTATGGTTTATTAATCAGCAGTATAATGAAAAGAACCATCAAACAAGCAATCAATTACGAAAGTCCCCTCGTGCTCTGGGTGCAGAACCTCGACGTGGAGGGCGTAGCGCTCTGCGCGAGCAACAACGCCTATGGCGAAAACATCGACTGGGGCGACGACGAAGGTCCGGACTACGAAGGCTAAGGCATCGAATGGGACTGAGCCGTCCCGTGGTGCCGTCCTGCCAATGCCAATGCTCTCCGACGGGCTGCGGTCAAGACGAAGCAAGCCTAGGCTTAGCCAATGAAACAGAATTGAAGAACAGAATAAAAATCAGACAATATGATGCAGAATAGTAGTTTATTCTCCTCCTGCGCAGGCTTCTGTAGTGCCCTTGCGCTCCTTTTCGCCTTGTTCTCCTGCAACAAGTCCTCCGACCTGTCCGGTCTGGACGGAGACGGCGTGTTGACTACGGGCCAATCCTCGGAGCCGAAAGTGATTCGCTACGAGCGTATCGGCGTCGGCGTGGACGGTCAGCCGCAGTCTTCTGCACAGGCTGTCGCAGCCGACGGCACGAAGGTAACTTTCGACGAGACGAGCGGTTCATTCAGCTGGCAGGGAACGGATCTCATCCGCGTCCAGCGTTCGGAGAACGCGGCCGTTGATGTCGCTATCGAGACCTCCGGCAGCGCCGCCAGCGTCGAGGTTCCTCTCATCGGCACGGAGACCCGTGCCGGCTTCGCCTATTACCCCGCGTCCATCCAGCCCGATACGGATGTCACCGCCGTCGGCAGCACCTCGCTCGAGATTCCCGACACCTACAGCGACTACGCCTATCCCTACGCCCCGACCCCGATGCTCGCAGTTCAGACGGATGCCCACGGCGTCGTAGGCTCCATCCTCAATTTCCAGCACCTCGGCGGCCTGATGCTGCTCACGGTGAATGTCGACTCCGACGTCACCTCCAGTGTCACCAAGATCAAGGTCACCTTCGACAAGCGCGTCTGCGGTGATTTCACGGCCACGGTTAGTGGCGGTTATTACCAGATTGCCACCGACAGTTCCTCGGACAACAAGTCCATCACCTACAATCTCGCCACCCCGGTGGCCCCCGGCGGTAGCCAGAAAATCTTCGTGCCGCTTCCTGTCGGCACCTATACGGTCAGAAATGTCTTAGGCTATGATGCAGACGGTGCCTTAGTCTCCGTTACCACTACGGCCAGTGCCTCCCGGACTCTCGCCCGCAAGGGCGGCAGGAAAGTCAGCGTGACGATGGAGAAATTCACGGACTACACGGTTTATAACCTCGTCTATGGCACGGGCAACTGCATTATCGATGCCGGAACTGAGGCTAACCGTACCGTGACTTTCGATGCCACCCCTTATGAAGCGGATGCTGATTACCTTTATACGACAACGAAGGCCAAATTTCACGTAGGTTACGAAAAGGCTCCCGTCTCCGCCAAAGTCCTTTGGTACGAAGGCGGCATCAGTTTCGCCGATGCTGCCAATGCCGCCAGCCTCAATACCAATACATACGAGGTGACAGTCTCCGGCATCTCCGGTACCGGCAACTGCGTCGTCGGCCTGTACAACGAGAGCAATGAGATTGTCTGGTCTTTCCATATCTGGTCTCCCGGTTGGAACCCCACCACGACCGACACGCGCAACTACAATGGCTATACCGTGATGGGTGCATCCCTCGGTGCGATGAACGCTTACCCGAATGCAGCTTCCGCTACGCTCGCCAACGCCTGCGGTATGTACTACCAGTGGGGCAGGAAGGACCCGCTCGGCCGCAGTTCCGGTTCCGGCACCACCCTCACGACCATGACCGCCGTAAACGGAAGTGTCCCTTCGACGGCATCGGCCGGCATCATCGAGGTTGACAATGCCGCCATCGGCACCGCCAATTCAGTCGCCGACCATATCGCCTACAGTATCAAGAATCCCCACATGTTCATCAAGTATAATTTCGTTCCTCAAGTTTGGTTCTCGACTCATACTACCTATACTTATACCGACGCCAATTGGGACAATAAGTTGTGGGGTACGCTTTACAACGGTTCTACATACACACAAAACGGCAAGACGATTTTCGACCCCTGTCCCGCCGGTTGGAAGGTCGCCACTACGGGTCAGGTATTTGCCAATTGTACCACCACCAGTACAAATGGTAAGGGTCGTAATGTCACCCAGGTCGGCAGCACTCCCATTACCGACTTTATCGCCTATTCGGGGGCCCGCAGCTATAATGCCGGTACGGTCAACTATGTCGCCAACGGCGGCTACTATTGGTCGTCTTGTCAGTCCGGTTCGTCCAACTACCCGGGGCAGTCTATGCTCGCCAACAACGCGAACTTCCAGCCAACGAGCGGCTACGGCCGGGCTTACGGGTATCCTGTCCGTTGTGTCCGCCTCCAGAATTAACATAGAACCCGGCCAGGCCGTTGCGCGACATTTTTTGGATGTTCGCAAGGGGATGGGATGCCTGGTCGGAGCCGGGCATGACGACAAAGGCCCCGGCTGTGACGGAGACGTCGTCCCCGACCTGATCGGGGGGCTAAAACAATTTCTTGGGGGTAGTGGCGACGAAGTCTTTGAGGTAGAAGGGCTCGAAATAAGCCACGTCTTCGAAAGCGCCGCGGTCGAAGGCCTGCTGCGCGAGGCCTGCCATCGCATCGGCGCGGGGCTGCGTCTGCACAAAACGCCAAAGGGATGCCCGGTCGGGGCCGGGCATGACGCCTTGAGGGGCTGCGGCCAGCCCGTCACCCCCGGCTTGACCGGGGGTCTGTGCCAACAGCCGTTGGCATTTGTCGGCGGCGTCCCCGATAAAGAGGATGGCGCGGCCGTCAAGGTCTGTGTCGAATTTGTCCTGCCCGACAATCAGCGCGCGGACTGGGGTTGTCCCATCAGACGTGTACACCGCCGTATAGACTTCGTCGCGGCGCGCGTCAATTACCGGGATGATCGCATCGTAGTGCAGCCCGTCACCCCCGACCTGATGCAGTGCCTGTGCGACCAAGATGTCCAGCGTACCGACGGCCAGCAGCGGCAGTCCGGCGCCAAAACACAGCCCTTTGGCGGAACTTACGCCCACACGCAAGCCGGTATAGGAGCCCGGTCCCTTGCTGACGCATACGGCATCGCAGTCTTGGATCCGCAGGTCTCTTTCCTTGAGGAGTTCATCGATCAGCACGGCCGTCATCGCCGCGTGCGAACGCGGCACCGCCGACTCTTTATAAGCCACGCATTTTCCGTTTTCGCCGATGGCGACAGAACAAAGCGCCGCCGAAGTTTCAATCAAAAGAATCCTTGCCACAACCCACTCTATTAGATTTTTGCACCCTTGGCCGCATTTTGCACATCGATGACCTTGTCACCCTTCAGCAACCCTTCAAAATAGGGGAATATCGTATAGGCCCCGGTCTTGATGAGCGTGTACATTTTCGACTCGGCGAGTTTCTCTTCTTCCACCCAGGCAAAACGCGTGTTGATGGAATTGAAAAGCACGACCAGAAGCCCCAGGACAAGGGCATACTTGGCTATGGAAAAGATAGCGCCCAGCAGGCGGTTGAGCCAGCCGAGCATTGCAAATTTGAAAAGCTTCTCAATGAGCTTGCCCAGCAAACGGCACAGGATGCCTATACCGATGAAAATCAGCAAAAAGGAGATGATGTTGAGCCAAAACCCTTCCGCGTGAATGTAGGAGGCCAGCCACTCGCTGAAAGCACTGGAAAATGTATAGGAAAGCCAGGCACTCAGGATGATGGCACCGATGGAAAAAAGCTGGATAATGAAGCCTTTGCGCAGCCCTGCGATACCTCCTATCAAGAGTATCAAAGCGATAATGATATCCAATGCATTCATTCTCTTTAAGAAATAGAATAAAATTCGTATATTTGCATCCTCAATCAGTGTCGTAATTAAGGGCCTGCAAAAATAGCAAAAAAGAATGAAATTTAACGAATATAAGCAGTTGGATTTGGTTTCCACGGGCAATGAGGTCCTGGAAAAATGGAAGGCGGAGAAAGCTTTCGAGCAATCGCTGGCCCTTCGGGAAGGTGAGAAGGAATTCGTATTTTTCGAAGGCCCCCCGTCCGCCAACGGAATGCCCGGCATCCATCACGTGATGGCGCGCAGTACCAAGGATTCCATCTGCCGCTACAAGACGATGACCGGTCATAAGGTCTCCCGTCGCGCCGGTTGGGACACCCACGGACTCCCGGTGGAATTGGGCGTGGAGAAGTTGCTCGGCATCACCAAAGAAGATATCGGCAAGAAGATTTCCGTCGAGGAATACAATGCCGCTTGCCGCCGCGAGGTGATGAAATACACCCGCGAGTGGGTGAACCTGACCGAGCGCATCGGCTATTGGGTGGATATGGACGACCCGTATATCACCTATGACAACCGCTATGTCGAGACGTTGTGGTACTTGCTGAAGGATATTTACGGCAAGGGTTATCTCTACAAAGGAAAATCCGTGCAGCCCTATTCTCCGGCCGCCGGTACGGGTCTGAGTTCCCACGAACTCAACCAGCCGGGTTGCTACCGCGACGTGAAGGACACGACGGTCACCGTCCAGTTCGACCTGATCCGTGACGAGGCTTCGGAATTTCTTTTCAAGGCGGCGGGCGCAGAGAATTTGTGCATTCTGGCCTGGACCACCACGCCTTGGACCCTGCCCTCCAACACGGCCCTTTGCGTCGGTCCGAACATCGATTACGTGCTGATTCAATCGGCCAATCCCTATACCGGAGAGCCTTGCACCTATCTGGCCGCCCAGGCCCTCGTTCCCAATCTTTTCAACGGAAAAGTTCCTTTCACCGTGCTGGAAGGCAGCTATAAAGGCTCCCAGCTGGTCGGTATGCGTTACCGCCAGCTCATCCCTTGGTTCCGTCCCGACGAAGGCGCTTTCCGCGTCATTCCCGGTGACTATGTCACGACCGAAGACGGTACGGGTATCGTCCATATCGCGCCGACCTTCGGTGCCGACGACGCCAAAGTGGCCAAAGCCGCCGGCGTTCCTCCGATGCTGGTCAAAGACGCGAACGGCGACCCGCAGGCGCAGGTGGACCTCCAGGGTCGTTTCTACCGCTTGGAAGACCTCGACCCCGACTATGTGAAAGAGCGGGTGGACCCCAGTTATCAGGAATGGGCCGGCCGTTATGTGAAAAACGCCTACGACAGCACCCTCGCTCCGGATGCCCCTACTCTCGACATCGACCTTTGCGTCTGGTTCAAGAGCCTGGGCAAGGCGTTCAAGATTGAAAAACACACCCACACCTATCCCCACTGCTGGCGGACGGACAAGCCCGTGCTCTATTATCCGCTGGACTCCTGGTTCATCAAAGCCACGGCCGTGCGCGAACAGATGATGGCCCTCAACGAGGGAATCAACTGGAAACCCGAATCCACGGGTATCGGCCGTTTCGGAAAATGGTTGGAGAACATCCAGGACTGGAACCTCTCCCGCAGCCGTTATTGGGGCACTCCGCTGCCCGTCTGGCGTACGGAAGACGGCAAGGAAGAAAAGTGCATCGGAACGCTCAAGGAACTTTACGCCGAAATCGGCAAGGCGGTGGCCGCCGGGATGATGGCTTCCAACCCGCTCAAGGATGCCGGTTTCGACCCCGAGGATATGTCCAAGGCCAATTATGACAAGATCGACCTGCACCGTCCCTATGTGGACCGCATCTTCCTCGTGTCCGACAGCGGTCGCAAGATGGTGCGCGAAAGCGATTTGATCGACGTGTGGTTCGACTCCGGCGCGATGCCTTACGCCCAGGAAGGACTGCGCGGCATCGACTCCGAGAAATTCGGCTGCACCGCCGATTTCATCGCCGAAGGCGTAGACCAGACCCGCGGCTGGTTCTACACCCTGCACGCGATTCATACGATGGTGTCCGGAACCCCGGCCTTCAAGACCGTCATTTCTAATGGTCTGGTGCTGGATAAGGATGGCAACAAGATGAGCAAGCGTCTGGGCAACGCCGTGGATCCCTTCAAGGCCCTCGACGAGTATGGCGCCGACGCACTCCGCTGGTATATGCTCACCAACGCCCAGCCCTGGGACAACCTCAAGTTTGACGAAGCGGGCGTGGCGGAGGTCCGCCGCAAATTCTTCGGCACCCTTTACAACACCTACGCCTTGTTCGCCGTTTACGCGAACATCGACGATTTCGACCCGGCCGCTCCTGCGATCCCCGTCGCGCAGCGCCCCGAATTTGACCGTTGGATCATCAGCAACCTCCATTCCCTCATCAAGAAGGTGGAGGCCTGTTACGAAGACTACAATGTGACCGACGCCGGCCGTATGATTCAGGACTTTGTCTGCGACGACCTGAGCAACTGGTACATCCGTCTCAACAAGAAACGCATCTGGACCTCCGGTGCTTCGGACGACAAACTTTCCGCCTACCAGACCATCTGGGAAGTGCTCAAGACCGTCGCCCTGTTGGCCGCCCCCATCGCCCCGTTCTTCACGGACCGCCTGTGGTGCGACCTTGTTCCCGGCGCGAAGAATGTGCATTATGAATTGATGCCTGCCTGCAACGAGTCCTATATCGACACGGCGCTCGAAGAGCGTATGGCCCTCGCGCAGAAGACCTGTTCGATGGTGCTGGCCCTTCGCAAGAAAGTCGGCATCAATGTCAAGAAGCCGCTTCCCCGCCTGATGGTCCCCGTCTTGAGCGAGCGTCTGCAGGCCCAGCTTGACGCGGTCCGTCCGGTCATCTTGGCCGAGGTCAATGTCAAGAGCCTCGAATTCATCGCCGACACCACGGGCATCATCACCAAGAAAATAAAACCCAACTTCAAGACCCTGGGTAAGATTTACGGTCCTCGGATGAAAGAGATTGCCGCCGCGTTCGGTACGATGTCTCAGGAACAGATTGCGGCCATCGAAAGGGCGGAAGGGGAGTACACGCTCAACCTGCCCGGCGGTGAGGTGGTTCTGGCCAAGACCGACTACGAGATTCATTCCGAAGATATGCCCGGCTGGCTCGTGGCTTCCGAAGGCGCCCTGACCGTCGCCCTTGACATCACGCTCACCCCCGAACTCATCGAAGAGGGGACGGCCCGCGAACTGATACGGCCCATCCAGAATCTCCGCAAGGAGAAAGATTTCGCTGTCACCGACCGCATCCAGACGGCCATTTACGCCGATGGGGAGGTCTATGAAGATATTGCGGCCTCGCTCCGCAACTACCGGGACTATGTGATGTCCCAGACCCTGTCCACCGCTTTGACGCTCGGCAAGACTACAGAGGCTCCGGCCGATGCCGCCGAGGTCGAGTGGGGAGATACCCAAATCAAAATTCAAGTAGTGAAAACCCCTGCTTCTTAAACATTACGCTTATGGCAACAGAAAACACCCCTCAGGTTCAGACTCGCTATAGCGACGAAGAACTCCAAGAGTTCAAGGATCTCATCCTTGAGAAGTTGGCCACTGCGAAAGCCGAGTACAATCAGCTTCGCCAATCGGACAACAATGACATCACCGACACCTCCCATTCGTTCAACGCGATGGAGGACGGCGCTACCAGTCTTGCCAAAGAAGAGAATGGCCAGTTGGCCCAACGTTTGTACAAGTATATCCAGAATCTGGAAGCAGCCCTGGTGCGGATTGAGAACAAGACCTACGGCATTTGCAAGGTGACCGGCAAGCTCATTCCCAAAGAGCGGCTGAGAGTCGTTCCCAACGCCACGATGACCATCGAGGCCAAGGAGATGCTCTCCAAACAAGGCAAAAACTGATGAGCAAAGCAAAGCTTTCAACGGGCACCAAACTCATCATTTTCGGGGTTCTGCTCGTTGTAATTGACCAAATCATCAAAATTCTCGTCAAGACCAATATGTCGCTTGGCGAGAGTTTTTGCGTGATTGGCCAGTGGTTCCGCATCTCTTTTGTGGAGAACGAGGGGATGGCCTTCGGCTTCCGTTTCGGCGGAAAGGTCGGGAAATTGTTGCTGACGGTTTTCCGCTTGGGCCTGTTCGGGGTTTTGTGCTGGTGGATTCGCAAACTGATTCGGGATGCCGCGCCCACGGGCGTACTGGTGGGCCTGACGCTGATCACGGCCGGAGCTTTCGGCAATATCGTGGACAGCGTTTTTTACGGACAGATTTTTTCAGCGTCGGCGCCCGGTGTGGTGGCGACATTCGGCGGCGAGCCCTACGCACCCTTCTTTTTCGGAAAGGTGGTGGATATGTTCTACTTTCCTTTGATTGACACGGTCTGGCCCTCTTGGATGCCGTGGGTGGGCGGTCAGCCCTTCCGTTTCTTCGAGCCTGTGTTCAATTTCGCCGACAGCTGCGTCACCGTCGGTGCTTTCTACCTTATCTTGTTCCAATATAAGTTCTTCGCCGGACGGGAATGAAATCCCTGGAAGCGCCAGGAGTAGTACCAAACATGATAGAAGCCTCGTAAAGTCATATTTGCGGGGCTTTTGTTGTGCATTTCAAAAAAAATATGTAAATTTGCAGCCCCAAAAAAGGGAAAAAGAAACATAAATTATTTATTAACAATTATTTATGCCTACAATTCAACAACTTGTTCGCAAAGGCCGCGAGGTTATCGAGGTTAAAAGTAAATCTCGCGCGCTGGATTCTTGCCCTCAGAAGAGAGGGGTTTGCGTACGTGTGTACACCACCACGCCGAAGAAACCTAACTCGGCTATGCGTAAGGTGGCCCGTGTGCGTCTGACCAACTCTAAAGAGGTCAATGCGTACATCCCCGGAGAAGGTCACAACCTCCAGGAGCACTCCATCGTGCTCGTTCGCGGCGGTCGTGTCAAGGATCTCCCCGGTGTACGTTACCACATCCTTAGAGGAGCTTTGGATACGGCTGGCGTAGAGGGAAGGCTTCAGGGCCGTTCCTTGTATGGTGCCAAACGTCCGAAGAAATCTAAGAAGTAACCTTTTTTATTTTTTACCTTTAATTTTTAGTAACAATGAGAAAATCGAAGCCTAAGAAGAGGATTCTACTTCCTGATCCCAAGTTTCACGACGTGATGGTTACGCGTTTCGTGAACAATCTGATGTTGCAGGGGAAGAAGAGTATCGCGTATTCTATTTTTTACGATGCCATTGATATGGTAGGCGAGAAGATGAAAGATTCTGACAAGGCTCCTCTGGATATTTGGCCAGGTGCCTATGGAGGTTCGTCCGGAAAGGAAGATTTCACTTTCTATGAAGAATATGATCGTATTCGCCCGCAAGCGTTCCGGCCACTCCATGGCAGAAAAACTTTGTGCAGAAATCATCGCCGCTTACAACTGTGAGGGCGCCGCTTTCAAGCGTAAAGAAGATATGCACAGAATGGCCGAGGCCAACAAGGCCTTTGCTCACTTCCGTTTCTAATGAGGATGATTGAATAAGATGGCGAGAGACCTTCAATTTACCAGGAACATCGGTATTATGGCGCACATCGACGCCGGTAAGACCACCACGTCCGAACGTATCCTTTACTATACGGGCAAGACCCACAAGATAGGAGAGGTGCACGAGGGCGCGGCGACGATGGACTGGATGGTACAGGAACAGGAGAGAGGCATCACCATTACGTCAGCGGCTACGACGGCTTTCTGGCAGTATGGTGGCAAGACCTACCAAATCAACTTGATCGACACTCCGGGACACGTGGACTTCACCGTTGAGGTGGAGCGTTCCCTGCGCGTGCTTGACGGTACGGTTGCGACGTTCTGCGCGGTTGGCAAAGTCCAGCCCCAGAGCGAGACCGTGTGGCGTCAGGCCGACAAGTATCACGTTCCCAAGATTGCGTACGTCAACAAGATGGACCGCGTGGGAGCCGACTTCCTGGCGGTCGTGTCGGAAATCAAAGAAAAGCTCGGCGCGAAGGCTGTGCCTATCTGCCTGCCGATCGGCTCGGAAGACAAGTTCCTCGGAATCGTGGACTTGATCGCCCGCAAAGCCATTTACTACGATGCCTCCGAAGAGCTGGTCAACTACCAGATCAAGGATGTGCCCGCTGAAATGGAAGCCGAGGTGGAAGAGTGGAGAGACAAACTCGTCGAGACGGCCGCCGAATACGACGAAGCCTTGATGGAGAAGTTCTTCGACGATCCTTCTACGATTACCGATGAAGAAATCATCGCCGCGTTGCGTGTCGGTACCATCAATATGGGCATCGTCCCTGCTTGC